>NZ_LABY01000194.1 GCF_001043975.1 Methylobacterium variabile
CAGCATGACGAGGCGAGCCGGTCGGGTGAAATCGAGCTGGTAATCGGCGGCGGCCAGCCAAACGAGCGGTTCGCGCCAGATCACTCGGCCCCGACCTCCCGCGCCCCCGCGCTTGACGATCACGGCATCGAGGCGGTTCCCGTCATAGGCCTCCAAGAGGTTACAGCTCAGGCCGGTCATCAGGTCGATGTGCAGGTCGGGATAGAGCCGGCCGAACCGGGCGAGCAGCTTCGGTAACTGGCCGGGGATGAAGTCCTCCGACACGCCGAGCCGCAGCGTGCCGCTGGCCGCGGGCTCGCGCCAAGTGCGCATGATGCGGTCGTTGAAATCCAGCATCTGGCGCGCTGCAGCGAGCAGCCGCTCGCCGTCCGGGGTCAGGCCGAGCGTGCGGCTAGTGCGGTCGAATACGCGACGCCCCAGGATCTCCTCGAGCCGCAGCACCTTCTGGCTCACCGCGGATTGCGAGCGGTGGACCACGTCCGCGGCGGCGGTGAAGCTGCCGGTCTCGGCCACCGCCACGAAGGCCCGCAGAAGGTCGATCTCTAGGTCCGGGTAGCGCATCGTCCCGCCTGCTCCACTGCTGCGACGTGGGTTCGCTTCCGCAGACTCTCGCCGCCCGTCATAAATCGAACCAAGCGGCTGGGGCAGCTCAACTGCCCGCTCCCTGGGAGGGCGTCCGCGCGACTTGCGTCTCAGCCGGTTCGACATGCTCGTCGGCTGGTAGGACGACGACCCTGGTCTCGACTGGCACCCGGCCGTAGAGGTCGATGACGTCCTGGTTGAACATCCGAATGCAGCCTGAGGACACGTCGGTGCCGATCGTATGCGGCTCGGTGGTACCGTGGATCCGATAGAGCGTATCGCGCTGGCCGTCGAACAGGTAAAGGGCGCGCGGCCCGAGCGGGTTGCTCAAACCGCCAGCCATGCCGTGGCGCCAGGGTCCGTTCCGCTCCGGCTCACGAGCGATCATGTCCGGTGTCGGGGTCCAGCGTGGCCATTCGGCCTTGCGCCCGACCCGCGCCATGCCGCTCCAGGCGAGCCCAGCCCGGCCGACCCCAACACCGTAGCGCAGGGCCCGCCCGTTCTCCCGCACGAGGTAGAGGAACTTGTTGCCAGGATCGACCACCAGGGTGCCCGGCGGCTCAGCTCTCGGATAAGCGACCTCCTGGCGGAAGTAGCGGGGATCGACGTCCGCAATCTCCGTAGCCGGCAGGGCGAAGCGTTCCTCGGGCCGTGCTGCGTACATGGCTGAGTAGCTGGCCGTGACCGCCGTGGAGGGCACTGGTGCGGTGGCTTCCGGCGGCATCCCAACCGTCATGCAACCGCCCACGAGAAGGGTGAAAGGTGCAAGCCGGACCAGGACTTGGAGGCGCGAGCGAGCATCCGAGGAGATGAACTGGATCAATCCCGGTGCGAACATGACGACTCCAGGTCTTCACGAGGCAGCGCCGCAACCATGATAGAGGCTGCGTCGCGAGTGCGATGCCGGATTACAGCATCCGAGCCAACAATGAGTGAAGCGCATAGTTCATCTAGATCCTAGTAGGATATCGAATGCACCTTCGAAATAAACACTTTTTTGCCTGCAGAGTGCAATCCGGCGTCCTGGTTCGTACATTTTGGATGATACGCACATCACTCTTATTGTTAACCCATATATAGCTCAACAAGAAAGATTTGATGATTCATTCTAATCTCAAATATTTTTTACATTCGCTTTTCAGAAATATTTTGCGCGATAGAAAGATGGAATAGATGAAATAATGCTATAATATCCATGTCATAGCGCATCGAGATCTGTTTTTGTGGCTTCTTCCTGCTGCGCTTCTACGTCGGAGAGTCGGTCTTTAAGCGCATTCCGGATGATAGCGAAGGCATCGGAACCGAGGACTAAACGCCGAGGTGCCGGATTGTGATCCGCGCTAGCGATCATAGCGGCGGCCATCTTGACGGGGTCTCCATTCGGCATGCGAGTCGGATCTGTGAGGATCGCGTGCACCATGCCCGCGGGTGTTCCGTCATAGGCGTCGAGCTTAGCCCCAAGGGCCGCGCCAGCCGCGCCGCGGAAGTTGGTACGCGCGCCGCCTGGCTCCACTATTGTGACGCCGATACCGAATGGAGCTAACTCCTGTGCAATCGAGTCCATGAAGCCCTCGATCCCCCACTTGCTGGCATGATAGAGCGAAGCTCCAGCGTGGGTCGCCTGTCCACCATATGTCGACAACTGCAGGATACGCCCCCCTCCCTGGTTCCGCAGGTGCGAAACAGCCGCCCTTACAACCCGGATTGATCCTGTTAGATTAGCCGCGATCTGGTGCACAATCTGGTCATCGCTAAGTCCTTCAAGGGCGCCGAAAAGACCATATCCTGCGTTGTTCACTATGACGTCGATGCGCTCGAGTTCCGCGAACGCTCGATTGACGGCCGAGGTAACCGCTGGGCCATTTACTAAATCGAGCTCGGCGAGCCACAGCCTGTTTCCATATTGCTCACGCAGATCTTTTGCTGCACCGACACTCCTGATCGTGCCCGCAACTCGATCTCCTCGTGCAAGCACCTGCTTGGCAATTTCTCGGCCAAAGCCGCTGCTCACGCCCGTGATCAACCAAGTCTGCATAATAACCTCCTTGCCGGTGGGCGAAAGGTAATCGCTTCGGTGGTTGCCATTAGTGGGGTAATCCTGCATGAGCTGATGGCGAAACGCCATGAAAATGCAGCCAAGCATCACTGAGCTACGAGCGTTGGCGGCGGTCGCGAGGCATCGCAGCTTCCGAAAGGCCGCGGACGAGCTTGAACTGGCTCCATCGACGGTGAGCCATCTCCTCACCGGTTTCGAGGCCCGGATCGGAGCGCGGCTTCTGAACCGCACCACGCGCAGCGTCGCCCTCACCCCAGTAGGGGAACGGCTGGTCGATCGTCTCAATTCCATCCTGATGGATCTTGACGGAGCTCTGGCAGATGTGGATGCGGCGCGTGAGCAGCCGGTCGGCGTCCTCCGCATCACAGCATCGGATACGGTCGCCATGCTGCTCATGCGCAGCATAGTGCCGACCTTTCTAGCATCGTACCCGCAGATTACCCTCGATCTAGTGGCTGAGGCATCGTTCGTGGACATCGTCGCGGAGGGTTACGATGCCGGTATACGACTGGGCGAGGCAGTGCCGCGCGACATGATTGCAGTCCGCTTCGGAGGCCCCTCGCGGATGCTCGCAGTCGCCTCCCCCGCCTACCTTAGGGGACGCAATCCTCCTGTGACGCCATACGAACTCGCAGCTCACTGCTGCGTTCGATCGAGAACGCCTGCAGGCCGACCATATCGATGGGAGTTTGAGCGCTACGGGGAAGCGGTAGCTGTCGACGTATCTGGCCCGCTAATGTTGAACCGCACCGAGCTCATGGTGGAGGCAGCTCTCAAAGGCCTAGGCATCTCCTTCGTGCCGGCACGGATCGCTGAGCCCTCCCTGCGTGAGGGTGCGTTGATACCGCTGCTTGAGGAATGGTGCCCAGAGTATCCAGGCTTGTTTCTCTTTTATCCGGGCCATCGACATGTGCCCCTTGTTCTGCGAGCTTTTATAGATATCTTGAAAGCGCATGCTTGATCGATCATCTATATTCCATGGCTGAAATAGCAATCGACCGTCGCCTTTTGTCGGGTAAGGTATAAGATGATTGATCATAATTTCCTATCTGCCGACTAGCCTCAGAGGCAAAGCACGGGCCGTCGAGGATCCTGATTTGTCATCCGCCGCTTCAGTCCGCGAAAAGTATTCCTGCTGTGCTTTTCTCACCTCGCGCTCGTGCTTCCAAGACCAAGAGAGAAGAGCACCCACCGGCTCGTCGAGCGTATGACCGAGCGGCGTCATGCGATACTCCACCGCAAGCTCGCCCGTGGTCAGGACGTGCCGCTGGATCAACCCGTTCATCTCCAGACGTTTAAGGCAGGTCACCAAGCTCTTCTGCGAAATCGGAGGCACTTCGCGCCGGATCGCATTAAATCGCTGCTTCCCGCCTCCAGCACAGAGGGCTGCCAGGATCGGGACCGTCCACTTATCGGAGAGCAAATCGAGCAGGAGGCGCATCGCCTCCAATTCCTTGATGTCAGCCATGAGTCGGTCACCTCCACGAAACCTGATAGCCTAAAGGTGCGTAATTTACACGTGGTATCTTTCTGATACCTTGCGAGTCGCTCGGCTGGTGATCGACCTGCCGCGACCCGCAGGAAGTAGCTTATGTCAGATACATCGATCCTTAACATCGAAGCAACGAACAATAATTATGCACCGGTTACCGTCGATGTCGGGTCATTCAAGGTGACGGCGATCCACGATGGCCACTTAGATCTGCCAACATGGTTCCTTGCACAACATGAAAACGACTGCGAACTCAATACCGAGGCTACCTTTCACCTTGACGTGAACGCATTCCTTGTTCGGTCTTCAACTCATAACTTACTAATCGATGCAGGCGCCGGCGGTAAGATGGGACCAGACGTAAACAGGCTGGTTCCCAATCTAGCGAAAATCGGACTGACGCCGGACGATATCAATTTCATTCTATGTACACATATCCACCCCGACCATACCAATGGCCTCATCAACACCGATAATACGCCGATCTTTAACAATGCTCAGATATTTGTTCATCAGACTGAGATCGATTATTGGTTGACCGACAAGCAGTATGCACTCGCACCAGCCGATCTTCGCTACGTTTATGACTGGGCACGCGAAGCGTTCACTCCGTATGCCGGGCGGACGGAGGCCTTCACCCGAGGTCTGATTTTGCCAGGGATTGAGGCGCTCCCACTATTTGGACACACTCCTGGTCACAGCGGCTTCCAGATCGATGGCGGCGGCAACAAGCAGCTAATCATCTGGGGTGACGCGGTCCATCGGATTGCGATCCAGTCCCGTGACCCAGATATCTCGGCTCAGGCAGACGTGAACCAGGATGATGCCCGCGCCTCACGCCGTGCTTTGTTCGACCGTGTTGCTACGGATGACGTGCTAGTCACTGGCATGCACATGTCATTCCCCGGCTTTGGCCGCCTTCGCCGCAAAGGCGTAGGCTATGATTATTTTGCAGAACACTGACATCTCGCAACAAAAATATCTAATTTATTCAGAAATATCTTTATTATATTTCTACTTAAGTCGGTTATAAATTTTGCTTTTAAAAATCTTCCAGTCAGCATATGCAGCCGCAATTTAAATCTATTAAAACAAAACTAATACAATAATATTTGCGTCATGATCATATGGGCCTGCGGCTGCCACGTTGTCAATTCGTACTCCACGCATCAATCCTAAAATAAGAGGAACAAGTATGATGTCTGCAGAGAAGGTCGGCGGAGGCTCGCACCTGCCAGCGAGCGCCTGCAATGGTTGCAATTCGCAATATCCCGGATTGGCCGAGACAAACCTCCACATGATCTCGCCTCTTAAGGCTAAGACGCATGGTCCAGCCATGGATGGGCCGAAGCGGAGTCGGTCGAGGAGGCTGGCGATGGGAATGATGATGGTGACCCCACCAGTTGGTGATGCCTTGCTTCGAGCCGATGCCGCCCGCAGCGCCATGGCTCGGCTCCTCGCCGTCGCTGGGCACGATCTCAAGCAGCCGCTCCAAGTCGCCCTTATGGCTATTGAGCGCGCGGTCTCCGACGGCGTCGGACCCCGCGCCGCCATCCGGCTCGGCCAAGCCAGCGACGCCTTAGTGCGGCTCGGACGTGATCTCGACGATCTCGCCCGCTCGTCCCAAGTCGACAACGCGCCGACGAGTCTCGGCCCGGTTCTTCTCGGCCCCCTCCTTGCCAAGGTCGCGGCCGAATGGCAGCCCTACGCCGAGGTGGTCGGGGTTCAGTTGCAGGTCCGTAGCACAGGGCTGAGGGTGGAGAGCGAAGCCGCGATGCTGGCGACGATCCTGCGCAACCTCATAGGCAACGCCGTTAAGTATGCGGGCCGGGGTGGCCGGGTCATTGTCGGGTGCCGTCGGCGGGGCGGACGGATCGTGATTGAGATCCATGATGACGGGCCGGGCATCCCGCCAGGGCGCCTCAGTGGCATTTTCGAGGCTTTTGATCGGGCTGGCCGCCGCGACGGAGCTGGGCTCGGTCTTGGTCTTCACATAGTGCGTCAGACTGCTCAGGCACTCGGCCACTCAATCGGCGTGCAATCTCGCTGCGGACGAGGATCGATCTTCGGCGTGACCGTGGATCGCTCCACTGGCGCAGCCTTAGACGATATTTCCGCACTCGGTTGATGGCCGCCGGAGCCACAGGACTGCTCTCCGACAGGCGCTCTCTGGAGCAGATTATCCGCTTCATACAGGCAGTCATGATAGTCTGACCACCCGGCTGCGGGAGGCATCAGCCTTTTCCAGCTCGCTTCCTCAAAGTCAAATTTATAATAAATGCAGACCTGCCGCCAATGCGGGAATAAAATTATATGCACCTCATTCTGCGGGGACGGCGAAGCGTGCCCCCCAGACATTGATCGTGCGCATGACCTGCGGGCGAGGGGCGGATGTCGGTGCTACCGTGGACGGGCTAGGCGCATATGCTCGCTGCATGCGGCTCATGCTGGCCACTGAGTGCGTCAAGCCGTACTCGGTCGGTGCGGCGAACAGAGAGCCTGGAACAATGAACTCGTGTCCCCAGGCATTGAAGGTTCGGTTTTCCTGAGCGGAGCTCGGCGTGGCAACGAGTGCAAGACCAACAGCAATCAAAGCTGCATTGGCAATACCGATGCTCATAGTGATCTCCATCTGTTATCAACGAAATAGCTGCCGCCGGGTTGATGACGAAGATCTAATTCTCCAGCGGTCTTCGCTCGATACCCGCCAGGTGCAAGATGATAGCCGTGCGGATCAATCGTGCTTCCGGGCCGGAAAGTCTTGATGCATGGTGCCGCCTTCCAGGCTTCGCCCACTCACCGAGCGGCCTGAGTTCGCCGGACCGAGGGAGCCATGACGGAGATCGGCGAGGATGCGCTCAGCGGGTTAGCGCCGCTACTGCGGGTGCGC
>NZ_LABY01000195.1 GCF_001043975.1 Methylobacterium variabile
CAGCATGACGAGGCGAGCCGGCCGGGTGAAATCGAGCTGGTAATCGGCGGCGGCCAGCCAGACGAGCGGCTCGCGCCAGATCACTCGGCCCCGACCTCCCGCGCCCCCGCGCTTGACGATTACGGCATCGAGGCGGTTCCCGTCATAGGCCTCCAAGAGGTTACAGCTCAGGCCGGTCATCAGGTCAATGTGCAGGTCGGGATAGAGTCGGCCGAACCGGGCGAGCAGCTTCGGCAACTGGCCGGGGATGAAGTCCTCCGACACGCCGAGCCGCAGCGTGCCGCTGGCCGCGGGCTCGCGCCAAGTGCGCATGATGCGGTCGTTGAAATCCAGCATCTGGCGCGCTGCAGCGAGCAGCCGCTCGCCGTCCGGGGTCAGGCCGAGCGTGCGGCTGGTGCGGTCGAACACGCGACGCCCCAGGATCTCCTCGAGCCGCAGCACCTTCTGGCTCACCGCGGATTGCGAGCGGCGGACCACGTCCGCGGCGGCGGTGAAGCTGCCGGTCTCGGCTACCGCCACGAAGGCCCGCAGAAGGTCGATCTCTAGATCCGGGTAGCGCATCGTCCCGCCTGCTCCTCGGCAGCGACGTGGGTTCGCTTCCGCGTACCCTCGCCGTCTATCAAAATTCGAACCAAGCGGCTGAGGCAGCTCAACTGCCCGCTCCCTGGGAGGGCATCCGCGCGACTTGCGTCTCAGCTGGTTCGACATGCTCGTCGGCTGGTAGGACGACAACCCTGGTCTCGACTGGCACCCGACCGTAGAGGTCGATGACGTCCTGGTTGAACATCCGGATGCAGCCTGAGGACACGTCGGTGCCGATCGTATGCGGCTCGGTGGTACCGTGGATCCGATAGAGCGTATCGCGCTGGCCGTCGAACAGGTAAAGGGCGCGCGGCCCGAGCGGGTTGCTCAAACCGCCAGCCATGCCGTGGCGCCAGGGTCCGTTCCGCTCCGGCTCACGTGCGATCATGTCCGGTGTCGGGGTCCAGCGTGGCCATTCGGCCTTGCGCCCGACCCGCGCCATGCCGCTCCAGGCGAGCCCAGCCCGGCCGACCCCGACACCGTAGCGCAGGGCCCGCCCGTTCTCCCGCACGAGGTAGAGGAACTTGTTGCCAGGATCGACCACGAGGGTGCCCGGCGGCTCAGCTCTTGGATAGGCGACCTCCTGGCGGAAGTAGCGAGGATCGACGTCCGCAATCTCCGTAGCCGGCAGGGCGAAGCGCTCCTCGGGCCGTGCTGCGTACATGGCTGAGTAGCTGGCCGTGACCGCTGTGGAGGGCACTGGTGCGGTGGCTTCCGGCGGCATCCCAACCGTCATGCAACCGCCCACGAGAAGGGTGAAAGGTGCGAGCCGGACCAGGACTTGGAGGCGCAAGCGAGCATCCGAGGAGATGAACTGGATCAATCCTGGTGCGAACATGACGACTCCAGGTCTTCACGAGGCAGCGCCGCGACCATGGTAGAGGCTCCGTCGCGAGTGCGATGCCGGATTACAGCATCCGGGCCAACAATGAGTGAAGCGCATAGTTCATCTAGCTCCTAGTAGCATATCGAATGCACCTTCGAAATAAACACTTTCTTTGCCTGTAGAGTGCAATCCGGCGGCCTGGTTCGTAGATTTTGGGTGATACGCACAGCACTCTTGCAATTAAAACATATATATAGCTCAACAAGAAAGATTTGATAATTAATCATAATCTCAAATATTTTTTACATTCACTTTTCAGAAGTATTTTGCGTGATAGAAAGATGGAATAGATGAAATAATGCTATAATATTCATGTCATAGCGTATCGAGATCTGTTTTTGCGGCTTCTTCCTGCTGCGCTTCTACGTCGGAGAGTCGGTCTTTAAGCGCCTTCCGGATGATAGCGAAGGCATCGGAACCGAGGACTAAACGCCGAGGTGCCGGATTGTGATCCGCGCTAGCGATCATAGCGGCGGCCATCTTGACGGGGTCTCCATTCGGCATGCGAGTCGGATCTGTGAGGATCGCGTGCACCATGCCCGCGGGTGTTCCGTCATAGGCGTCGAGCTTAGCCCCAAGTGCCGCGCCAGCCGCGCCGCGGAAGTTGGTACGCGCGCCGCCTGGCTCCACTATTGTGACGCCGATACCGAATGGGGCTAACTCCTGTGCAATCGAGTCCATGAAGCCCTCGATCCCCCACTTGCTGGCATGATAGAGTGAAGCTCCAGCGTGGGTCGCCTGTCCACCATATGTCGACAATTGCAGGATACGCCCCCCTCCCTGGTTCCGCAGGTGCGGAACAGCCGCCCTTACAACCCGGATTGATCCTATTAGATTAGCCGCGATCTGGTGCACAATCTGGTCATCGCTAAGTCCTTCAAGAGCGCCGAAAAGACCATATCCTGCGTTATTCACTATGACGTCTATACGCTCGAGTTCCGCGAACGCTCGATTGACGGTCGAGGTAACCGCTGGGCCATTTACTAAATCGAGCTCGGCGAGCCACAGCCTGTTTCCATATTGCTCACGCAGATCTTTTGCTGCACCGACACTCCTGATCGTGCCCGCAACTCGATCTCCTCGTGCGAGCACCTGCTTGGCAATTTCTCGGCCAAAGCCGCTGCTCACGCCCGTGATCAACCAAGTCTGCATAATAACCTCCTTGCCGGTGGGCGGAAGGTAATCGCTTCGGTGGTTGCCATTAGAGGGGTAATCCTGCATGAGCTGATGGCGAAACGCCATGAAAATGCAGCCAAGCATCACTGAGCTACGAGCGTTGGCGGCGGTCGCGCGGCATCGCAGCTTCCGAAAGGCCGCGGACGAGCTTGAACTGGCTCCATCGACGGTGAGCCATCTCCTCACCGGTTTCGAGGCCCGGATCGGAGCGCGGCTTCTGAACCGCACCACGCGCAGCGTCGCCCTCACCCCAGTAGGGGAACGGCTGGTCGATCGTCTCAACTCCATCCTAATGGATCTCGACGGAGCTCTGGCAGATGTGGATGCGGCGCGTGAGCAGCCGGTCGGCGTCCTTCGTATCACAGCATCAGATACAGTCGCCATGCTGCTCATGCGCAGCATAGTGCCGACCTTTCTAGCATCGTACCCGCAGATTACCCTCGATCTAGTGGCTGAGGCATCGTTCTTGGACATCGTCGCGGAGGGTTACGATGCCGGTATACGACTGGGCGAGGCAGTGCCGCGCGACATGATTGCAGTCCGCTTCGGAGGACCCTCGCGGATGCTCGCGGTCGCCTCCCCCGCCTACCTTAGGGGACGCGATCCTCCTGTGACACCATACGAACTCGCAGCTCACTGCTGCGTTCGATCGAGAACGCCTGCAGGCCGACCATATCGATGGGAGTTTGAGCGCCACGGGGAAGCGGTCGCCGTCGACGTATCTGGTCAGCTAATGTTGAACCGCACCGAACTCATGGTGGAGGCAGCTCTCAAAGGCCTCGGCATCTCCTTCGTGCCGGCACGGATCGCTGAGCCCTCCCTGCGTGAGGGTGCGTTGATACCGCTGCTTGAGGAATGGTGCCCAGAGTATCCAGGCTTGTTTCTCTTCTATCCGGGCCATCGACATGTGCCCCCTGTCCTGCGAGCTTTTATCGATATCTTGAAAGCGCATGCTTGATCGATCATCTATATTCCATGGCCGAAATAGTAGTCGAGCGTCGCCTTCTGGTGGGTGAGGTATAAGATGATTGATCATAATTGCTTATCTGCCGACTAGCCTCAGAGGCACAGCACGGGCCGTCGAGGATCCCGATTTGTCATCTACCGCTTCAGTCCGCGACAAGTACTTCTGCTGGGCTTGTCTCACCTCGCGCTCGTGCTTCCAAGACCAAGAAAGAAGAGCACTTACCGGCTCGTCGAGCGTATGGCCGAGCGGTGTCATGCGATATTCCACCGCAAGCTCGCCCGTGGTCAGGACGTGCCGCTGGATCAACCCGTTCATCTCTAGACGTTTAAGGCAGGTTACTAGGCTCTTCTGCGAAATCGGAGGTACTTCGCGCCGTATCGCATTGAACCGCTGCTTCCCGCCTCCAGCACAGAGGGCCGCTAGGATCGGGACCGTCCATTTATCGGAGAGCAAATCGAGCAGGAGGCGCATCGCCTCCAATTCCTTGATGTCAGCCATGAGTCGGTCACCTCCACGAAACCTGATAGCCTAAAGGTGCGTAATTTACACGTGGTATCTTTCTGATACCTTGCGAGTCGCTCGGCTGGTGATCGACCTGCCGTGACGCGCAGGAAGTAGCTTATGTCAGATACATCGACCCTTAAAATCGAAGATACGAACGATAATTATGCATCTTGCGCCGTCGAGATCGGGTCATTCAAAGTGACGGCTATCCACGATGGCTACTTCGAATTGCCAATATCGTTCATCGCACAACCCAAAGGCGATCTCGGACTCGATACCGAGTCTACCTTTCACCTTGACGTGAACGCATTCCTTGTTCAGTCCGCAACGCATAACTTACTAATCGATGCAGGTTCCGGTGGTAAGATGGGACCAAACGTAAACAGGTTGGTGCCTAACCTGGCAAAAAATGGACTGACGCCCGCCGATATCGATTTCATCCTATGTACACATATCCATCCCGACCATACCAATGGCCTCATCAACACCGATAATACGCCGATTTTTAACAACGCTCAGATATTTGTTCATCAGACTGAGATTGATTATTGGTTGACCGACAAGCAGTATGCACTTGCACCAGCCGATCTTCGCTGCGTTTATGACTGGGCACGCGAAGCGTTCGCTCCGTATGCCGGGCGGACGGAGGCCTTCACCCAAGGTCTGATTTTGCCAGGAATTGAGGCGCTTCCACTATTTGGACACACTCCTGGTCACAGCGGCTTCCAGATCGATGGCGGCGGCAACAAGCAGCTAATCATCTGGGGTGACGCGGTCCATCGGATTGCGATCCAGTCCCGCGACCCAGACATCTCGGCTCAGGCAGACGTAAACCAGGATGATGCTCGCGCCTCACGCCGTGCTTTGTTCGACCGTGTTGCTACGGACGACGTGCTAGTCACCGGCATGCATATGTCATTCCCCAGCTTTGGCCGCCTTCGCCGCAAAGGCGTAGGCTATGATTATTTTGCAGAACACTGACATTTCGCAACAAAAATATCCATTTTATTCAGAAATATTTTTATTATATCTCTACTTAAGTCGGCTATAAATTTTGCTTTCAAAAATCTTCTAGTCAGCATATGCAGCCGCAATTTAAATTTATTAAAACAAAACTAATACAATAATATTTGCGTCATTATCATATGGGCCTGCGGCTGCCACGTTGTCAATTCGTACTCTACGCATAAATCCTAAAATAAGAGGAACAAGTATGATGTCTGCAGAGAAGGTCGGCGGAGGCTCGCACCTGCCAGCGAGCGCCTGCAATGGTTGCAATTCGCAATATCCCGGATTGGCCGAGACAAACCTCCACATGATCTCGCCTCTTAAGGCAAAGACGCATGGTCCAGCCATGGATGGGCCGAAGCGGAGTCGGTCGAGGAGGCTGGCGATGGGAATGATGATGGTGACCCCGCCAGTTGGTGATGCCTTGCTTCGCGCTGATGCCGCCCGCAGCGCCATGGCTCGGCTCCTCGCCGTCGCTGGGCACGATCTCAAGCAGCCGCTCCAAGTCGCCCTTATGGCTATCGAGCGCGCGGTCTCCGACGGCGTCGGACCCCGCGCCGCCATCCGGCTCGGCCAAGCCAGCGACGCCTTAGTGCGGCTCGGACGTGATCTCGACGATCTCGCCCGCTCGTCCCAAGTCGACAACGCGCCGACGAGTCTCGGCCCGGTGCTTCTCGGCCCCCTCCTAGCCAAGGTCGCGGCCGAATGGCAGCCCTACGCCGAGGTGGTCGGGGTTCAGTTGCAGGTCCGTAGCACAGGGCTGCGGGTGGAGAGCGAAGCCGCGATGCTGGCGACGATCCTGCGCAACCTCATCGGCAACGCCGTTAAGTATGCGGGCCGGGGTGGCCGGGTCATTGTCGGGTGCCGTCGGCGGGGCGGACGGATCACGATTGAGGTTCACGATGACGGGCCGGGCATCCCGCCAGGGCGCCTCAGTGGCATTTTCGAGGCTTTTGATCGGGCTGGCCGCCGCGACGGAGCTGGGCTCGGTCTTGGTCTTCACATAGTGCGTCAGACTGCTCAGGCACTCGGCCACTCAATCGGCGTGCAATCTCGCTGCGGACGAGGATCGATCTTCGGCGTGACCGTGGATCGCTCCACTGGCGCAGCCTTAGACAATATTTCCGCACTCGGTTGATGGCCGCCGGAGCCACAGGACTGCTCTCCGACTGGCGCTCTCTGGAGCAGATTATCCGCTTCATACAGGCAGTCATGATAGTCTGACCACCCGGCTGCGGGAGGCATCAGCCTTTTCTAGCTCGCTTCCTCAAAGTCAAATTTATAATAAATGCAGACCTGCCGCCAATGCGGGAATAAAATTATATGCACCTCATTCTGCGGGGACGGCGAAGCGTGCCCCCCAGACATTGATCGTGCGCATGACCTGCGGGCGAGGGGCGGATGTCGGTGCTACCGTGGACGGGCTAGACGCATATGCTCGCTGCATGCGGCTCATGCTGGTCACTGAGTGCGTCACGCCGTACTCGGTCGGTGCGGCGGACAGAGAGCCTGGAACAATGAACTCGTGTCCCCAGGCATTGAAGGTTCGATTTTCCTGAGCGGAGCTCGGTGTGGCAACGAGTGCAAGACCAACAGCAATCAAAGCTGCATTGGCAATACCGATGCTCATAGTGATCTCCATCTATTATCAACGAAATAGCTGCCGTCGGGTTGATGACGAAGATCTAATTCTCCAGCGATCTTCGCTCGATACCCGCCAGGTGCAAGATGATAGCCGTGCGGATCAATCGTGCTTCCGGGCCGGAAAGTCTTGATGCATGGTGCCGCCTTCCAGGCTTCGCCCACTCACCGAGCGGCCTGAGTTCGCCGGACCGAGGGAGCCATGACGGAGATCGGCGAGGATGCGCTCAGCGGGTTGGCGCCGCTACTGCGGGTGCGCCCGCAGCTGGATGACGTCTGCCGTTTCGGCGGAACCTGGGCGGCCGTGCACGAGCCCGAGCCGGCCGGTCAGGCCTA
>NZ_LABY01000196.1 GCF_001043975.1 Methylobacterium variabile
CGCTCTACCGCATCCACGGCACGACCGACCCGGGCTCGATCGGCCGGGCTGCCTCGTCGGGCTGCTTCCGCATGCTGAACGAGGACGTGATCGAGCTCTACCGCTTCGTTCCCGTCGGCACCCGGGTCGAGGTGATCTGACGCCGCGGCGTGCCGGTCATGGGCGGGGCTTCGCCGCCAGAACCTGACCGCCCTCCAGCGCGGCTTCCCGGTGGTGCCCTGCCGCGCCCCGTGGCGATGGCCGGCAGGTCAAAACGGAGATCCGGGCGACGTTCCGGCGGCAGTGGAAGGTTTGCATCGTCGCCCCGTTTGCATCGTCGCCCCGCTGACTTGATCCATATCAATCCTGCCACGAGCCAAGATCGTGGAGGCAGGGAAATTATCCGGCCGCCCTGACGGAACGCTGGGACGCCCGGTCGATTCTCTCCGCAGCGACGCTCGCTCTTGCTGGAGCCGGCGATGACCGATCGCGACCGGAATCCGGAGGATGAGCGCCCGGCCCGGCGGCCGGCCGGCACGCCGAAAGGCCCGGCCACGTGAACCCGACACGGTGACGACCATGCCCGAGACGAAACCCGACACCCCCGACGAGACCAAGATCTCGACTGGCCCCAATGCGCGCCCGCGCGACGCGACTATCGCCCAGACCGGCCAGGGCCTCCCGAACGATACCAGCGCCCCGGTCGAGATCGACGAGGAGGAGGCGAAGCGCATCGAGGACAAGATCCGATCGCTCTGAGGGCGGCTCGCGCGGCCCCGGCTTGGCGCCGGGGCCGCGTCACTTGTCCTTGGGCACGATGGTGATGCCGCCGGTGTGCTCGATGATCGCCGACTGCACCTCCGCGAAGCTCCGGATGCCGTTCTGGCGCATCTCCGCGACCACGTCGCGCTCGTCGATGCGCAGCCGGTGCATCTGCTGCCAGTCCCAGGTGCCGTTGGAGTAGATCACCACCGGCGTGCCCTCCGCCACCTGCCCGACCACCGGCCACCACAGCTTCAGCCGCGACACGGCGAGGTGCATGCCCGCGACCGTGCAGGCGGCGAGCAGCGCGCCGGTGATCGAGCGGTCGGTGCCGAGGATCGGCTGCACCGCCACGCCGCCGAACAGAAACACGACCGCCATGTCGAGGGGGGTGGCCGAGCGCATGATGCGCCGCGTGGTCACCCGCAGGAGGATCAGCACGATCGCGTACATCAGCGCGGCGGTAAGGACGGTGCGCATCCGGGGCGTTCCTCGTCACGGATAGATCAGGAGGGGCAGTTCCACCGTCCGGCCAAGGGCGGAGACCCTTGCGGTCGTGGCGCCGTACTCCCGGGGCGCGAGCATGAGGGTGATGTCGCCCCGGCGCTCGGACCCGAGACGGAAGCGGTAGGTGACCCCGGCGGGCGTGGCATCGACCGACTCGGCCCGCGGCTGCGTCGCGCTCACGGAGACGTGCTCGAGAAAGTCGGCGCTCAGGTCGAGCGCCACGTGCTCGTCGTCGAGCGGCCGGGCGATCGTGACCCTCATCTGGGACGGGTAGCCTGCGCGCAGGAAGCGGTCGTAGCGCAGCACGAGGGGCGTGCCCGGCACGGCGCGCTCGGCGCGGGCGAGGGGACCGTCGCCGAACAGGCCGGCGAGGCCGGCCGCGATCGTGAGGCCGATCAACACCTGGACCACGGTCTGGAAGACGTTCCATCGCCGCTCGAAGCCCGGATAGGTCCGGATGTCGGTCGCGCTGTCGTCGGATCCACTCAGCATCGGCCCGCACGCCCCGTCCGGCCGTCCGCGTTGCGCAGACCGGGACCGGCGGCCGGCCCGCCGCCCCGCACGTGCGCCGGCGGGGCGGGAACGCGCCGGACCCGGCCTGCTCTTCGTGACTGAATCGCGATCATGGTCGAGATGGATCTGATCTTTCTTCTGTCATCGCCGGCCGAGTTCCGCCCGACATCCTGGGATCATCATGCAGGAACAGGCGGCCCGCCCGCCTCAACGTGCGGCGTGTAAGGCGGTTCGGCCGGAATCTGCGCCGATACATCTCACGCAAGGGCAGATCATCGGGCGGGCATCGCATCCGCACGAGCGCCCTCCTGCCCGCGGCGAATCGAGAGGCCTACCGCGCCACCGCAGCTCTGCCGGTCCCCGGGAGGGGCGCCGGACGCCGCAGCCCGCGCGACAGGGTCAGACCGGCAGCTCGAACGCCACCCCGAGGCGCCGGTGCCGGCGCCACACCACCCGGCAGCGGCGCATCACGAACTCCCCGGCGATCGCGAGGGTGATCGCGTCCGTCACGACGGTCCCGGCCGGGACGGCGAGCGTGGCGCCGGTCGCCGTCAGGGCGAGCACCCGGCACTCCACCACGGGCGAGCGCGACGCGAGGATGATCTCCCCGCGCGAGCCCGGATGCCCATCCGTCCGAGCGGACACCAAACCCATTCCCCGGCCTCGAACCGCATTGAGGAGCGTTTTTAGCTCATTTGGCGCATGATCGCCCGAGGAGAAATCGACCGGGCGTGCCAGGATCGGGAGACTGGGGGCGAATCGGGTGCGCCTCCAAGTGCTCGCACCGCAAAATCGGCGCGTTCCGGCGTGAAGACCCCCCCGATGCTCACGCTGCCACCACCGCCCGATCCGCCCGCCCTCGTGCGGCCCGCCACAGCCGCGCCCTGCGACGGGACGGTTCGCGCGCGCCTGCTGTCACCGCCCCAGGGTGACGACGACACCGTCCCGCTCACCTGCAGCCTGCGCCTCGCACCGGAGGACCAGGTGCTCAGGCACATCGTGATCGAGGGATCGGCGGCCTCCGGCCTGACGCTCGACTGCGCGGGTGCCGCGATCGGCCGTCCGAACGTGCCGGCCCATCTCGGCGACTACACGATCGCGATCCGCTCGCGGCCGCCGGCCCAGCCGGGCGGGCGCTGGGACCGCCCGTCCGACATCCGCATCCGCGACTGCGTGGTGTTCGGGCATGTCCGGATCTGGGGGATGGGCGAGAACGGGCAGGGGCCTCTCGTCCGCGACTCCTCGCGCAGCCTCGGCCACACCGAGCGGGCGCAGGCCGCCGCGCCGACGGCCGTGACGATCACTGGCACGACGATCACGGCCGCCGGGCCGATCCCGCTCTATCTCGGTCCCGGCGTCACGCGGGTCACCCTGCGGGACTCGCGCCTGGACGGCCGCTCGGTCTCGACGGCGATCTACCTCGACGCCGAGAGCGCGGAGAACCGCATCGAGAACAACGACGTCACGACAGCGCTGGGGCGCGAGGCCGTCGCCGTCGACGGCTCGGCGCGCAACCGCATCACCGGCAACCGCTTCACCCTGGGCGGCCAGGGCGGTGTGCGCCTCTACCGGAATTGCGGGGAAGGCGGGACGGTGCGCCACCAGACGCCGTCCGACAACGTGATCACCGGCAACATCTTCCGCACCGGCGGCTGGTTCCAGGCGGCACCGATCGTGGTGAATTCCCGCAACGGCTGGCGGCTGAATTGCGGGGAGGATGCGGGCTATCCGTTCGGCAGCAGCCTCGACAATTCCGACGGCGGAACCGGCAACGTCGTGGCGCCCAACACCGTCGAGTGACGCCTGCGTCCAGGCCCGCCTCTCGAACCTCCGCCTCGGCGGCGGACCACAACTCGGAGAGGCTTTCCGAAGGATCGTTCGAAGACTGCAACACGGCACGCAATACAGCCGCAATGGCCAGGCCTTATCTCGCCGGCATCGACGGTCGCTTGAGACCGCGGAGGCAAGAGTACGGTGCTGCACGTCTTTCGGATCTTCGCTGCCGCTGTCGTCCTGACGGCATGGGGCCAGGCGGCTCCCGCCCTGTCGGCACACATCGTTCCGATCGAGCAGCCGGGCCGGACGGCGGACGCCGCGCCCGCTCCCGGGGCGACATGCCCCCTGCGAGCCTGGCCCTATATCGGCTGAGGCCGCCCGCGGACGCGGTTGCGCCGGGAATCGTCCGGGACGGACCTGCCGTCCGGGGGATGGACCCGGCAGGGCCGGGCGTCCTCCGGCGGGCCCGGGCCGTGACCGCCGGAACCGGGCGCCGGACTGCGCCGCGGGGACGACCACCACTCAGTCCTTGTAGGGATCGAACTCACCCGCACCGGCCATGGCGACCGCGAAGGGGCGCAGGGTGTGCAGCACCCGGATCGTGCCCGCGTGCTCCGCCAGCACGTCAGGCAGCCGGCGGTAGGCCTGGGGCGCCTCGTCGATCTCGCCGCCGCGCAGGAGCACGCCGCGCTCGCGGATCCAGGCCTGCCACTCGTCGTGCCGCACGCGGCCGGGCTGGCGGATCTTCCTGCCGCGCTCGTCCTTGACGAACCGGCCCCGGGCTTCGGTGCGCGACATGATCCGTCCGGCGCCGTGGACGGTCGAGTAGAGGCTGTCGCGCGAGCGCTCGCTCTCGACGCCCTCGAGGATCACCGCATCGTCGCCCATCGACCCGCCGACGAACCCGCGCTGGCCCGGGAAGGCGGGCGTGGCGCCCTTGCGCACCACCCAGAGATCCCGGTCGCCGTGGCGCTCGCGCCAGGCCCAGTTGTGGTGGTTGTGCACCGTGTCGGTGACGGACCCGCCGATGATCCGGCGCACCTGCTCGACGACCCATTCGCGCCCCGCATAGGCGTACTGCCCGGCGAGATCGAGGCCGGCGATGTAGCTGCGGCCGATGTCGTGGTCGATCGGCACCAGCGCCGGGGCGACCTCCATGCCGTCCTTCGCGTCGACCAGCTTCAGGTGCTGGGTCGTGATCGCGTGCCCGAGCCCGCGCGACCCGAAATGGACCCCGATCCAGACGAGGCCGTCCTCGTCCTCGAGCAGGTCGACGTAGTGGTTGCCCGACCCGACGGTCCCGAGCTGGTCGCGCGCCTTGCCCTTGAGCGGGGCGGCCCCGATCACGTCGCCCCAGAGGGGCGAGTCGAACAGGGCGTGATCGACCTTCACCCCGTTCTTCTGGCCGACGCCGAAGCTGATGACCTTGCCGATGTCGGCGAGGATCGTGGCGGCCCGGTCGCGCAGGTCGGCGTAGGGCACGTCGAGCCGCACCGCCATATTCCCGCAGGCGATGTCGAATCCGACGCCGGAGATCGAGATGTGATCCTCGTAGGCGATGACCCCGCCGATCGGGTGGCCGTAGCCGAGATGCCCGTCGGCGCAGAGGACGCCCTTCACGGCGCTGCCGAAGGCCATGCAGCGGTCGAGCTGCCCGAGGGTCCTGGCATCGGGCTCGCCGTAGACCGTCACCGGCGGGTCGAGGACGGCGAGGTCGGCCCGGCGCTCGACGACGACCGCGGGCGCCGGGGGTGCGGCGCTCCCCGCCTCCTCGCTCATCGCCGTGAGCGCCGCGACGATCTCCTCCTGCCGTGCACCCGCGGCCTCCATCTCGACCGCCTTGGCGATGCCGGCCTTGAACCACGCCCCGGGCACGAAGCCCCAGGCCCTCAGGGTGCTGCCGTCGATCATTCCCTGTCCTCGCCATATCCCTGCCGATGGACGACCCCCGGCGTCGCCGGCGACGCCGCACAGGGTAGATTACGCTGCGGCATTTGTCCGCCTGTCGGATCAACGGTGATCATCCGGCCGCGATCCATGGCGACGCGGATCGGGAGCCGCATCGCGCGACGGTGCGCTGGTTTAGGGAAGTGGCAGTTGCACAACCTCTGCGCGTAGCGCCGCAGGGCAGGCCTCGCGCCGCCCGACATGGCTGGCGATCCTTGTGCCGGCCCAAGCGCCGTCACCGGGCCAAGCGCAGGCTCAAGCCCCCGCACCGTCGACCGCCAGGACGCGGCGCAGTTGCCGAAAGCATCCAAGGGCGTGAATGGAAGCGAGGGAAAAATCCAGATCCGACAGGAACTTAAAGGGATCTGGCGGAGAGAGAGGGATTCGAACCCTCGATACGATTGCCCGTATACACGCGTTCCAGGCGTGCGCCTTCAACCACTCGGCCACCTCTCCGGGCCCAGCCCGCGGAGCGACGAGGCGTCCGCGCGGGTCAGGTGCCGTCCTCTAGCGGGGCGCGGGCTGCGGCGCAAGCGCGAGATCGTCGGAGCGATCGATTCATCGCCGGGGCTGCGCGCCCACCGTCGCGGCGGAGCAATCGTCGACGTGGGCGTGGCGCCGCTGCAACCGGCGCAGGGGATCCGTCGTTTCGATCAACGGCCGGCGCGGGTGCGTCGGCCGGCCGGGATCGGCCGCCCGAAGACAGACACCGCCCTCCGACCGCGCCGCTTCCGGGCAGGCGCCCCAGGACGGGCCTGACCGGCAAGGACAGGCGACGTGGGAAACGACACCGTGAATGCCAAGGACGAGCGGCCCGTGATCCTGGTGGTCGAGGACGAGGCGCTGACCATCATGGACCTGAGCGACGTGCTCGACGCGGCCGGCTTCGAGGCGCTGCAATCGGCCTCCGCCGAGCGGGCCCTCGGCCTCCTGACCGGACGCGACGACATCGTCGCGCTGATCACGGACGTCGAGCTCTCCGGCAAGACGGACGGCTTCGACCTCGCCCGTGCGGCCGCCCAGATGCGGCCCGACCTGCCGATCGTCGTGGTCTCCGGCCGCAGCAAGCCCGACCCCGACCGGATGCCGCCCCAGGCCCGCTTCATCGCCCGGCCGTGCCGCGGCGACGACATCCTGGACGTCCTCAGGACCCTGATGAAGGCGTAGGGGCCGGCTCGCCGGCCGGCTCCGGCTCGGCCAGCCACACCTCCACCGGGGCGCAGGCCGACCCGAAATCCAGGATCAGGTTGCGCAACCGGCGCCCCGGGCTTCCGGGCGCTCCGGGCAGGTCGACGAACTCTCCCACGGCACGCAGGACACCCTCGATCCTGCGTCGACCCAAGGTCAGGCTGACGGGCGTCCCGCTGCAGGTGTCCACGCTCAAGTTCTCCTCTCTCTGTCAACCGGATAACGCCGCGCGGGGAGGCCCGGTCCAATCGGGTCGCGATCAGGGTTACGGTTAGGTCAACCGCGTGCACGAGGGGAGGGCATGCACTTTGGGGTTGCGCGTTGCTTGCAGCGACCGGCCAAGGACCGCGATGCCGGGGTGAGGGGCGTGCCTCCGCGCGGATCCGGGTTCGTGGGGAAGGGGCGGCAGGCCTCCGTCAGGGAAGACTGCTCATGAGTGTCCGACGATCCCCGCCGCGCGGCCGGGCGCGGCGAGGGCGGCTCCGGGACCGGGGCCCGCGCCGGATCAGCTGCCCGCGCGGTCGCGCAGGGCGGGGATGAACAGCTCCTGCCAGGTCGCCGGCCTGCTCTTCATGATGCCGGCCCGGTGCATGAACGTGACGAACTCCATGATCCCGGTCGGCGTCGCCGAGAACTGGCTGTCCGGATCGTCGAGGATCCGGGCGACCTCCTCGGGCGCCACCTTCACCTTCGAGGCCCGGGCGAAGATCTCGGCGGTCTCGGCCTTGTTCTGGACGATGAAAGCACAGGACTCGTCGAGGGCGGCGAGGAAGGCCTGGGTGACCTTCGGGTTCGCCTCGGTGAAGCGCTTGAGCGCGAACACCACGTCGAGGGTGATGTTGCCGAAGACCTGCGATGCCTTGAGGATGGTGCGGATCTTCGGGTCGGCGCGCTCGACCTGGGTGAAGGGCGGCGAGGCGAAGTGGCCGACGATCTCGGTCCTGCCGGAGAGCAGGGCGGCCACCGCCTCCGGGTGCGGCAGGCCGACGGTGCTCGCATCGAGCTTGGTGTAGTTCTCCGGGCCGAACTGCTTGGCCACCGCCATCTGCAGCACCACCGCGGCGAGCGAGGTCTTGATGCCCGGAATCGCGATCTTGTCCTTCGGGGTGAAGTCGGCCAGCGACTTGATCTCGGGCTTGTTGACGTTGAGGTCGAGCGCCGTCGTCGACAGGCCCGAGACGCCGGTCACCTCGGTCTTGGCGCTGCCGCGGCCCTTCGACCACAGGGCGAGGAAGCCCGGGGCACCGGTGCCGGCGATGTCGAGGGAGCCGGCGATCATCGCGTCGTTGATGACGTTGCCGCCGTCGAGGGTGAGCCAGGTCACCTTGAGGTCGCCCAGGCCCGCCTTGGCGGCCTGGGATTCCAGGAACCTCTTCTCCTGCATCACGAAGAGCGGCAGGTAGAGGATGCCGTAGCCCTTGGAGATGCGGACCTCGGAGACCTCGGCGCGGGCCGGGACGAGGGCCATCGAGAGCGCCAGCGCGGCGCCGGCCGCGAGGCCGAGGAGCTTGCGTGCGAACATGTGCGGGTTTCCTCCCAGACGGCTCCCGGTCCCGATCTCGCCCCCGGCGGGGGGAGGGCGCCGCCGAGGGCCTCGGGTGCGAGACTCGAACGTGCCGTCACGGTGTCAACCGTCCCTCGCGCGGCGGCGGTGCCGGCTTGGCCGGGTGCCGGACCTTGGGATAGCGTCCGA
This sequence comes from Methylobacterium variabile, assembly GCF_001043975.1. Lineage (GTDB taxonomy): Bacteria > Pseudomonadota > Alphaproteobacteria > Rhizobiales > Beijerinckiaceae > Methylobacterium > Methylobacterium variabile. The sequence continues at coordinate 8,366 of NZ_LABY01000196.1, forward strand.
ACCTGTTGCCGGCCTGACAGATTTGTCCGGTCGGGACGCGGGAGGAGGTGTCGTGCGCATCCTGCTCGTCGAGGACACGCGGGACGTGGGCGAGGCGATCGCGGCGCGCCTGCGGGCGCTCGGCCACGCGGTGGACTGGGAGGTCGACGGCGCGGCGGGCGACGCGGTGCTGGCGGTACAGGCCTACGACCTCGTCATCCTCGACGTGAACCTGCCCGGGCTCGACGGCTTCGCGATCCTCAAGCGCCTGCGGGCGCGGAAGGGACCGGTGCCGGTGCTGGTGCTCACCGCCCGCTCGCAGGTCGACGACCGGGTCGGCGCTCTCGACCTCGGGGCCGACGACTACTTGGTGAAGCCGTTCGACTTCCGCGAGCTGGAGGCACGGGTGCGGGCGCTCCAGCGCCGCAACAGCGGGCACGCCGACAACGCTCTCGCCTGCGGCAATCTCCGTCTCGACCGCGAGGCCCGCAGCGCCAGCGTCGCGGGCGAAGCCCTCGACCTGACGCGGCGGGAATGGACCCTGATCGAGATTCTGGCGGCCCGGCCCGGGCGCATCTTCGCCAAGGGCGAGCTCATCGAGCGGGTCTTCGCCTTCGAGGAGGACTCGAGCGAGAACGCCGTCGAGCAGATCGTGGCGCGCCTGCGCCGCAAGCTCGCCGCCGCCGGGGCCCGGGCCGAGATCCGCACCCTGCGCGGCCTCGGCTACCAGGTGGTGTGCCAGGATCCGTGACCCCGGTTTCATGATCGCCGCATGATCGCCCGCACCCCCTCGCTGTTCTCCCGCCTCGTCGCGGTTCTGGCCGTCGTCCTGGCGGCGGGGGCGGGGGTGCTGCTCGTCGCCGCCTGGGCCTCGGCGCGGCTCGCTGCCGACGAGGCCTACGACCGGCTGCTCGTCGGGGCGGCGCTCCAGATCGCCGAGACCATCGCCAGCGACGGGCGCGAGGTCTCGGTCGACCCGCCGTTCTCGGCCTTCGAGACCCTGGGGCTGAGCCCGCGCGACCGGATCTTCTACAAGGTGGTCGACCCCGCCGACGGCCTGCTCACCGGGGACGCCGACCTCGCGGTGCCGGTCGAGCGGGCGCGCCTCGCCGCCGGCCCGCTCCTCCTCGACTGGGAGCATCGCGGGCAGGCGGTGCGGGCGGTGGTGGCCGGCCGCTACGTGCCGGACGCGGCGCGGGCGGGCTTCGCCGCCGTGGTGGTGGCCCAGACCCGCGAGGCGCGCCGCCAGCTCGCCCGCACGCTCACCGTGAAGGCGAGCCTGATGGTGCTGGCGATGAGCGCGCTGGCCCTCGGTGCCGTCGCGGTGGCGGTGCGGGCGGCCCTGCGCCCGCTCGGGGCGATCGAGGGCGTGCTGGCGGCCCGCGGCCCCAACGACCTCAGCCCCCTCGGCCTCGCGGCCCCGCGGGAGATCCACCTGCTGGTCGGCTCGATCGACCACTTCATGGGCCGCCTCGCCGGCCACGTCGCGGTGATGAAGCGCTTCATCGCCGACGCCGCGCACCAGATCCGCACGCCGCTGACGGCGCTCGCCGCCCAGCTCGACCTGCTCTCGAGCGAGACCGACGAGGGCCGGCGGCGCGAGCAGCTCGCCCGGGTGCGCGAGCGGACGGCGGAGCTCGGCCGGCTCACCAACCAGCTCCTCAACCACGCCATGGTCATCCACCGTGCCCGCTCAGTGGCCTTGAGCCCGGTCGACGTGGCCGGCCTCGCCCGCCGCACCCTGATCGACGCCGTGCAGCAGGCCGGCGACCGGGTCATCGACGTCGGCTACGAGGGGGCGGACGATCCCGTGACGATCCCGGGCGACGGGATCGCCCTGCGCGAGGCCCTGGCCAACCTGATCCACAACGCCTTCAAGCACGGCGCCGCGAGCCGCCTCACGGTCCGTGTCGGGCGCGAGCGCGGCCGGGTGCTGCTGGCGGTGGAGGATGACGGGCCCGGCATCCCGGCGAGCGAGTGGGCCCGGGTGCGCGAGCCGTTCCAGGCCGCCACGGGGGGCGGGACCGGGTCCGGCCTCGGCCTCACCATCGCGGCCGAGGTCGCGGCGGCCCATGGCGGCGGGCTGCGCTTCGAGGCCCATGCCGAGAGGGGGTTCTGCGTGATCCTGTCCCTGCCCGACGGGGAGGCCCGGCCGTGATCCGGGGCGCCGCGGCCTTCGTGCTCGCCCTCCTCCTCGCCGGACCGGCGCGGGCGGCCGAGGTCAGCCGCTTCCCGGCGAGCGAGACCGCGCGGACCACCCTGACGATCCGCAGCGTCGCCGATGCCGACGCCATGGCGCCGCTGATCCGCGACTACCAGCAGCTCTACCCGGACGTGACGGTGGTCTACCACGAGTACGTCACCACCGCCCTGTTCGACGAGGTTGCGGCGGCCTGCGCGGCCGGGCCGGCGGGCGGCTACGCCGGCGACCTGGTGATCTCCTCCTCGGTCGACCACCTGATCAAGCTCGCCAACGACGGCTGCGCCCGGCCGCACCGCTCGATCGAGACCGGCCGGCTGCCCGACTGGGCCGCCTGGCGCGACGAGGTGTTCGGCTTCACCACCGAGCCGGCGGTGATCGCCTACCGGCCCGACCTCGTTCCCCGGGAGGACCTGCCGCACAGCCGGGTCGAGCTCGTCGACCTCCTGCGGCGCAAGCCGGAGGCCTATGCCGGGCGGATCGGCTCCTACGACATCACGGTGTCGGGCATCGGCTACCTGTTCGCCGTCTACGACGCCCGCGCCGCGGCCACCTACGGCCGCCTGGTCGAGGCCTTCGGGCGGGCGAACCTGCGGGTGCGCTGCTGCACCGGCGAGCTGATCGCCGACCTCGAGGCCGGCCGCATCGCCATCGGCTACAACCTGCTCGGCTCCTACGTCTACGGCGCGATGCGGCGGGGCGCCCGCCTCGGCCTGGTGGTGCCGCGGGACTACACCCTGGTGCTCAGCCGCGCGGCCCTGGTGCCGGTCACCGCGCGGGCCGTGGGGGACGCCTTCGCGTTCCTCGACTACCTGCTGTCCGAGCGCGGCCAGCGGGTCGCCCGCGAGCAGGCCTTCTTCTTCGACCGCACCGGGCCGCTGCCGCCCGGGGTCGACGGGCCGCCGAGCCTCTCGGCCGCCGGCATCTTCCGGCCGATCACCGTCGGGCCGGTGCTGCTCGCGGTGCAGGACCGGGCCAAGCGCGCCCGCTTCCTCGCCGAGTGGCGCCAGTCGATCGGGCCGGAGGCGCAGAAGGGGAGCCGCCGGGCGGAGGAGCCCTGATACGGTACACGTCTCGACGGCAACCCATTGGCCCGCCGGACCGTTGACCGGGCGGAGGTGCGCGTCGCGATGAAGGGATCCCCGTACAGCCTGTGGCTCTCCGCCGCCAACCGGGCCGCCGGCTTCTGGATGGGCCACGCCGCCAACGCGGTGCGGCGCCAGCAGCGCGCCGCGCTGACCGAGCTCGGCAAACCCGCCAAGCCGAAGCGCCGGCGCCGGACGAAACGGCGCGCGGTCTGAAGCCGGAAATGTGCCGCTCAGGACACCTTGACCGGCCCCTTCGCACCCGGGCCGAATCACCTTAGGCTCTCCGGCCTTGAGCCGGCCCGCACGCGAACGGGCCGGCCTTCGGAGGAGGCACCCATGCAGGAGCCGGTTCGCATCACGGTGCGGCCCGACGGCCGCTACACGCTCTACCGCGGCGAGACCCCGCTGATCTTCGGCCTGACCCGCGACATGGCCTTCAGCCTGGCCGAGAGCTGCGGCGTCGTCATCGAGCGGGCCTACAGCATCAACTGACGCCGAGCGTCGCCCTCACGCCTCGCCCCGCGGGCCGAGGCGGGGCCAGAGCAGGCCGGCGGCCAGGGAGGCCGCCGCGCCGCACCCGCAGCCCGCGACCTTCACCATGAAATCGGCGACGCGCCCGTGCCGGGTCACCTCGAGCAGCTGGAACGCCTCCAGGGCGCCCGCCGCCGCGACGGCCAGCACCAGCACCTGCCAGCGGTGGCGCGGGTAGCCGAGGGCGAGGAGGAAGGCGAGCAGCGCGAAGGCGCCGAACCGCTCGATCGAGACGGGCATGCCGCTGATCGGCCGGTATCCGATCGGCGCGACGGTCGCGACCGTGATGGCGGCCAGGATCAGCCAGCCGAGATAGCGTGACGCTCTGGACATGCGGGAGAAGACTCGTGCGGGCCGCGCGGCCCGGTGTCGGGAGGGCGCCGATGGCGGTGCCAGATCGCACCGATCTCCGCAATCCTGACCCGGGATGGTTACGGCCGCGCCAAGAGGGGTTCGAGAAGGGCTGCGGCACAGTGACGTTGGCCGCCTCGGCGGGGAGGCGGCCGGGACGGGTTCGCCGGCGAGGCCGGCCTCGCGTGTCGCGCTTCGCGCCGTCAGCCGAGAGCCGGCGCCACTAGCGCCCCGTTCGCAGCGCCGCTTCCCTCGGCGAACACCACCCGTCCCCCGTCGAGGCGCGCCCGGCCGCTCGCCACCAGGGCCAGCGCCGCCGGATAGAGCCGGTGCTCCTGCACCAGCACCCTGGCGCTCAAGGCATCCTCGTCGTCCTCCGGCAGGACCGGCACGGCGGCCTGGGCGACGATCGGCCCGGCATCGAGTTCCGGCACCACGAAATGCACCGTGCAGCCGTGCAGGCGCACGCCGGCCGCGAGTGCCTGGACGTGGGTGTGGGTGCCGCGAAACAGCGGCAGCAGGGAGGGATGGATGTTGAGCATCCGCCCGGCCCAGGCCTCGACGAACCAGGGCGTCAGCACCCGCATGAAGCCCGCCAGCACCAGGAACTCGACGCCGTGGCGGCGCAAGCTTTCGTCCAGCGCCCGCTCGAAGGCGGCCCGGTCGGCAAAGGCGCGATGGTCGACCGCCTCGGTGGCGATTCCCGCCGCCGCGGCGCGGGCGAGGCCGGGCGCGTCGGGCCGGTTGGACGCGACGAGCACGATCTCGGCCGGGTAGTCCGGCGCCCGGGCGGCCTCGAGCAGCGACACCATGTTGGAGCCGCGGCCCGAGATCAGGATCGCGACCTTGGCGCGACGGGTCGCGGCGTCGGCGCGATCGCTCATAGGGCGAGGCGCCCCGAGAAGGTGACCGGGGCCTCGCCCCGCGGCGTGATCTGGCCGAGGCGGACCGGCGCCTCGCCGGCCGCGGCGAGGGCCGCGCCCACGGCGTCGGCCCGGGCCGGATCCACCACCGCCACCATGCCGATGCCGCAGTTGAAGGTGCGCAGCATCTCGGCCTCGGCGACGTTGCCCTGGCGGGCGAGCCAGCCGAAGACCGGCGGCGCGCTCACGGCGTCGAGGTTCAGCGCGATGCCGACGCCGTCCGGCAGCACCCGCGGCAGGTTGTCGGGGAAGCCGCCGCCGGTGATGTGGGCCAGCGCCTTGACCGCGCCTGGACCGGTCTGCTTCAGCGCCGCGAGCAGCGGCTTGACGTAGATGCGGGTTGGCTCGAGCAGCGCCTCGCCGAGGCTGACTCCTTCGGCGAACGGCGCCGGCGCGTCGTAGCCGAGGCCGGACGCCGCCACGATCCGGCGCACCAGCGAGAATCCGTTCGAGTGCACGCCCGAGGAGGGCAGGCCGAGCACCACGTCGCCGGGCGCGATGCCCGCCACCGGCAGGAGCGCGCCGCGCTCCGCCGCGCCGACCGCGAAGCCGGCGAGGTCGTAGTCGGACCCGTCGTAGAGGCCCGGCATCTCGGCGGTCTCGCCGCCGATCAGCGCGCAACCGGCCTGGCGGCAGCCCTCGGCGATGCCCCGGACGATGTCGGCGCCGACTCCCGGGACCAGCTTGCCCGTCGCGTAGTAGTCGAGGAAGAACAGGGGCTCGGCGCCCTGCACGATGATGTCGTTGACGCACATCGCCACGAGGTCGATGCCGATCGTGGCGTGGCGCCCGGTCTCGATCGCGATCTTGACCTTGGTGCCGACGCCGTCGTTGGCGGCGACCAGGATCGGGTCCTTGAAGCCTGCCGCCTTCAGGTCGAACAGGCCGCCGAAGCCGCCGATCTCCGCGTCGGCTCCCGGCCGGCGGGTCGCCCGCACCAGGGGCTTGATCGCCTCGACCATGGCGTTGCCGGCATCGATGTCGACGCCCGCCTCGGCGTAGGTCATCCCGTTCTGGCGCTCGCCCGTCGTCATCCCGCTGTCCTTCGCTTCCCGCGGCCGCTCACTCGTCCGCCGCTCTTAGCCGCTCTTGCCTGCGACCGCGAGTCGGGGCAGCCCGGAGCGCCATGAAGCCCTCGACGATCGTCCCGAAATCCCTGCCGAACCTCATCACGGCCGCGCGTCTCGCCCTGGTGCCGTTCGTCGTCTGGGCGATCGCCCGCGAGGCCTGGGGCCCGGCCTTCCTGCTCTTCGCCCTCGCGGGCGCCTCGGACGGAATCGACGGCTTTCTCGCCCGCCGCTACGGCTTGGCGAGCCGCCTCGGCGCGGTGCTCGATCCGCTGGCCGACAAGGCCCTGATGCTCGCCGTGCTGGTGAGCCTGACGCTCGCCGGCCTCGTGCCGGCCTGGTTCCCGGCCGTTCTGATCGCCCGCGACGCCCTGGTGGTGCTGGCCGCCGCCCTGGCCCGGCTCGCCGGCCGCCCGCTGGAGACCCCGCCGCTCCTCATCGGCAAGCTCAACACCGCGTGCCAGATCGCCTTTCTGGCCTGGCTCCTCGGCGGCCGGGCCCTCGGGATCGACGCCGCGGGGGCGGAGGCCTGGGCGATGCCGGCGCTTGCGGGGCTGTCGGTCGCCTCGGCGGGAGTTCAGGGCGTCCGGGCGGTGCGCAGCGAAGACCGGGCTTGAAGCCACGCCTTGACCCTGCGGCGGCGCCCTTCCATCTCGGAGCGGCCGGGGCGCGACGGATTCGCGCGTGCGACGGGCTCTCTACGCGATGCCGATCCAACGCCGGGCCGCGATCACCCTGGCCGTCCTCGCCGTGCTGGTCGTCCTGCTCTACCAGCTGCGCGACGTGCTGCTGCCCTTCGTGGCCGGCGCGGCGCTCGCCTACGCCCTCGATCCCGTCGCCGACCGGCTCGAGCGGCTGGGCGTCGGGCGCCTTACCGCGACGCTGATCATCCTGGCGGTGTTCCTCTGCGGGCTGATCCTGGCGCTGATCGTCGTGGTGCCGCTCGCCGCCAACCAGCTCGCGGCCCTCGTCGCCTCGCTGCCGGCGATGATCGCGCGGCTGCAGGCGATCATCGCCGAGCGGGCCGGGCCCTTGATCGAGCGCGCCGGCGGCGCGAGCGCGCTGCAGGACCTGCAATCCTCCGTCGGCAACCTGATGGGGCAGGCGGTGGCCTGGATCCTCGGCTTCCTGCGCTCGCTGTGGTCCGGCAGCCAGGCGGTCGTCGGCATCGTCTCGCTGCTCGTCGTGACGCCGGTCGTGGCCTTCTACCTCCTGGTCGACTGGGACCGGATGATCGCCACCCTCGACCGCTGGGTGCCGCCGCGCCACCGCGACACCGCCCGGATGCTCGCCCGCGACATCGACGGCGCCATCACGGCCTTCATCCGCGGCCAGAGCCTCGTCTGCCTGATCCTCGGCACGTTCTACGCGCTCGGCCTGTGGCTGGTCGGGCTCAATTTCGGCGTGCTGATCGGCCTGATGGCCGGCTTCCTCACCTTCATCCCCTACGTCGGCTCGCTCACCGGCTTCCTGCTCTCCACCGGCGTCGCCCTGGTGCAGTTCTGGCCCGACTGGGTCTCGGTGGTGCTGACGGTCGCGGTGTTCCTGGTCGGGCAGTTCCTCGAGGGCAACGTCCTCCAGCCCAAGCTCGTCGGCGACGCGGTGCGGCTGCACCCGGTCTGGCTGATGTTCGCGCTTCTGGCCTTCGGATCGCTGTTCGGGTTCCTGGGCCTGCTGCTCGCGGTGCCGGTCGCGGCGGCGCTCGGGGTCATCGCCCGCTTCGCGGTGCGGCAATACCTGCAGAGCCGGCTCTACCACGACGGCACGCCGATCCTCACCGCTGACGCGGCGGTGGCCAAGGTCACGGTGGCGAACCCGTCCCCGACCGCCATATCGAAGCCCTGACCCGAGAGAGACGCCCGACCCCCCGCATGACCGACCAGCCGCGCCAGCTCGCCCTCGACCTGCCCGTCGCCCCGCGCTTCGGCCCCGAGGACTTCCTGGTCAGCCCGACCAACGAGGCGGCCTATGCCTGCATCGAGGCCTGGCCCGACTGGCCGGACCCCGTCCTCGTGCTCACAGGCCCGCCGGGCAGCGGCAAGAGCCATCTGGCGGCGATCTTCGCCGAGCGGGCGGGCGCGCTCACCCTGCCGGTCGCCGCCGTGACCGCGGCGGCGGTGCCGGAGCTCAGCCGCGCCGACGCCCTGGTGATCGAGGACGCCGACCGCCCGGAGGGCCGCGACGAGGCCGCCTTGTTCCACCTCCTCAACCTCGCCCGCGAACGGGGCCTGAGCGTGGTGGTGACCGGCTCAGCGCCGGTCGAGGCCTGGGGCCTCGCCACCCCGGACCTGCGCTCGCGCCTGCGGCTTGCCCCCGGCGTCGGCGTCGCCCCGCCGGACGAGGCCCTGCTCAAGGTCGTGCTGGTGAAGCTCTTCCTCGACCGCCAGCTCGTCGTCGACACCAGCGTGGTCGACGCGCTGGCCCTGCGCCTCGACCGCTCGCTCGCCCGCGCCCGCGACGTGGTCGCCGCCCTCGATCGCGAGGGCCTGAGCCGGCGCCGTCGCATCACCCGGCCGCTGGCGCTGGCCACCCTGGCGGCGCTCGAGGGCGACGAGGCGGGGGGCGAGGAGGAGACGTAAGGCACCCGGCGTTTCGTCATGCCGGCCGCAAGTGATGATGGGTGATTCCCGCACCGTTCACGCAAATGTCAAACTGTCCTGTCACCGGGGAAGGCTTCGAGCCCCGCACCCTGGCCTCGACCCAAGGAGGAGCAATCGTGTCGGACACCGCTGCCGGAGCCAGTGCCATCCCGGTCCTCGACGAGACCGAAGCGACGCCTGCGACGATCGAGGGTGCCCGGCGCGACGAGGCGGGGAGCGAGGCGCGCGCGGAATCTGAGGCCGCGCGCGCCGCCGGCGGCGCGGACGTGACCCAGGAGGCCGCCCGGCGGGCGAAGGCCGACGCCGTGGCGGCGGGCCGGGCGCTGCGCCAGGAGCCGGGGCGCTTCGTCAACCGCGAATTGTCCTGGCTTCAGTTCAACCGCCGGGTGCTGGAGGAGGCCTCCAACACCGGCCACCCGCTCCTCGAGCAGCTGCGCTTCCTGTCGATCTCGGCCAACAACCTCGACGAGTTCTTCATGGTGCGGGTGGCCGGCCTGCACGACCAGGTCCGGGCCGGGCTCACCGCCCCCTCGGCTGACGGCCTGAGCCCGTCCGACCAGCTCGCCCGCATCGACGCCGAGGTCTCGGGGCTGGCCCGCGACCAGCAGCGGCGCTGGCGCGAGCTGCGCGAGGAATTGCACCAGCACGGCATCGACCTCGTCGAGGCGATGGACCTCGCGGCCGAGGAGGCGGCCTGGCTCGAGGATTACTTCCTCCAGCACATCTTCCCGGTGCTGACGCCGCTCGCCATCGACCCGGCCCATCCGTTCCCGTTCATCCCGAACCTCGGCTCGACCATCGCGCTGACCCTGGTGCGGCCGCGCGACGCCCGGGCGCTGCGGGCGCTGATCCGCCTGCCCTCGATCATCGACCGCTTCGTGCGCCTGCCCGATCTCACCGGCAGCGGCACCGCCCGGTTCATCGCCATTGAGCAGGTGATCGTGCTGTTCACGAGCCGCCTCTTCCCGGGCTACCTCGTCAAGGGCCAGGGCGGCTTCCGGGTGGTGCGCGATTCCGACCTCGAGATCGAGGAGGAGGCCGAGGACCTGGTGCGCCACTTCGAGACGGCGCTGAAGCAGCGCCGCCGCGGCGTGGTGATCCGCCTCGAGGTCGACGCGAACATGCCGGAGGACCTGCGCACGTTCGTCGCCGACGAGCTCGAGATCGCGGTCGATGCGGTGTTCCTGGTCGAGGGGATGCTCGCCCTCAACGAATTGTCGCAGATCGTCGGGATCGACCGGCCTGACCTCAAGTTCAAGCCCTACAACCCGCGCTTCCCCGAGCGCATCCGCGAGAGCGGCGGCGACTGCTTCGCGGCGATCCGCCAGAAGGACTTCATCGTCCACCACCCCTACGAGTCGTTCGACGCGGTGGTGCAGTTCCTGTCCCAGGCCGCCCGCGACCCGAACGTGGTGGCGATCAAGCAGACGCTCTACCGCACCTCCTCGAACTCGCCGATCGTCGCGGCCCTGGCCGAGGCGGCCGAGGCCGGCAAATCGGTGACGGCGCTCGTCGAGCTCAAGGCGCGCTTCGACGAGGAGGCCAACATCCGCTGGGCCCGCAACCTCGAGAAGGCCGGCGCGCAGGTGGTGTTCGGCTTCATCGAGCTGAAGACCCACGCCAAGCTCTCGATGGTGGTGCGCCGCGAGGGCGACCGCCTGGTGAGCTACTGCCACGTCGGCACCGGCAACTACCACCCGATCACCGCGCGGATCTACACCGACCTGTCGTTCTTCACCGCCGACCCGGTGATCGGCCGCGACGTCTCGCGGATCTTCAACTTCATCACCGGCTACGCCGAGCCGGCGGAGCTGGAGCGGATGGCGGTCTCGCCGCTGACCCTGAAGGCGCGCCTGCTCGAGCACATCGCCGAGGAGATCGCGCACGCCCGTGCCGGGCGCCCGGCGGCGATCTGGATCAAGTGCAACTCCCTCGTCGACACCCAGATCATCGACGCGCTCTACGACGCCAGCGAGGCCGGCGTGCCGATCGACTGCGTCGTGCGCGGCATCTGCTGCCTGCGGCCCGGCGTGCCCGGCCTGTCGGAGAACATCCGGGTCAAGTCGATCGTCGGGCGCTTCCTCGAGCACGGCCGGGTCTACGCCTTCGGCAACGGCGTCGGGCTGCCCCACCACAAGGCCCGGGTCTACATCTCGTCCGCGGACCTGATGAGCCGCAACCTCGACCGCAGGGTGGAGGCGATGCTGCCGATCCTCAACCCGACGGTGCACCAGCAGGTGCTCGACCAGATCATGATGGCGAATCTCCTCGACAACCAGCAGAGCTGGCGTGTACTGGCGTCGGGCGCGAGCGAGCGGATCGAGCCCGCCGCGGGCGAGGAGCCCTTCAACGCGCACAAGTATTTCATGACCAACCCGAGCCTGTCGGGGCGCGGGAAGGCATCGAAGAAATCGAGTCCGCGCGCGCTCAGCCGGCGCGCCCAGCGCGCCTGACGCGGCGGTCGGGGACGGTCCCCGGGGCCATCCGTCCGGCGGCGCTCCCGTCATGAGGACCTGGATGGGCCTGGATCACGCCGCCCCCACGCACACCGCCCCCCTGAACGAGGCCGGACTCGCCCAGATCGAGCCCGGCGCGCCCGTCGCGATCATCGACATCGGCTCGAACTCCGTCCGGCTGGTCGCCTATGCGGGCATCAGCCGGGCGCCGACGCCGCTCTACAACGAGAAGGTCCTGTGCGGCCTCGGCCGCAACGTGCTCTCCACCGGCCGCCTCAACGAGGAGGCGGTGCGGCGCGCCCTCCAGGCGCTCGCCCGCTTCCGGGTGCTGTGCGAGACCATGCGGGTGGGCCAGGTCTTCGTCCTCGCCACCGCGGCCGCCCGCGACGCCGAGAACGGCCCGGCCTTCCTCGAGGCGGCGCAAGAGGCCTGCGGCCACCCGATCGAGCTGCTCTCCGGCCGGCGCGAGGCGGAGCTGTCGGCCTACGGCGTCATCTCGGGCTTCCACGCCCCCGACGGGGTGGTGGGCGACCTCGGCGGCGGCAGCCTCGAACTCGTCGACGTGCGCGGCTCCGCCATCGGCAGCGGCGTGACCATGCCGCTCGGCGGCCTCGCGCTCCAGGACCTGAGCGGCGGCTCGCTCAAGAAGGCCCGCAAGATCGCGGCCGAGGCGCTCAAGAAGGCCTCACCCCAGCTCGACACCCTGCGCGGGCGCACCTTCTACGCCGTCGGCGGCACCTGGCGGGCGCTGGCCCGCCTGCACCAGGCAGCGCGGGACTACCGCCTGCACGTCATGCACGGCTACTCCATCGAGCCGGACGACGAGCTGTCGTTCCTCCAGGTCGTCGAGCAGTCCGACGCCGCGACCCTCGCCGCGGTCGAGAGCGTGTCGGAGGCGCGCCGGCCGCTCCTCGCCTACGGGGCGGTGGTGCTCGAGGAGGTGATCCGCTCCGGGCGTCCGCGGGAGATCGCGATCTCGGCCACCGGCGTGCGCGAGGGCCTGCTGTTCGAGAAGCTCGACGCCGCCGCCCGCGCCCGCGACCCGCTGCTGCTCGCCGCCGCCGAGCTCAACCGCCTGCGCTGCCGCAGCCCCGGCCACGGCCCCGAGCTGCAGGCCTGGACCGACGCCTTCATGGCGAGCCTGTCGACGCCGGAGACCGCCGACGAGCGGCGCCTGCGCCACGCCGCCTGCCTCCTGGCCGATGTCGGCTGGCGCACCCATCCCGACTATCGCGGCGAGCAGAGCCTCAACGTCATCGCCCACGCCTCCTTCGTCGGCATCGACCATCCGGGCCGGGCCTACCTCGCGGTGGCGGTGTTCTTCCGCCACGAGGGCGTCGCCCCCGAGAAGGCGAGCCCGCTCCTGCGCCAGCTCGCCGGCCCCCGCCTCTTCGAGCAGGCGCGGCTCCTCGGCGCGGTCCTGCGCGTCGCCTTCCCGGTCTCGGTGGCGATGCAGGGCATCCTGCCGCGCACGCCCCTGGTGATGCGCGACGGCGCCCTGGTGCTGACCCTGCCGCCGGACCTGCGCGACCTCGCGAGCGACCGCCTGTCGAACCGCCTGCGCGGCCTCGGGCGGCTGCTCGGGGTCGAGGCGCGGATCGAGGTCGAGGGGTGAGGCGGACGATTCGGTGACGCAGGGCTGACGCCGGACGAGGGGGCTCTCGCCCTGAAGCCGACATCCTCGTCGTCGTTCCGGGTCCGCGCAGCGGAGTCCGGCCTTGCCGCGGGCGAGGCCCAGGCACGCTCACGCGTCGAGGGGCGTCACCCTACCCGCCCCAGGATCACCGCCCGCTCCGCCACCGCCTCCGCTCCGACCTCATACGCCGCCACGACCTCGGCCTCCGCCCGCTCGGCCGCCGCCTCGCTGCGGGCATGCACCACCGCCAGCGGCCGGCCCGGCCCGACCTCGGCGCCCACCGGCGCCAGGTCGATGAGTCCGACGGCGTGGTCGATGCCGTCCTGCGGGCGGGTGCGGCCGCCACCAAGGCCGATCACCGCGACACCGATCGCCCGGGTGGCGATGGCGGCGACCCGGCCCGACCGAGGCGCCGGGATCGGGCGCACCACCGGGGCACGGGGCAGGTGGCGCTCCGGATGCGCCATCAGGTCGGAGGGCCCGCCGAGGGCCGTCACCATGCGGGAGAACACCTCCGCGGCGCGGCCGGAGGCGAGGACCTCCTCCAGGCGGGCGGTCGCGGCCTCGGTGTCGGGGCTCAGGCCGCCCAGCACCAGCATCTCGGCGCCGAGCGCCAGGGTGACGGCGTGGAAGCGCGGCTCGCGGCGGCGGCCGGCGAGGTAGTCGAGGGCGTAGGCGACCTCGACGGCGTTGCCGGCGGCGGAGGCCAGCGGCTGGTCCATGTCGGTCAGGAGGGCGCGGGTCGGCATCCCGGCGCCGTTCGCCACCGTGACCAGGCTCTCGGCCAGGGCCTGGGCCTCCTCGGTGCGGGCCATGAAGGCGCCCGAGCCCGCCTTCACGTCCATGACGAGCCCCTGGAGGCCCGCGGCGAGCTTCTTCGACAGGATCGAGGTGGTGATGAGGTCGAGGGACTCGACCGTGCCGGTGACGTCGCGGATGGCGTAGAGGCGCCGGTCGGCGGGGGCGAGGTCCGGGGTCTGGCCGATGATGGCGCAGCCGACCTCCCTGGTGGCGCGCCGGAAGGCGTCGACCTCGAGCGCGGTGGCGTAGCCCGGGATGCTGTCGAGCTTGTCGAGGGTGCCGCCGGTATGGCCGAGGCCGCGGCCGGCGATCATCGGCACGTAGCCGCCGCAAGCGGCAATCATCGGGGCCAGCGGCAGGCTCACGGTGTCGCCGACGCCGCCGGTCGAGTGCTTGTCGAGGACCGGGCCGGGGAGGTCCCAGGTCAGGACGGTGCCGGAATGCGTCATCGCCCGGGTCAGCGCCACCCGCTCGGGGAGCGACAGGCCGCGGAAGAACACCGCCATCGCGAAGGCCGCCGCCTGGCCCTCGGTGACCCAGCCCTCGGTCAGGCCGGCGATGAAGGCCTCGATGGCCTCCGGCGGCAGCGCGTTGCCGTCCCGCTTGAGACGGATCAGTTCCTGCGGCAGCAGCGTCATGGAGCACTCGTCCTGCGGTAAAGGCGGATCAGGGGCCGTGGGCGAGGAGGGCGGCGACGAGGCGCCCGACATCGTCCGCCGCCCGGGCGGCGACCCGCTTGGTCTCGGCGTGGTCCGGGGCGCCGACCTCGTCGCGGGCCCGGAAGCCGGCGGCGTAGTTCGTCACCAGCGAGAGCGCCGCGACCCGCAGGCCGAAGAAGCGGGCGAGGATCACCTCCGGCACCGTCGACATGCCGACGAGGTCGGCGCCGAGGCGCCCGGCCATGCGGATCTCCGCCGGTGTCTCGAAGCTCGGGCCCGAGAACCAGGCGTAGACGCCCTCGCTGAGGGGCACGCCGCTCGCCGCCGCGGCGGCCTTGAGCGCCGCCCGCAGGGGCGGATCGTAGGCGTCCACCATCGGTACGAAGCGGGCATCCGAGGCCTCGCCGTAGAGCGGGTTCATCCCCGACAGGTTCAGGTGGTCGGTCACCAGCGCCAGGCTGCCGGGGCCGGCCTCGGCCATGAGCGAGCCGGCGGCGTTGGTGAGGAGGAGCGGCGGGGCGCCGAGCGCCGCCACGACGCCGACCGGGACCCGCATCGCTGCGGCGTCGCCGTGCTCGTAAGGGTGGGCCCGGCCCTGGAACAGCAGGACCGGCCGGCCGCCGAGGCGCCCCGCCACCAGCCGGCCGGCATGGCCCGAGACGCCCGAGGCCGGGAAGTGCGGGATCTCGCCGTAGGGAAGGGCGCGCGCCTCCTCCAGCCGCTCGGCCAGGGGGCCGAGCCCGGTGCCGGTGACGAGGGCGAGCGCGAAGGGACCCTCGATGCCGCGCGCCTTCAGGACGGCGGCGGCCTCGGCGACCCGGGGATCGTCCGGTGCGGCGCTCACGCGAGGTTGTCCGGCCCGAACGACGCGGGCAGCAACTCCTCCAGGGTGAAGGTCCGCCGCACGCCCCCCGGCCCGGCGACATGGACGGGAAGATCCGGGGCCCCGAACTCGCGCAGGCGCTGGCGGCAGGCGCCGCAGGGCGTGACGAGGGCCTCGCCGTCGCCGAGGACCAGGATCGCGGCGATGCGCCGCCCGCCCCCCGCCACCATGGCGGCGACCGCCCCGGCCTCGGCGCAGGTGCCGACCGGATAGGCGGCGTTCTCGACGTTGCAGCCCGCATGCACCGCCCCCGCCTCGTCCAGCAGGGCGGCGCCGACGCGAAAGCGCGAGTAGGGCGCGTGCGCCCGCGCCTGCACCGCGCGGGCGGCGGCGAACAGGGTGTCGATCGGGTCCATCCTCGCTCCGGTGGGCGCTGGGGAGGCCCCGATCATGGCCGGGCGGCGGCTTGCCGTCGAGCCCGTCGACAAGCCGCCGCCGCGGGCCTACACCCGCACTCTCTCCAATGGGTCAGGATTTTCGAGCGATGCTGGGACGGTTCGAGCGCGGCGGGTCCGGCGAGGCCGTCGTGGAGTACGGCGACAGCAACCTGCGGGTGGTGCGGCCCGGCCGCTTCGTGCGCTGCGGCGTGACCGGGGCCGAGATCCCCCTCGACGCCCTGCGCTACTGGAGCGTGGAGCGCCAGGAGGCCTACGCCGATCCCGACGCCGTGATGGTGCGCCTGCGCGAGGCGTCAGAGGCGGCGCAGAAGGCCGGCTAGGGCCTCGGGGTCCTCGAGCGCCAGCACCACCGGCAGCGTCCCGACGGGCATCTCCGCCGGCAGGCGCACCCGGTCCTTCTCGGTCGTGACCAGGAGGAGGTCCCGGCGCGCCGCCTCGGCCGCGAGCGCGGCGGCCTCCGCCGCCGTGAAGGCGTGGTGGTCCGGGAAGGCGCGCGCGTCGCGCAGGTCCGCCCCGAGGTCGCGCAGGGTCGAGAAGAACTTGTCCGGCCGGCCGATCCCCGCGAAGGCGAGCAGCCTGCGCCCGCGCAAGGCGGTGGCCGCCGCCGGGTCGGGCACGAGCCGGCCGCGCAGGGCCGGCAGGCCGCGGGCCTCCGCCTCCGCCAGCACCCGCGCGCCGGGCGCGCCGTCCCCGATCACCAGGGCGGCGTGGATACGCGGCCACTGCGCCGCCGCCGGCGCCCGCAGGGGGCCCGCCGGCACCACCCGCCCGTTGCCGAGGCCCACGGCGCCGTCGAACACGGCGAGCGCCAGGTCCTTGGCGAGGCTCGGGTTCTGCAACCCGTCATCCATCACCACGACATCGGCGCCGGCCTCCCGGCAGGCCTGCGCCCCCGCGACGCGGTCGCGGGCGACGATCGTCGGCGCCGCCCGGGTCAGCAGCAGCGGCTCGTCGCCGACCGCGGCCGCGTCGTGCCGCGCGGGATCGACCCGCACCGGGCCGGAGAGCCGCCCGCCATAGCCCCGGCTCAGGAAGGCCGGCCGGCGGCCGAGGTCCCGCAGCAGACCCGCCACCGCGAGTGCGGTCGGCGTCTTGCCGGCGCCGCCGAGGGAGAAGTTGCCGATGCAGACCACCGGGCAGGGCGCTGCCGCGCCGGGCCTCGCCATGCGGCGGGCGGCCAGCGCTCCGTAGACCAGGCCGATCGGCGCGAGCAGCCGCGCCGCCGGCGCCCGGTCCGCCCGCCACCAGAAATCCGGGGCCTGCCGCCTCACGAGGCGAACCGCCCGGCGATCTTCAGCTGGCAGATGAAGGGCTCGAGGGCCGCCATCGCCCGATCGGTCGCGCCGCCGGCGGCCTCGACCGCCGCCGCCCCGGCCCGGGCCATGGCCTGGCGGGCGGCCGGGTCGGCCAGGAATTCCTCGACCGCCGCCGTGAGCTCCTGCCCGTCCCGCACCGTCCGGGCGCCGCCGGCCCGGCCGAGGGCGCCGTAGACCTGGGCGAAGTTGCGCACGTGCGGCCCGTGCAGGATCGCGGCGCCGAGCCGGGCCGGCTCGATCGGGTTCTGGCCGCCGTGGCGGGCGAGGGATCCGCCGACGAAGACGAGGGGGCACAGGCGGTAGAACAGGCCGAGCTCGCCCACCGTGTCGGCGACGTAGAGGTCGACCTTGTCGTGCGGCTGCCCGCCGGCGGCCCGGCGCCCGACGCGCAGGCCCGCCGCCGCGGCGTCGGCGGCGACCGCGGGCCCGCGGTCGG
>NZ_LABY01000197.1 GCF_001043975.1 Methylobacterium variabile
GAAAACGGGGGAGGATCAGTGCCGTGATGGCTCGCATGGTGGACAAGGTTGCGCTCGTGGTCGGCGGGGCGAAGGGCATCGGCCTTGCGGTCGCCGAGCGGCTGGCAGTCGAGGGCGCGTCGGTTGTCCTCACCGGGCGGCACGCCGACGAGGTCGACGCAGCCGCAGCGAGGATCGGACGCGGTGCGCAAGGTCTCGTTGCAGATGCAGCCCTACGAGAAGATTTGCACCGGGTCGTGGCAACGGTACGGGAGACACGTGGCCGTATCGACGCGCTGGTCCTCAACGCGGGCATCTCAGAACCGGCGACCCTGCGCGACGGGACACCCGAGCATTTCGACCGGCACTTTGCGGTCAACGTCCGTGGGGCCGTCTTCGGGCTGCAGGCGGCTCTGAGCGCGATGGAGCGGGGTGGGTCCGTCGTGCTAATGGGGTCGATCGCGGACGCCGCAGGCATCACGCCCTACGGGACATATGCGGCGACGAAGGCGGCGCTACGTTCCTACGCGCGCACATGGACAGCAGAACTGGCCCCGCACGGCATCCGCGTGAACGTAGTGGCCCCAGGCCCAACAGACACCGCCATGATGGCGAGCGTGCCGGAGGAGGGGCGGGCCGCGCTGATCGCGCCGATCCCGCTCGGCCGCATGGCGCGTCCGGAGGAGGTGGCGGCGGCCACGTTGTTCCTGCTGAGCGACGAGGCGAGCTTTGTCGCGGGAGCCGAACTGTGCGTCGATGGCGGAATGCGACAAATCTAGCTTTTCGATAAAGGTGACAGCGTGTCCGCTTCGGTGGGCCCGCATCTAAAAGCGGGCCGCTGCAAAACTACTCCACTCTGTCGTCCGGCACTGTCAGATCAACTGCCTGGAAGCTGACCGTCCGAACCGCCGCAATGGGTGGAAAACGGCGGTTCGCCGGATGAATGTCGAGCGGCCGGACCGCGCCACTTCCAGACCTTCGATCAGCCTTATACGCCGGCATGCGCCTGGTTTGAGAAGGACAAGCTTCGGTCGAGCCTGCTGCGGGCCCGCCTGGCGGAGCGAAGGACGCGCTATCTCGCCGCCTGCCCTATACAGAGCGCGGACGGGGCAACCCCACTGGGGGTGGTCTACGCCGGCTTCCTTCGCCTCGACGGGGACGAACCCCCCAGGGCGAAGATCCTCGAACGGGTGAACGGCGTCGCGAAGGACATTTCCGCGATCATCAAGTGACGCAACCCACCTACTTCTTCCGATTGTGATGGACCGGCCGCGGTTTTAGATCTTCCCCAATTATAAGTACGCCACTATTTGTATACATTCTAGTATTTGCCCCAAGCGATACTTTCTTACCAGTTTATCCTTTCTTGATCATGACTCTTTTTCTTTTTCCATCGGAGCCATCATATACGATTACATCAGGAGAAAGCGTCCTTAGATGCAACCCATGCATGAGACGTGGTTCACGCTTTTTGGCTTCGACTTGCTTTCTAATCTTATCCTCGAAATCGTTGGACGAGATGACGCCAAAGCCTGAGACCTGACGCCCAATTGCCATGAGGTGGCTAGGCGAAATCTTCGGATCCTTATAAGGGATAGATACGCTCGCGCCGGCTTTATGCGTGTAAAGGGCATGGCTTGAATTGGACTTCTTCTTCTCAAAGCCCAGTTCACCCAGCACATCAATAACCCGCTTGGTGGGTACGCCCATCATCTCAAAGCCTCCTTATATTGCTGTTTAATGTCTCTCCAGAAACGGATGGCATCTTCGTCTACGAATGCTTTCGGATCTATACGAACAGTCAGCGATCATTGTTTAGTTTCATTTGCAGTCATCGGTTTCATCTTGAAATATTCCTGAATGATGATGTAATATCCTCTCTCATTCTGAGCGTCGAACACGACCAACACGACAGGAAAGAAGTTTTCGAGCCAAGCATTGATATCATTCATGTCGAGCGAGAAGGATATCTGACCGTTATCTAGTATTTTTATGCCATCTGTGGCTTTGAGCTGAACATTTATATATTCGCTCTCAATTTCGGCGTTAGGTCTGAAGGTCGTGATTTGACCGTCAAAGCCGTAATCGTTGCTGGGGACGTCGAAAGCGTACCCAACTTTTGAGACGATATACCCAACATTCAGCCATGCTCCCCTACGGTCTCAGGCGCACACTCTCACAATTACCTATGGCGGCAGGCTGATGAGCACAAGCGGTGGCACATGACCGCGCCCAGCTAAATACCTGATGAAGCACCAAAAGCCTCCTGCTGGGCCCGGCCAAAGTCCCTTGAACGGTCGACCCATATCACGAAGGAAGTTCCTGCGATCACCAACTAAGCTTCAATCTTCAGTGCCCTACCCAAGCAAGGCGGGGCACTTTTTATGCGATAACTCCGTTCATTTTTCCATCTTCCATATCGTTCCATTGCTGAATACGATTTCTTTACAGTTATTATGATCAACTGCAATCAATTTTGCCCAGTGTTCGTCCAAGGGGTTCACAATCCATCTGTGAATATTTTTCCGATCGGGCAGTAGTTCGGCTCTGCCTTGGTTGTTGTGCAGTATACAGGGATAAGGCGCACCTCTACAATCGGCGTTGGCCTTGCCGCTGCCGACGGCATAAACACCATATGTGCCAGTGAAATTCTCACATCTCTTTGCTGTTGCTTCGGTAAGCATCCCGGTAGTCGCAGCTACGATCAGCAATGATTTTGGAAGCATTTCAACCTCCCATTGACCGTTTCGCCCGCTTAACTGCGGGCTTTTTTATACCTCAGCTAAATACATGTATGAAGCCTAGGTGTGCGGGGCTACGAGGCGGGGCTGAACGCCAATGCCTGCGAGGAGCTCGCCGCGCTGGTCGAGGTCCCACACGCCGGCGAGGTGCGGATCGATATCGTGTTCTCACCCGAGTGGGGCGTGCCCGAGGACGTCGGGGCAGCCCCCCTCGTTCGAGATCCGGCACGCTCTCTCGGCCGAGATCATGCCCGAGGCGGCCAAGGCTCTGCGCCACTCCGACGACGAGCGGCGGCGCACGATCGTCGGCCTGATCCGCACGCTCCACTCGAACGAGAACCCCTCCGACCTCTATAGTATCTCGGGGACGCAGGACGTCATCGTCGAATGGGTCAGCGAGGAGCACGGCCTGATCCGAGTGCGCGTCTCGCTGCCGCCGGAGGAGTACCTGCACGCGGTCGACGCCCACAAGACCGGGCGCATGGTCTCGATCCACGGTGAGCTCAAGCCGCCGGGCCGATTTTGGCGCCTGGAAAACCCACGCGACTTCACCTTGCTCTGAGGGCCCTGCACGATCGGCCTTGATCAGCTTCACGGCCGAAAGGCTAAACTTTAGCCCATGCCCGCTTCGCCGGTGCCTCTGACCCCTAGCGGACGTTCGAGCTGCAAGCGATGTAAGTCTGCTCGGGGTCGAAAGGAGCCCCCCACATAGCCAGGCCGATTGGGAATGGGACAACCGCGTCGCTGTGGTCGCGGACCTCGCCCCGCCCTCGGCGGCCGAGGTGCTGGACGCCCTGCTCGCCCTCTACGCCGCGCCCGGCATCTGGAGCCGCCAATGCGGTGGCGGCTTGGACCTCGAGGCGGCCCTGTACCGGGTGATCGGCGACCCAGACGAAGACGGCATCGGCGAGGGCGAGGCCCGGTGGTGCGAGGCGCTGGTGGCCGGCACGTTCGAGGCCTGTGGCGTCGACCTGATGGCGCTCGAGGCAGCCGCGCGCCGACAGGATGTGGTGGTCGCAGTGCTGCGGGTCGGTCGGGAGCGTCTGACTGCTTGAAGCCGTGCCTGAGCGGCAGGGAGTGATCCGCCTTCGCCTGGCGCATCCCAAATCGACGATGCTGGCTTACTATCTGCTTACCAACCCGATTTTCTGGTAAGCCACAAGCACATGCATCCCCGGCTAAGTGCTTGATTTGTAATGGTCGGAGCGAGAGGATTCGAACCTCCGACCCCTAGTCCCCCAGACTAGTGCGCTAACCGGGCTGCGCTACGCTCCGACGCCCCAACGGGCGAGCGGGGTATTAGCGCCGCGCTCATCCGCGCGCAAGCCCCCTCCGTGCCGGCGGCTCACGCATCGAGGGCGTCGGGGCCGCGGTGGCCGGCGGGGACGCCGGCGAGACGCCCTTGATCAGGAAGGCGATCCCATCAGAATGCGCAAGGCGCAGAGACAGGATCGCCTGGTAGGCAGGGGAAGGTCGTACCAGGCTCGGACCCGCGCGCGGTCCGGGAAGGCGATGATAACGAGGTGGCCGGGGAAACCGCCCTCGAGCGGCTCGGGGCGGGCGTCGTGGATGAGGAAGCAGCCGCCGAAGGAAATGGTTGGGCTTCGCTCGCCGTGACCAGCTCACGGATGGACACTCGCCCTCAAGAACGCGCCCGTACTGGGCGCATACGAAGAAAGGGCGCCCGCGGCCTCCGCCGCGGGCGCCCCTCTCATGACGTCATCCTCTGTTCAGTGCGCGGTGTCGCGCTCGTCGAAGATGTCCCGGTCCTTGGTCTCGGGCACGAACAGCAGGCCGAGGACGAAGGTCATCAGGGCGATGACGATCGGGTACCAGAGGCCGTAGTAGATGTCGCCGGTCTGGGCCACCATCGCGAAGGCGGTGGCGGGCAGGAGGCCGCCGAACCAGCCGTTGCCGATGTGGTAGGGCAGGGACATCGAGGTGTAGCGGATCCGGGTCGGGAAGAGCTCGACCAGGGCCGCGGCGATCGGGCCGTAGACCATCGTGACGAAGAGCACGAGGACGAACAGCAGCCCGATCACGCCCGCCACCTGCGGCCGGAAGATGTCGAACGGGTTCGACATCTTGACCACCTGGGCGTCGCCGGCCTTCGGGTAGCCGGCGGCCTGGAGCGCCGCCGTCGCGGCCTTGCCGAACTCCGCCGTCGGGGTGCCGTTCGCGAACGGGACCTCGGTGCCGTTGATGCGCACCACCGTCGGCTGGCCGGCGGCCCCGGCCTCCGTGGCGTAGCGCACCGAGGACTTGGCGAGGTAGTCGCGGGCGAGGTCGCAGGGCGCCGAGAACACCCGGGTGCCGACGGGGTTGAACAGGTTGCCGCACTGGGCCGGGTCGGCCACCACGGTCACCTTCACGTTCTCGATCGCCTTCTCGAGGGCGGGGTTCGCCAGCGTGGTGATCTGCTTGAACACCGGGAAGAAGCTCAAGGCGGCGATCAGGCAGCCGGCCAGGATGATCGGCTTGCGGCCGATCTTGTCCGAGAGCCAGCCGAACACCACGAAGAAGCCGGTGCCGAGCAGCAGCGCCCAGGCGATGAGCAGGTTGGCCGTGTAGCCGTCGACCTTCAGGATCGATTGCAGGAAGAACAGGGCGTAGAACTGCCCGGTGTACCAGACCACGCCCTGGCCGGCGACGAGGCCGAGGAGCGCGATGAGGGCGATCTTGGCGTTGCCCCACTGGCCGAAGGCCTCGGTGAGGGGGGCCTTCGAGGTCTTGCCCTCCTCCTTCATGCGCTGGAAGGCCGGCGATTCGTTGAGCTGGAGCCGGATCCAGAGCGAGATGCCGAGGAGCAGCACCGAGACCAGGAACGGGATGCGCCAGCCCCACTCGGCGAAGGCCGCCTCGCCGGTGATGGTCCGCACCGTCAGGATCACGATCAGCGACAGGAACAGGCCGAGCGTCGCCGTGGTCTGGATCCAGCTGGTGTAGAAGCCGCGCCGGCCGTGCGGGGCGTGCTCGGCGACGTAGGTCGCGGCGCCGCCGTACTCGCCGCCCAGCGCCAGCCCTTGCGCGAGGCGCAGGATGATCAGGATGATCGGCGCCGCGATGCCGATCTGGGCGGCGTTGGGAAGGATGCCGACGATGAAGGTCGACAGGCCCATCAGCAGGATGGTGACGAGGAAGGTGTACTTGCGCCCGACGATGTCGCCGACGCGCCCGAACACCAGGGCGCCGAACGGCCGCACCAGGAAGCCTGCCGCGAAGGCGAGCAGCGCGAAGATGTCCCGGGTCGCCGGCGGGTAGGACGAGAAGAACTGCGCGCCGATGATGCCGGCGAGTGAGCCGTAGAGGTAGAAGTCGTACCACTCGAAGACGGTGCCGAGGGAGGAGGCCAGGATGACCTTCTTCTCCTCCTTCGTCATCGGGCGCGCGGCGTCGCCGGCTTGCCCGAGGGCGGCTGAGCTTGCCATGGGGTGTTTCCTCCTTGAGCGTTCCTGTGAGAACGGCACGCGTCGTCCGCGCGGATCTTCGCCGCGTCGGGACCGTCGCGTTGGCTCGTGAACAGGGTGTCCGGCGGCGCTTCGGCCGGGCGAGGGGATTGAAACCACCCGCTCGCGCGTGATCCGCCGCTGACACGAATCGTTAAGCCAGCCGTGCCCCGCGGCCCATCCGACAATTCGTCGTGAGACTTAGGTCGTGAGACTTCCGTCGGGGGCGTGCGCACTCTGCCACGGCTGGCGCGCTCCTCCCGCGGGAACGAGGATGGCGGCCCGGCATTGAGCCCTCGAGATCGCCGGGAGCCGGGAAGACAAGCCATGCGTCGCGACCTGATCGTCCTCACCCTCGCCGCCACCCTGGCGAGCGCCGGTGCGCAGGCGCAGCCGCTGCGCGGCGCCGGCGCCGGGCCGGCCGGCCCGGGCGCCGTCGGGCCGGCCGGGCGCCCCCGCTTCGAGCCAGTCCATCGCGGCCGCGCCGCCGTCTACGACGTCCGCGGGCGGCACGGCCGGGGCGGGGCGTTCACGGGCAGAGATTTTCGGGGCCGGCGGTTCGCGGCCTATGGCGGCACCACCTTCGCCGGCCCCCTCGGCGTCTACGGGGCCGGCGGCGCGCTGGAGCCGGGCCTCGTCGCCGAGCCCTACTTCAAGCTGCCGCGCCCGAGCGAGCTCGTGCCCTCCGCCTGGGGCGAGGGCACCTACGGCATCCCGACCGTCGCCGGCATCCCGCCCCAGCCCCGGGCCGAGCCCGTGCTCTACGTCATCAACGGGGGCGAGCGGCCGGTTGGCGGCGCCCGGGTGATCTCCGTCGAGGCGCCGCGGCGCTGATCGCCGGAGCGCCTCCTCGCGCCGGCCCCGAACCGCGACAGTTGCCCGCAGGAGCCGGCACGGGATGATGCGCGGGGCGCGCGTCGCGGGCGCTCGCCTGCCGGGGCATGATTTGTTATGCCGACCGGGTGATGCCGACCTCGCCCCCGCCGCCGACGCTGCACCGCCGGATTCCCGCCGGAAGCGGGCGGGCGGGCGCATGAGCGGACCGGAGACGAGCCTCGCCGAGATCCCGCCCGTCGGTCCGGCGGGTGCCGCCGACGAAGCCGCCGCCTTGCGCCGGGAGGTCGCCGCCCTGCGGCGGGCGCTCGCCGAGCGCGACGCCTTCCTGGCCGGCGTGGCGCACGAGCTGCGCAACCCGATGACGCCGATCCTCGGCCAGGTCGAGCGCCTGGTCGGCGCGGTCGAGCGCGAAGCCCCGGAGGGACGGGTGGCCCAGGGGCTGGTGCAGCTGCGCTGGCTCGTCGAGCGCTACGTCCGCCGGGCGACGACGCTCCTCGACGTCTCCCGGGCGCAGACCGGGCAGCTCGCCCTCCTGGCCGCCCCCGTGACCCTCGCCGAGGTGGTGGACGAGGTGGTGGCGTCCCTGAGCCCGATGGCCGCCCATGCCGGCAGCGCGATCACGGTGGCGGTGCCGGACGACCTGGTGCTCTCCTGCGAGCGCCTCGCCCTCGACCAGATCCTCGACAACCTGATCACCAACGCGATCAAGTACGGCGATGCCGGCCCGATCACCGTCGCGGCGGACCGCGAGGCCGCGGAGGCGCGGATCCGGGTGAGCGACACCGGCATCGGGATCGGCGAGGCCGACCAGGCCCGCATCTTCGAGCGCTTCGAGCGGGCGGTGGCCGATCCGGGGACGGCGCCGACGGGCTTCGGGGTCGGCCTGTGGCTGGTGCGCCGCCTGGCCGAGGCAATGGGCGGCGGCGTGGCGGTGCACAGCCGCCCTGGCGAAGGCGCGACCTTCACGGTAACTCTGCCGCTCCACGACTGAACACAACAGCAGCCGAGAGCACGGATGACGGGGACGGGACCGAGCATGGGACAGGCCGGTGCCTACGGGGGGCTGGAGCGGGTTCCGACCGGGATCGCCGGCCTCGACGACATCCTCGGCGGCGGGCTGTTCCGCGGCGGCGTCTACATCGTCCAGGGCACGCCGGGCTCGGGCAAGACCATCTTCGGCAACCAGGCCTGCTACACCCATGCGGGCGCCCCGCCTGCCCACTCCACGCATGCGGGCGCCTCGCCCGAGAACCGGGCCCTGTACGTCACCCTGCTGGCCGAGAGCCATTCCCGGATGCTCGGCCACATCGCGCCGCTCGGCTTCTTCGAAGCCGGGCTGATCCCCGACCGGATCACCTACCTGAGCGCCTTCCGGACCCTGCAGGACGAGGGGCTGGCCGGCCTGCTGACCCTGCTGCGCCGGGAGACCGCCACCCGGGAGGCGACCCTCCTCGTCCTCGACGGCCTGGTGGCGGCGGAGGAGACGGCGTCCTCGACCCTCGAGTTCAAGACCTTCATCCACGAATTGCAGACCCAGGCCGCCGCGACCGGCGCCACCGCGCTCCTCCTCACCAGCGCCTCGGCCGGGGCCGACATGGTGGCGGCCGAGCACACGATGGTGGACGGGCTGATCGCCCTGTCGAGCCGGCTCTACGGAAGGCGGGCCGAGCGCGACCTCGAGGTGCGCAAGTTCCGCGGCAGCGGCTTCCTGCGCGGGCGCCACGCCTTCCGCATCACCGACGACGGGATCCGGGTCTTCCCGCGCATCGAGGCGCGCCTGCGGCTGCCGAGCCGGCGCGACCACGTCGAGGGCCCGGCCCTGACCACCGGGCTTGCCCCCCTCGACGCGATGCTGGGCGGCGGCCTGCCGCACCACTCCACCACCCTGCTCGGCGGCCCGGCCGGCATCGGCAAGACGACGCTCGGCCTGCAGTTCCTCGGCGCCGATCCGGACGCGCCGGGCCTGTTCTGCGGCTTCTACGAGAGCGAGGCCGCGATCCTCGCCAAGGCGCGGGCGCTGCGGCTTCCGGCCGCCGGCCTGATCGAGACCGGCCGGATCGGGACGATGTGGCAGCCGGCGACCGAGGGGCTGATCGACGAGATCTGCGCCGACCTCCTCGGCCGGATCCGGAACCGAGGCGTCCGGCGCGTGTTCATCGACGGTCTGGACGCGATGTGCCGGATCGCAGGGGATCAGGACCGGATCGTCCGCATCTTCGCCGCCCTCACGGCGGAGCTGAGGGCGCTGGGCGTGACGGCGATGTACACCCGAGAAACCGACCTGCGCGGCACCTTCCTCGATGAGCCCACGGGCGCCTTCTCGCTGCGGCAGGCCTCCAGCGTCGCCGAGAACGTGGTGCTGATGCGCTCGGTCGCCCTGCGCTCCGGCCTCCACCGCCTCATCGCCGTCGCCAAGGCCCGGGATTCCCAGATCGATCCCCGCCTGCGCGCCTTCGACATCCGGCCGGGCGGCCTGGCGATCGATTGCGGTCCGGACCGGGCCGAGGCGATCCTGGCCGACCGGGACGTCACGAGCCGCGGCGGGGAATAGGCTCGTGGCGACGGTGCTCATCGTGGACGACGAGTTCGGCATCGCCGAATTGCTGGACGCGGTCCTGGCCGACGACGGCCACACGGTGGTCACCGCCGCCAACGGCCGGCAGGGCCTCGCCCGCGTCGCGGCAGGCCGGCCCGACATGATCTTCCTGGACTTCATGATGCCGGTGATGGACGGGCCCACCATGCTGGCCGCCCTGGCGGCGGATCCGCAGACGCGCGGCATCCCGGTCGTGCTGATGAGCTCGATGCCCGAGGAGACCGTGCGGGCGCGCTGCGGCAGCCACGCCGCCTTCCTGCGCAAGCCCTTCCGGATCAAGCAGGTGCGCGACCTCGTGGAGACCACGCTGGCGGGACGCGACGGCGATCATTGACTGAGTCAACTTGTTCGGCGATCCTGCCGCCCGGACGGGAGGCGGGCCGATGCGGCGGGACGGCGAGGTCGACGAGGCGATGGTCGGGGCGGTGCGGGCCTTCGGCCGGTTCTACACCCGGCAGATCGGCCTCCTCGAGGAGGGGTTGCACCGCAGCGCCTTCTCGCTCACCGAGGCGCGGGTGCTCTACGAGCTCGCTCACCGGGACGGGCTGACCGCCTCGGTCCTCGGCCAGGATCTCGGCCTCGACGCGGGCTATCTCAGCCGCCTGCTCAAGCGCTTCGAGACGCAGGGCCTGGTGACCCGCCGCCCCGCCGCCGGCGACGGGCGGCGCCAGGTCCTGGCGCTCACCGCCGCCGGGCAGGCCGCCTTCGCACCCCTCGACGCGGCGTCGCGGGCCGAGATCGGGGCCCTGCTGGAACGGCTGTCGGCCGCCGACCGGGCGGCCCTCGTCGGCGCGATGGCACGGGTGCGCCGCCTCCTCGGCGATCCGTCCGGGGAGCTGGCCGAGGGCGCGGCCGTCCTTCGCGGCCTGCGGCCGGGCGACGTCGGCTGGATCACCCACCGCCAAGGCGTGCTCTACGCCGCCGAGCACGGCTTCGACATCCGCTTCGAGGCTCTGGTGGCCGAGATCCTGGCCGGGTTCGTGCGCGACTTCGACCCGGCCCGCGCCGGGGCCTGGATCGCCCAGCGGGAGGGCGAGCAGGGGCCCGAGATCCTGGGCAGCGTGTTCCTGGCACCGGCCTCGGAGGGAGCCGCCAAGCTGCGCCTGCTCTACGTCGAGCCCGCGGCGAGGGGCCTGGGCCTCGGCCGGCGCCTCACCGAGGCCTGCATCGCGGGTGCCCGCGAGCGCGGCTATCGGCAGCTCACGCTCTGGACCAACGACGTGCTCACGGCAGCCCGCCGGATCTACGCGCAGGCGGGCTTCCGCCTAGTCGAATCCGCGCCGCACCACTCGTTCGGGCAGGACCTGATGGGGGAGACCTGGGTGCTGGACCTGTGAGGCGCGCGGGCGCCGTCCATACGCGATGGGGATGTCGGCTTCGCCCAAGCGTGCGAAGCGAAGCTTCGCCGCGCGGGCTTGTGATACCGCTGCCGGAAGGGGTCGTCCGGAACCGGTATCACACCTTCTCCAGCGCCATCTCCAGGAAGCCCAGCGCGTCCTCGACGGCGCAGCGCCGGACCTCGGAGCGGCCGAGGTCGCCGTAGCGGCGCTCGATGTGGCGGGTCGCCCGGCCAGCGGCGACGAGGCCGAAATGCACGAGCCCCACGGGCTTGGCGGGCGTGGCGCCGCCGGGCCCGGCGATGCCCGTGATCGCGAGCGCCACGTCGGCGCGGGAATGGGCCAGCGCTCCCTCGGCCATCGCCCGGGCCACCGGCTCGCTCACCGCGCCGTGGGCCGAGATGAGGTTGAAGTCGACGCCGAGGATCTCGGCCTTGGCCTCGTTGGAGTAGGTGACGAAGCCGCGCTCCACCACCGCCGAGGAGCCCGCCACCTCGGTGAGCAGGGCGGCGACGAGGCCGCCGGTGCAGGATTCGGCGGTGACGACCCGGCGCTGGCGCTCGCGATAGGCGGCGATCAGCACGCTCGCCCGGGTGACGAGGGCGGGATCGCCGATCACGGGCGCGCCTCCGCGGGCAGCCGCACGGTGGCGGCGGCCTGGGCCGCCAGGCCCTCGGCCCGGCCGACGAAGCCGAGCTTCTCGGTCGTCGTCGCCTTGATCGAGACCGCCGAGAGCGGCACGCCGGCGATCTCGGCGATCCGGGCCCGGATCGCCTCGCGGTGGGCGCCGATGCGCGGCGCCTCGGCGAGCACCGTGATGTCGAGGTGGTCGATCACGCCGCCGCGCTCGGTCACCCGCCGCACCGCGTCGGCCAGGAACTGGTCGGAGGAGGCGCCGCGCCAGCGCGGGTCGCTCGGCGGGAAGTGGACGCCGATGTCGCCGTCGGCGAGCGCCCCCAGGATCGCGTCGGTGAGCGCGTGCAGCACCACGTCGCCGTCCGAGTGGGCGAGCACGCCGCGATCGGCCGGAATGCGCACGCCGCCGAGCCACACGTGGTCGCCCTCCGTGAAGGCGTGCACGTCGAAGCCGGTGCCGAGGCGGGTCAGAAGGGTCATGGCAGGGTCGTCCTGAGCGGCGCCGGTGTCGGGCGAGAAGGCGCGGTCCGCCTCGACGAGGTCGGCGGCCTGGGTGATCTTGCGGTTGCGCAGGTCTCCGGGGAAGACCGCCACCGGCAGGCCGGCCCATTCGGCCAGCGCTCCGTCGTCGGTGAAGCCGTCGAGGCCCTCGGCGACGGCGCGCCCGTGCGCCGCCCGCAAGCCGGCGAAGCGGAACGCCTGCGGGGTCTGCACCGCGCGCAAGCTTTCCCGCTTCGGGGTCTCGCGCACCCGCCCGTCCGGCTCGACGACCTTGATCGTGTCGCTCACCGGCACGCCCGGCACGGCGGCGCCGTGCCGCTCCGCCGCGTCGATCGCCCGGTCGATCAGGCCTGCATCGACGAAGGGACGGGCGGCGTCGTGCACCAGCACCAGGTCCGGCGCGCCGTCGCGCGCCAGCGCCTCGAGCCCGGCCCGCACCGAGGCCTGCCGGGTGGCGCCGCCCTCGGTCGGCCGCGCGAGCTTGCCCCGGGCCCCGGGCCCGAGGTCACCGAGGCACTCGTCGTAGAAGGCGGCGGCGTCGGCGGCGATCACCACCTGGATCCGCGTGACGCCCGGATGGGCGGCGAGGGCCGCCAGGGTCCGGGTCAGAACCGCCTGGCCGCCGACGCGGCGATATTGCTTGGGCGTGTCGCCGCCGACGCGGATGCCGCGCCCCGCGGCGACGACCACCGCGGCGATCTGGGGAAGGGTCAAAATGGTCGCTCCCGGAATGTCCGCTCCTTAGCGGCGGCGGACCGGGGAGGCAAATGCGCCCGGGGAAAGGCCGTGCCGGCGGGGAACCGCTTGACGGGAGCGGGGCGCCCCCGCCGGGCGGCGACGGCCCGGGCGCACGGCTCGGCGAGGACCATGATCCCACATGGCGGGTATCCCACATGGCGGGCGGCCCGGAGTTGCGCAGGCTGCATGGACTCCCCGCCGGGCGCCCGAATGCCGTCATTCGCGCCAAGCGAGGCGGGCCGGCATGACAGTCCCCGGCAAGATCGGACGGCCCGCGCCCAGGCCTCGGACCGCCGCCGCGCGTATCGGGCCCGACGAGGCGAGAACCCGCCGCGTCCCGGACCGGCCACCTCCGCTCTCATTTCTTCCGCGGCGCGGCGAGAACCGGGCGGCGCGGCTTCCATTCCGTCGCAAGGCCCCGCTATCCTGGCACCCACCGCCCGCCTCTCCGCCGCGCACCGCCGCCGCGCCGCCATGCTGCGCGAGGGTCCGCCGGCGCCCTCCAGGCGCCCGCCGCCCCGGTGCGGACCGGTCCGGCGGCGATTCGCAGGCAATTCGGGGATCGAAGACCGAACGCGCTTGCGTACGGCCGGGTTTTGGCTATTTGCTGTGCACAATGACGACTGACCATTATTTGAGCGCCGAGGGGCCGGGGGCCAGCCTGGCAGCGCTGCCGGACCTGCCGGCCTCCGGCGGGCCGTCGCCCGCGCTCGCGGCATTGCTCGCCCGCGGGGCGCTGCTGGCGCCGCTCTCCGGCGTGACCGACCTGCACATGCGGCGCATCGCCCGCCGGCTCGGCGCGACCGCGACGGTGTCCGAGATGGTGGCGGCGGAGGACTTCGCCCGCGGCACCGAGGAGGCCCGGCTGCGGGCGGAAGGCGAGGGCGTGCTGCCCCACGTGGTCCAGCTCGCCGGCTGCGATCCGCACTGGATGGCGCAAGGAGCGCGCCTCGCCGAGGCCAACGGCGCCGACGTGATCGACGTCAACATGGGCTGCCCGGCCAAGGCGGTCACCGGCGGCCAGGCCGGCTCGGCCCTGATGCGCGACCTCGACCACGCCGAGCGCCTGCTCGCGGCGGTGCGGGCGGCGGTGGCGGTGCCGGTCACCGTCAAGATGCGCCTCGGCTGGGACGACGCCACCCGCAACGCTCCCGACCTGGCGCGCCGCGCCGAGCGGCTCGGCTACGCCGCCGTCACGGTGCACGGCCGCACCCGGCAGCAATTCTACACCGGCCGCGCCGACTGGGCGGCGATCCGCGCCGTGGCGCGCGCGGTGACGATCCCGGTGGTGGCCAACGGCGACGTCGCGAGCCTCGAGGACGCCCGGGCCTGCCTGCGGGAATCCGGCGCCGACGCGGTGATGATCGGGCGGGCGGCGGTCGGGCGGCCCTGGCTCGTCGGCGCCGTCGCGGCGGGGCTGGCCGGGGAGACGCCCGCGGCGCCGGACTCGGGCGCGCGGGCGGAGCTGGCGGCCGAGCACTACGACGGGCTGCTGGCCCTCTACGGCACCCGGATGGGCGTGCGGCACGCCCGCAAGCACCTCGCCGCCTACGCCGACCATGCCGGCGGGCTCTCCGCGCCTGAGCGGGCCCGGCTCGTCACCACCACCGACCCGGACGAGGCGTCGAGGCTGCTGCGGCGCGCCTTCGAGGGCTCGCCCGCCCGGTCTGCGAAGCAGGCTGCACGGCCCGAGCATCGGGCCGCATGAGGATGAGCGATGCGTCCGCACCCCCTGCCTCCCGCACCTGTCCCGGGAGGGCGCCGGCCATGAGCGCGCCGACGAGCGAGATGATCATCAACGCCCTGCCGCTGCCCGTCCTGACCATCGGCCCGGACGAGCGCATCCTCCAGGTCAACATGGCGGCGGAGCACTTCTTCGACTACTCGCGCCGGATGATGCAGCGCCAGCGCCTGCGCGACATCATCCCGTTCTCCTCGCCGATCATCGCCCTCGTCAACGAGGTGCGCCGGCGCCGGGCCAGCGTCAGCGAGTACCGGGTCGAGCTCGCCTCGCCGCGCACCGGGATCGAGCGCAGCGTCGACGTGTTCGCGACCCATCTCGACGACGACCTCGTGGTGCTGATGCTCCAGGAGCGCACCATCGCCGACAAGATGAACCGCCAGCTCACCCACCGGGGCGCCGCCCGCTCGATGGTGGCGCTCGGCGCGATGCTGGCCCACGAGATCAAGAACCCGCTCGCCGGCATCCGCGGCGCGGCCCAGCTCCTCGAGCAGTCGGCCGCCGAGGACGACCGCCTCCTGACCCGGCTGATCTGCGACGAGTCCGACCGCATCGTGCGCATCGTCGAGCGGATGGAGCTGTTCGGCGACGAGCGCCCGGTGGAGCGCGGCCCGGTCAACGTCCACGGCGTGCTCGACCAGGTGAAGCGCTCGGCCCAGTCGGGCTTCGCCCGCCACATCCGCTTCGTCGAGAACTACGACCCCTCCCTGCCGCCGGTGCTCGGCAACCGCGACCAGCTGATCCAGGTCATCCTGAATCTCGTCAAGAACGCCGCCGAGGCGATCGGCGCCGACGCGGTCGACGGCGAGATCATCCTCTCGACCGCCTTCCGCACCGGCCTGCGCCTGCAGGTGCCGGGCTCGCGCGAGCGGGTCAGCCTGCCGATCGAGGTGGCCGTCCGCGACAACGGCCCGGGCGTCTCGGCCGAGCTGCTGCCGGACCTGTTCGACCCCTTCGTCACCACCAAGGCGCAAGGGTCGGGCCTGGGCCTGGCGCTCGTCGCCAAGATCGTCGGCGACCACGGCGGCATCGTCGAGTGCGACCCCGCCCCCCGCCGTACCACCTTCCGGGTCCTCCTGCCGATGTCGCACGCCCGCGACGGGCGCGAATCCTCCGCCGAGACCGAGTGAGCGCATGCCGAACGGACACATCATCGTGGCGGACGACGACGCCGCCATCCGCACCGTGCTCAACCAGGCGTTGTCGCGCGCCGGCTACGAGGTCCGCTCGACCGGCAACGCCGCCACCCTGTGGCGCTGGGTAGCGCAAGGCGAGGGCGACCTCGTCATCACCGACGTGGTGATGCCGGACGAGAACGCCTTCGACCTCCTGCCGCGGATCAAGCGGGTGCGGCCGGACCTGCCCATCATCGTGATGAGCGCCCAGAACACCTTCATGACGGCGATCCGCGCCTCGGAGCGGGGCGCCTACGAGTACCTGCCGAAGCCCTTCGACCTGAAGGAGCTGACCGCCATCGTCGGCCGCGCCCTGTCGCGCCCGCGCGGCAACGCGGCGCCCGGCGCCGGCCCCGAGAACGAGGACATCCCGCTCGTCGGCCGCTCGCCGGCGATGCAGGAGATCTACCGCTCGCTGGCGCGGCTGATGCCCACCGATCTCACGGTGATGATCACCGGCGAGTCCGGCACCGGCAAGGAGCTGGTGGCGCGCGCGCTCCACGATTACGGCCGGCGCCGCGCGGGGCCGTTCGTGCCGGTCAACATGGCGGCGATCCCCCGCGACCTCATCGAGTCCGAGCTGTTCGGCCACGAGAAGGGGGCCTTCACGGGCGCCACCGCCCGCTCCGCCGGCCGCTTCGAGCAGGCCGAGGGCGGGACGCTGTTCCTCGACGAGATCGGCGACATGCCGATGGAGGCCCAGACCCGTCTGCTGCGCGTCCTGCAGCAGGGCGAGTACACCACCGTCGGCGGCCGGGTGCCGATCAAGACCAACGTCCGCATCATCGCGGCGACGAACAAGGACCTCCGGGTCTCGATCCAGCAGGGGATCTTCCGCGAGGACCTGTTCTTCCGCCTCAACGTCGTGCCGTTGCGCCTGCCGGCCCTGCGCGAGCGGTCCGAGGACGTGCCGGACCTGGTGCGCCACTTCTTCGTGCTGGTCGAGCGCGAGGGCCTGACGCGCAAGCAGCTCGACGGCGACGCGATGGAGAAGCTCAAGCGCTACCGCTGGCCCGGCAACGTGCGCGAGCTCGAGAACCTGGTGCGGCGCCTGGCGGCCCTCTACCCGCAGGAGACGATCACCGGCCCGGTGATCGAGGCCGAGCTCGACACCCTGCCGCTGGCCGCCCCCGCGCAAGGGGGAGCGGGGCGCAAGGGCGGGACGGAGGCCGAGGGCCTGTCGGCGGCGGTGGAGCGGCACCTGTCGGAGTACTTCTCCGGCTACCGGGACACCCTGCCGCCGCCCGGCCTCTACCACCGGGTGCTGCGCGAGATCGAGGGCCCGCTGATCGGCGCGGCGCTGGCCGCGACCCGGGGCAACCAGATCCGCGCCGCCGAGTTGCTCGGCGTGAACCGCAACACCCTGCGCAAGAAGGTCCGCGACCTCGACCTGCAGGTCTTCCGCACCCCGCGCTGAACCCGGCGCGGGCCGGTTCCACGGCCCGCGCCGTGGAAAACCGGCCCGGACCCCATGCGGCATTTCAACGCATTTATGCGCATCTCCCCTCGCAGGAGGGGTGCCGGGCGGGATAATCCGGCAAGGTACGGCCGGCCCTGGACCGGCTTGGCCCGCTTTTGGCCTGACGAGAACGCGCGGCGCGGCCGGCGCGGTGCGATGTCGGGTCGCGCCTGCTCTCGCCCTCCCGCCTCAGCCTCCTCCCGTTCGCGATCTCGTCCTCGCCGCGCGGCGAAGAAGGAAGGATTTCCTACACCGGCGTCCGTTCGCGAACAGTCATTCCAAGTCTTTACAATCCCTGCTGGCATCGGTTCGTTTTGCTGATGCCGGCGATGATGCACGAAGGGATCATCCGGACTGTGAATCCTGATCCGCGGCACTGTTTCGACCGGTCACGCACCGTGGCGGCAGGCGGCGCGCGGGTGCCTGGACTGAGCGTCTGCCCTCGGACAGGACCATCCGGAACGTATTGGAGTGCACTTTTTACCGATTATTAAGTGATGGCGGACGTGCCGCCCGCCTTCCTGCCGGGCCGCCCGGAAGCCCGCAGCGGGCCCGCGACGGGTCTCCATCACCCACCGCAACGTCCTGATTCGAAGCGCTTTTCACCGTCGGGCCGGATCCTCGGGCGGATCCGGAGCCGTCCGTTTATCGCCACCCGGCGGCCGCGGCCCGACGAGTCGGGCGGCAGCGATGACGCTACGGAATGAGATGCCATTAAAGCAGATCCACCTCTTGTGTCCATCGGGACAGCTTGCAGTTGACGGAGACTGGCGTAACATCCATCACCTCGGACGGGGGCCCGCACTTCTCGAGGACCGCAATGAGTTCAGCTGACCACGTCGAAACGCCTCAGATGATTGGCCTGGTGTCCGACATTGTGTCGGCCTACGTGTCGAACAACAGCGTGCCCGTGGGCGAGCTGTCGAGCCTGATCCGCAGCGTCCACGAGGCGGTGGCCCGCCTCGGCTCGGCCGCCCCGGCGGAGCCCGAGCGGCTGACCCCGCCGGTGCCGATCAAGAAGACCGTCACGCCCGACTACCTGATCAGCCTCGAGGACGGGCGCCGGTACCGGACACTGAAGCGCCACCTGGCCGGGCGGGGGCTCACCCCGGAGCAGTACCGCCAGAAGTGGGGCCTGCCGCCGGACTACCCGATGGTCGCGGCCAACTACGCCGCCCAGCGCTCCGAGCTCGCCAAGAGCATCGGCCTCGGCCAGAAGCCGGTGGTCCGTCGCCCGCGCTCGACGCAGGCGGCCTGACCCTCGCGGGTCTCCCCCGGGGCCGGGGCAGCGTGATCGCCTCCGGCGGATCCGATTGCCGCGGCCCCCGCATCCGTATTAATTTCGCCACACTGTAGTGGCCTTGCACCACGGATGCTGTTCACACGACGCCCCCGGGACCAGGCGCCCCTCTCCGGCGCGGCCAGCCCGCGTTCCGGGTCGATCCTGCCCGGGCCGAACCCGGATGCCGCGCCGCGGGGTCCGGGCTGGTTCGGCGCCCTGGCGGTCATCGTCGCCCTCGCGCTGGCGCTCGCCACGTTCCTGATCCTGGTCGGCGCCACCGCGATCGCGCCGACCCACGTCGTGGTGGTGACGCTGCTGCTCAGCAACGTTGCCCTGGTGCTGCTCCTCGTCGTGGTGATCGCCTGGGAGGCGCGGGTCTTCCTGCGCGCCCGGCGCACCAACGCGGCGGCGGCCCGGCTGCACACCCGCATCGTCGGCCTGTTCAGCCTGATCGCCACCCTGCCGACGGTGCTGCTCGCCGTGGTGGCGTCGATCACCCTGGAGCGGGGCCTGTCGCCCTGGTTCTCGGACCGGATGCGCAACGTCGTGCTGATGTCGGTCGACGTCGCCGACGCCTACCTGACCAACCAGTGCCAGAGCCTCGCCCGCGAGGCCCGCATCCTCTCCGACGACCTCACCCGCGCCCGCCCCGCCTTCGACGTCGAGCGGGCCTGGTTCGAGAACTTCCTCACCGCCCGGGCGGCCTCCCTCGGCCTGCCGATCGCCCGGATCATGCGCTCGCCCACCGAGACCGTGGCGCGGGCCAACATCGACATCCTCAAGGACCCGCCGCTGCCCTCGGCCAGCGACTTCGAGGAGGCGGCGAAATCCGCCGACGCCACCTGCCTGCTGCCCCGGGAGGGCCGGGTGTTCGGCACGCTGATGAAGCTGCCGGCCTACGACGACGCCTTCTTGCTGGTCGAGCGCGAGGTGACGCGGCTCGCGGTCGAGTTCCCCGGCGTGTCGCGGGCCGCCGCGACCGAGTTCCTGACCATCGATGCCGGGCGGCGCAGCGTGCAGATCGCCTTCGCGACGATGTTCGCGCTGATCGCGCTGATCGCGCTCCTGTCGGCGGTGTGGTTCGGGCTGAACTTCGCCAACCGCTTCGTGACGCCGATCCGCCGGCTGATCAACGCCGCCGACCAGGTGGCGTCGGGCAACTACTACGCCCAGGTGCCGTTCCGGAAGACGGAAGGAGACCTGCAGCACCTCGGCGAGAGCTTCAACAAGATGACGCAGGAGCTCAGCCGGCAGCGCGCGACGCTGATCGAGCAGAGCGAGCAGATCGACAGCCGGCGCCGCTTCACCGAGGCGGTGCTCGCCGGGGTGCCGGCCGGCGTGATCGGCGTCGACGGGCGCGGGGTCATCACCATCGCCAACCCGTCCGCCGAGCGGATGCTCGGGCGCAGCGCCGCCGACCTCGTCGGCCAGCCCCTCGAGGCGGTGATGCCGGAGCTCGGCGGCCTGCCGGGCGACGCCCGGTCCCGCTCGACCCAGCAGCAGATCCAGATCGCCCGCAACGGCCGCGAGCGCACCATCGACGTGCGCACCACGAGCGAGCAGTCGCAGGACGGCGACCGGGGCTACGTCGTCACCCTCGACGACATCACCGACCTGGTGACGGCCCAGCGCACCTCGGCCTGGGCCGACGTCGCCCGGCGCATCGCCCACGAGATCAAGAACCCGCTGACCCCGATCCAGCTCTCGGCCGAGCGCATCCGGCGCAAGTACGGAAAGGTGATCACCACCGACAAGGAGGTGTTCGAGCAGTGCGTCGCCACGATCGTGCGCCAGGTCGACGACATCAAGCGCATGGTGGACGAGTTCTCGTCCTTCGCCCGGATGCCCAAGCCCGCGATCGCCCGCAACGACCTGACCGAGATCGTGAAGCAGAACCTGTTCATGATGCGGGTGGCCCACCCCGACGTGACCTTCACGCTGGAGGAGGGGGCAGGCCGGGTGAGCGCCGCCTTCGACACGCGGCTCCTGTCGCAGGCGATCACCAACATCCTCAAGAACGCCGTCGAGGCGGTGCAGGCGGTGCCGGAAGATGTCCGGGGCGAGAGCCTGATCGCGGTGCGCCTCTACGAGGAGGGGGAGGCCGCCGTGATCGAGATCACCGATACCGGCAAGGGATTCCCACAGGAAGGGCGTCAGCGGCTGCTCGAACCCTATATGACGACCCGCGAGGGGGGCACGGGCCTCGGATTGGCGATCGTGAGCAAGGTCTTGGAAGAGCACGGCGGCGGCATCGAGCTGAACGACAACCCGCGCGGGCGCGGCGGGCAGGTGCGCATGCGGGTCCTGAAGGAGGTACGGCGCGAGGAGCCGCCGGGCGGCCCGGCCAAGCCTGATGCGGCCAAGCCCGGCGCGGCCAAGCCCGCGCGGCCGGCACCGGAGACCGCCGCGTGACGCGCCCGGTCCGCCGCCGGGACCGGCACCGTCAGCACAGCCGGATTCGTCACAGCCATCATCGTCACAGAACGGGGTGCGGGGCCGCCAGGCCTGCTACCCGCATCGCGGGGAGGTCCTGAGCCATGAGCGCCGACATTCTGATCGTCGATGACGAGGCCGACATCCGCGAGCTCGTCGCCGGCATCCTCGACGACGAGGGCCACCGCACCCGCACCGCCGGCTCCTCCGACGAGGCGCTGGCGGCGATCGAGGCGCGCCGGCCGCACCTCGTCTTCCTCGACATCTGGCTCCAGGGCTCGCGCCTCGACGGGCTGCAGGTGCTCGACGTCATCAAGGCCCAGGCCCCGGACCTGCCGGTGGTGATGATCTCGGGCCACGGCAACATCGAGACCGCGGTCTCGGCGATCAAGGCGGGCGCCTACGACTTCATCGAGAAGCCGTTCAAGGCCGACCGGCTGATCCTGGTGGCGGAGCGGGCGCTCGAGGCCTCGCGGCTCAAGCGCGAGGTGCGCGACCTCAAGGCGCGCTCCGGCCAGGCGAGCCGCATCGTCGGCGCCTCGGTGGCGGCCAACCAGCTGCGCCAGACCGTCGAGCGGGTCGCCCCCACCAACGCCCGGGTGATGATCTCGGGCGCGCCCGGGTCCGGCAAGGAGCTCTCGGCCCGCACCATCCACGCCGCCTCGTCGCGGGCCAGCGGGCCCTTCGTGGTGATCAACGCCGCCACGATCACGCCCGAGACGATGGAGGCCGAGCTGTTCGGGGTCGAGGCCCAGGACGGCCGCCCGCGCCGGGTCGGGGCGCTCGAGGAGGCCCATGGCGGCAGCCTCTACATCGACGAGGTCGCGGACATGCCGCGCGAGACCCAGAACCGCATCCTGCGGGTCCTCGTCGACCAGAACTTCCAGCGCGTCGGCGGCACCACCCGGGTCCATGTCGACGTGCGGATCATCTCGTCCTCCTCCCGCGACCTCGCCGAGGAGATCGCCGGCGGCCGCTTCCGCGAGGACCTCTTCCACCGCCTCAGCGTGGTGCCGATCCGGGTGCCCTCGCTCGCCGAGCGGCGCGAGGACGTGCCGGAGCTGATCGACTTCTTCATGGAGCAGATCTCGGCCGCCACCGGCCTGCCGCGCCGGCGCATCGCCGCCGACGCCATGGCGGTGCTCCAGTCGCACGACTGGCCCGGCAACGTCCGCCAGCTGCGCAACAACGTCGAGCGGCTGATGATCCTGACGCAGGGAGACCCCGAGACCGAGGTGACGACCGAGATGCTGCCGAGCGAGGTCGGGGCCTTAGTGCCGACGACGCCGAGCGGCGCCGGCGGCGAGAAGCTGATGAGCCTGGCGCTGCGCGAGGCCCGGGAGATCTTCGAGCGCGAGTACCTGGTGGCGCAGATCGCCCGCTTCTCCGGCAACATCTCCCGCACCGCCGAGTTCATCGGCATGGAGCGCTCGGCCCTGCACCGGAAGCTCAAGTCCCTCGGCATCGGCGCCTGAGCGCCGGGACATGACCGGCGCGCAGCATTTGAGGGTGCTGCGCGCGGGCATTGTCTGCTACGGGGCGTGTGGCCGGAGCGCGACAGGACCGCGGGCACGGCCGGATGCGGGAGGTTTCGCGGCCCGGGGATTTCCCTTGCGGCCAGTCTGCTCTTGCGCCCGGACGAGCTTCACCGTGTAATGGGGCGACCGGTTCCCGGGTCGGCGCGTCGCGCCTCCCGCAACACAACAACACGGACCGACCCGTCAACAGGGACTGGCAGCGGGTTCAAAGGACAAGAAGAATGGCGGGCGAACGCGCTCAGAATCTGCAGGACACCTTTCTCAATCACGTTCGCAAGAACAAGATTCCGCTGACGATCTTCCTGGTCAACGGCGTGAAGCTGCAAGGTGTCGTGACCTGGTTCGACAACTTCTGCGTGCTGCTACGGCGCGACGGGCACTCGCAGCTCGTCTACAAGCACGCGATCTCGACCATCATGCCGGGCCATCCGGTGCAGCTGTTCGAGCAGGGCGAGGAGGGGGCCGAGAAGGCCTGATCCCGTCTCCGGACAGCCGGCCGCGGAGCCGCGCGCCCGCCCGCATGCGGGCTCATCGCCAGTATCCAGGCCGCACGGAGCGGCCTGTTTTTTGACGTTCCATCTTTTGACGGCCGAAAGCGCGATTCCCGCGCCGCTGGCGCGGCCGGCCGCTTGATTCTCCCGCCGTCCCATCCAACCTCTGTCCGATCGACTCCCGACGATACGGGAGCAGCCGGAGACACGATGGAACCGCGGACACCGGGCGAGATCCGCCTGCAGCGCCAGGCCGAGCCGGAGGCCGCGATCGCGGCCGAGACCCGCACGCTGGTGATCGGCCCCTACCAGACGAAGCGCGATGCCGCCGGGGCCGAGCCCCGCCCACCGCTCGCCCGCCTCGACGAGGCGGTGGGCTTGGCCGCCGCGATCGAGCTCGACGTGGCCGACAAGCTCCTCGTCACGGTCCAGCAGATCCGGCCCTCGACCTTCCTCGGCAAGGGCCGGGTGGAGGAGATCGCCGGGCGCATCGAGGCCGACGGGATCCGCCTCGTGGTGATGGATTGCGCGCTCTCGCCGGTGCAGCAGCGCAACCTGGAGAAGGCCTGGGGCGTCAAGGTCATCGACCGGACCGGCCTGATCCTGGAGATCTTCGGGCGCCGCGCCTCGACCCGCGAGGGCACGCTGCAGGTCGAGCACGCGCATCTGGCCTACCAGCGCAGCCGGCTGGTGCGGTCCTGGACCCATCTCGAGCGCCAGCGCGGCGGCTTCGGCTTCCTCGGCGGCCCGGGCGAGACCCAGATCGAGGCCGACCGACGGATGATCCAGGAGCGCATGACCCGCATCGAGCGCGAGCTTGAGACCGTCACCCGCACCCGCGGCCTGCACCGCCGCTCCCGGCGCCGGGTGCCGTACCCGATCATCGCCCTCGTCGGCTACACCAATGCGGGCAAGTCGACCCTGTTCAACCGCCTGACCCGGGCCGAGGTGCTGGCGGAGAACATGCTGTTCGCCACCCTCGACCCGACCGCCCGGGCGATCAAGCTGCCGCACGGCGAGACCGCGATCCTGTCCGACACCGTCGGCTTCATCTCGGACCTGCCGACCATGCTGATCGCCGCCTTCCGGGCGACGCTCGAGGACGTGATCGAGGCCGACATCCTGCTCCACGTCCGCGACATCGCCCACGAGGACGCGGAGGCGCAGGGCGCGGACGTGGCGGAGGTGCTCGCCGAACTCGGCATCGAGCCCGATGCCGACCGCATCATCGAGGTCTGGAACAAGGCCGACCTCCTCGACGAGGCCGAGCGCGAGCGCCTGCTCAACCTGAGCCGGCCGAACGGGGCCAAGAGTCCAACGGGCAAGGACGCACCCAAGCCCGTCCTGCTCTCGGCCCTGACCGGCGAGGGCATCGACCGCCTGATGAGCCGGATCGAGGCCCGGATCGCAGCCAGCCGCACGAGCTTCGCGGTGATCCTGGAGCCGGCGCAGGGCGCGGAGCTGCACTGGCTCTACGAGAACGCCGAGGTGCTCGACCGCCGCGAGGACGCGTCGGGCGCCCTGCACCTCGTGGTCCGGGTCGCGCCCGAGAAGGAGCCTCGCTTCCTCAACCGGTTCGGCGCGGCGCGGCGGCTGAAGGGGACTTGACGCGAGGGCGCGACTCCCACCCCTGAGGCGAGGTTCGCGCTCTCGACGCTCGCATGCCGATCCACCGCCTCGCCATCTCCGGCTACCGCTCGCTGCGCGACATCGTCCTCGGCCTCGACCGGCTGACCGTGGTGACAGGCGCCAATGGCAGCGGCAAGTCGAGCCTCTACCGCTCCTTACGGCTCCTCGCCGAGGTCGCGCAGGGGCGGGCGATCCCGTCGCTCGCCCGCGAAGGCGGCTTCACCTCGGCCCTGTGGGCGGGGCCGGAGACGTTCGGGCGCCGGGTCCTCGACGGCACGCACCGGGTCGAGGGCACGGTGCGGCGCAATCCCGTAGAGCTGAAGCTCGGCTTCTCCGACGACGATTACGGCTACGCCATCGCGCTCGGCCTGCCGGCCCCGTCCTACGAGGGCACGTTCTTCGCCCATGATCCGGAGATCAAGGCGGAGAGCGTCTGGACCGGGCCGATCATCGGGCGGGCGAACGTCTTCGCCGAGCGCCGCGGGCCGCTGGTGCGGCTGCGCGACGAGGCCGGCGCCTGGCGCGAGGCCCTGCGCGACCTGTCCACCTTCGACAGCCTGATGACCCATGGCGCCGATCCCCGCGACGCCCTCGACGTGCTCGTCCTGCGCGAGCGGATGCGGGCCTGGCGCTTCTACGACCATTTCCGCACCGACCGGGACGCGCCGGCGCGCCGGCCGCAGATCGGCACCCGCACGCCGGTGCTGGCCGGCGACGGCGCCGACGTGGCGGCGGCGATCCAAACCATCATCGAGATCGGCGACCGGGAGGCCCTCGACGCGACGATCGGCGAGGCGTTCCCGGGCTCGTCCCTCGCGGTCGCGACGAGCGACGGCCAGTTCTCGCTGGAGCTGCGCCAGCACGGGCTGCTGCGGCCCCTGCGCGGGGCGGAGCTGTCGGACGGGACCTTGCGCTACATCCTGCTGGCCGCAGCGCTCCTGTCGCCGCGCCCGCCGGACCTGATGGTGCTCAACGAGCCCGAGACCAGCCTGCACGCCGACCTGCTGGCGCCGCTCGCCGGGCTGATCGCGCGGGCGGCCGAAGGCACGCAGGTCGTGGTGGTGTCGCACGCCGCCGCGCTCGTCGCGGCGCTGGAGCGGGCGGGAGCGTCCCGCATCACCCTCGAGAAGCGCCTCGGCGAGACCCTCGCTCCCGACCACGACCCGCCGTCCTGGACCTGGCCGAAGCGCTGACTTGGCGAAGCGCTGACTTGACCAGAACGGCGACTTGGCCAGAGGGGTAGACGGTCTCAGGCGGCGGCCAG
The DNA here is from genome assembly GCF_001043975.1 of Methylobacterium variabile. Classification (GTDB taxonomy): domain Bacteria; phylum Pseudomonadota; class Alphaproteobacteria; order Rhizobiales; family Beijerinckiaceae; genus Methylobacterium; species Methylobacterium variabile. The sequence continues at coordinate 25,824 of NZ_LABY01000197.1, forward strand.
CACCTCCGGCGGCCAGCCCCGACTCTCGGCCAGGTGCACCTGGTGGAAGAAGATCGTGTTGCTGATGAACGAGGGCGGCAGCATCGCCAGCAGCAGCCCGTAGAGGAACGGGTCGGCAAGGGCCTGGGCGCGGGTCGCGCCGCAGACCGGACCGGCATGGATCGTCGCCTCCGGCATCCGCTCGCACCGCACGAGGTGGCGGGCGAGGGGAAGCGCCCCGAGGAGGACGAGCGCCGCGATCCCGAGCCAGGCGCCGCGCCAGCCGAGGAGCGCCGCGGCGGCCACGAAGGCGAGGGGCAGGCAGGCCTGGCCGGCATTGAGCCCGGTGGCGGCGAGCGACACCGCCCGGCCACGCTCCGCCGAGAACCAGCGCCCGAGGAGGGTGTAGGCGGTCTGCAGCATCAGTCCCTGGCCGGCGAGGCGGAGCAGGAACAGGCTGATCCCCAGGATCAGGAGGTTCGGCGCCAGGCTGAGGCCGGCGGCGCCCGCCGCGAGCAGGCCGGCGGCGAGGCTCACCACCCGAGAGGCCGGCCAGCGGTCGAGGACCCCGCCGAGCCCCGCCAGCACCGCAGCCGAGGCCAGGGTGACGCCGGCATAGAGCGTCCCGAACGCCCCGTCCGACAGCCCGAACTCCCGCCGGATCGCTCCGCCCGACAGGGCGACCACGAAGGTCTGGCCGAAGCAGGAGCAGAACAGCAGCAGGAACCCCGCCGCGAGCCAGCGGGCATTGGCCTTGAGGAAGGGGATCATGGGGTGGGGGCCTGGCGCGGGACGCGGCGTCGGGGAGGAGCGCGGCTCAGGCCACGAGCCGCGCCCCCGTCTCCTATCTTCGCGCCCTGCCATCGACACGTCGATGACAGGGCGCTCGGCGCGGGGCCACAGGCCGGGCTCTCGCGCCGGCGCCCGTTCGGGCTTCAAGCCCGCGCCATCGAACGCGTCCGTTCGACGGCGCCGCGGTGTCACTGCGAGCGGCGCCCGAACGAGATCGCGTAGGACTGCACCCGGGCGTCGATCAGCGGGTCGTCGGAGACCTCGACGCCGTCCGGCAGGTTGTTGGGCATGAACAGCAGCGCCTTCTCGGCGGTCTCGCTGTCGGGCACCGCCTTGGTCAGGGTCAGGGTGCCGAGGTCGGCGAGGCGCCGGTCCTCCGGCCACGGGATGGTCGAGTCCCTGGTCGAGTCGCCCGGAGCGGCGATCTGGGCCAGCACCCGGAACGAGACCGCCTCCTTGGCGAGCCGCGCCGGCAACTCCTCGACCAGGAAGTTCGGGCCCTTCGCCTTGGCCTCCGCGGCGCTCAGGATCTCCTCGCCGGCGACCGGCACGAAGCGGTAGCGGAACGCCTTGCGCTTGCCGGCGCCGTCGACGAGCACGAAGGCGTTGACGCCGTTGTAGGTCTGGCGGGCGAAGCTCGACGGGGTCGCGGCGGAGGCGAGCGCCTTCGGGGCCTGCGGGTGGGCCGCCATGAACTGCTCGACCGGGGTGGGCTTCTGGGCGTCGGGGCCGCTCCTGGTGATCGCCACCAGGAGATCGCGAAACTCCTCGCCCGTCGCCACGGGGAAGAACTTCAACGAGTTGGTGACGACGTCCATCTCGGAGCCGTCGGCCGCCTTGAACTTGATCGACAGGCCGTGCGGGCTGGCCTCGGGCGCGCCGTCGGGGATCGCCGGCAGGCCGGTCGCGTCGGAGAAGCGCACCGTCACCGGCACGGCGGCGCCGGAGAAGACGCTCGCCTTGCTCAAGGTCGCGGCCTCCTTCGAGGGGGTGAAGCGGCCCTCCACCACCACGCCCTTGGCGTGGTTCGCGCGCTTGCCGGGGTGCTCGCCGAACAGCTTGGTCATGGCCGCGATGGTCTGCTCGGCCGTCTGCGAGGGATCCTGTGCCGAGGCACCCTGGGCCGAGGCGTCCCGGACCAGGGCGGCGGGCGCGGCGAGCAGCAGCGCGGCGCCGAGGAGCACGCGCCCGCTCAGCGCGCGGCGGATCGTGGCGTGGGTCATCGTTGGTCATCCCTCACAGGGGCCGGTTCGGCCGGCGCGAGATTGACCCCAGGATTAAATTGCGCGCAAGCGATCGGCGCATCAAGAATTCGTCAAGGTCCGGGCGAGGGGGAGCGGCGCCTCAGCCCTCCCGCCGCTTCACCGCGGCCCAGGCCGCCTCCATCGCGGCAAGGCCGGCCTCGGGCAGGCTGCGGCCGTCCCGCGTCACCTCGTCCTCCATCGCGGCGAAGCGGCGCTGGAACTTCAGGTTGGCCCGCCGCAGGGCCTCCTCCGGGTCCACCCCGGCGTGGCGGGCGAGGTTGGCGACCGAGAACAGGAGGTCGCCGATCTCCTCGGCCACCGCCTCCGGCCCTTCCTCGGCCAGGGCCTGCGCCACCTCGTCGGTCTCCTCGCGCACCTTGGCGACGACCTCCTTCGCGTCCGGCCAGTCGAAGCCGACCGACGCCGCCTTGCGCGAGATCTTCTCCGCCCGGGTGAGGGCGGGGAGCGCCTGGGGCACGCCGGCGAGGGTGCCCTGCGGGGGGCGCCCCTTCGCGGCGTTCTCCTCGGCCTTGATCGCCTCCCACTGCGCCTTGACCCCGGCGGGGTCGAGGTCGCGGCCCGCGCCGAAGATGTGGGGATGGCGGCGGACCATCTTGTCGGCGATGGCGGTGGCGACGTCGTCGAAGCCGAAGGATCCCGCCTCCTCGGCGATCCGGGCCTGGAACACGACCTGGAACAGCAGGTCGCCGAGCTCGTCGCGCAGGTCGTCCGGATCGCCCCGCTCGACCGCGTCGGCGACCTCGTAGGCCTCCTCGATCGTGTAGGGGACGATGCTGGCAGGGGTCTGCGCCAGGTCCCAGGAACAGCCGCCCTGCGGGTCGCGCAGCCGCGCCATGATCCCGAGAAGCCGCGCGATCGGGGTGGTGCTCATGTTCCGTCCGCCATCCGCCCGCGCCGCCCCTGGCGGCGCCTCGCCGCCGCCG
>NZ_LABY01000198.1 GCF_001043975.1 Methylobacterium variabile
GTGCAACGGGATCGAGCCGTCCTTGGGATAGGTGCTGAGCTTGCGCCGGGTCTCGGCCCGGCAATAGGCGACCCAGTCCTGCGACAGGCCGACCCGGCGCGCGAACTCCGCCACCGCGACGCCGACCCGCATCTGCGCCGCGCGCTCGCTGCGGGCCAGCGCCCGGTCATCCAGGCTGTTGATCAGCCCGCTGACGACGAAGCCGATCGCCACCGCGATCGTCATGAGGACGAACAGGCTGCGCATGCGGATGCCCGCTCCTGAGCAGGTTTCGCAGAAGGGGTTGCCGGTTCTGCGGCGAAAACCTGCGGCACATCAAATGCCTCGGCGGCGCGGGCTGGTGCCGGCCCCGACGCGTGGCGGCGTCTCTCCTAGGTGTCGCCGCGTCCCCGGTTCGGCAACCCGGACGGATTCAGTATGACGGTCCGTAAGAGTAGTACGTTGCGCCGTAGGGCGACGGATAGGCCGCCCCGACCGGCAGCCAGCCGCCACCGCCCCAGGGATCGTTCGACCGCGCGCGCCAGCCGCGGACGGGCTGAGCGGCCCCTGGACGCATACGCGCCTCCCGGCGCGGCGTCGCGCGACCGGCGATGGCGGTCTCGTCGCCGCCGATCACCACCCGGGTGTTGCCCAGGCCCTCCGCCTTGACGAGGGCGTAGAGGAGCGCGGCCTTGCCGGGGGCCAGGCGCACGCAGCCATGCGAGGCCGGGGTGCCGAGGCGGCCGGTATGGCTGCTGCCATGGATGGCGTGGCCCCGCCCGGTGAAGAAGATCGCGTGCGGCA
>NZ_LABY01000199.1 GCF_001043975.1 Methylobacterium variabile
GCGCGTCCGGTCGAGTTCGCGGCGCAGGCGGGCGATCTCAGCTGCCTGATCGGACGGCGAGGCAACCGGGCTCGTAGGAGCGAGGCCCGGCAAGCCTGCGGGTCGCTTTGGCGGGGAGCCGTCCATCAGCACGGTTCGCCACTGGCGCAGCATGGAGGGCTGGATCCCGAGTTCCGCGGCGACCTGCATCTGCGACCGGCCGCTGCTCTCGAGCAGGGCGACCGCCTCGCGTTTGAACTCGGGGGTGAATTCGCGTCGTGTCTTTGCCATCAAACACCTTCCCCGCCCGTAACGAGCGTAGCAGAGGTGTCCGCGAAACCGAGGGAGGATCACGGGGCGGGTCCTCTTTTTCGACAAGCCCGGTCGCCGCACCAGGCGCGACATCGACTGGGGCAGCAAGGTCCTGCCGAAGCGGGTCTCGATGAAGTGGCACAGGTCCAGTTGGCGAGCTCACCGCGGTCGGGATAGGCTCGCGCAGGATGCGGTGGACCGGCACCGCCTGCTCGCCCTCGCTCAGGCGGTCCGGCTGGCGGCCGGGCGGGCGGGCGATCGACCAGGCCGGCGAGACCTTCGGCGTTAAGCGTTTGACGGCGTCGCAGAGCGCCTGCCGCTCGCTCCCAGCCGCCTGCGCGGCCTCGGCTATGCCGTCGAGTGCGCTGGCCCCTGCCAGCAGGCGCAGGGCGGCGCGCCGGCGCGGCTCCCGCTTGGCCTGCCGCCGCAACTCGGTGACCGTGGCGGCGTCGATCCGGATGGTCACGGCACGCGTCACAGGCTCCTCCCCAGATCAGGAGCAGCAGCGCATCACGCCCGCGCTCCGATGAAAACCTGCTACGCGCCAAATCCTATGCGCCGCGGTATAACGCCGCTGATCATCGGCCCGCCCGATTAGTGCAGCTCGACAGGCCGCGACAACCGGATGTTCGCGGAAAGTGTTCTGTGGATCGTACGCACCCGGTTCGCCCTGGCGCGATCTGCCCGAGGCGTTCGGCGGGTAATTACCCAGGGGGGCTGGCCGGTGCCGGCTGAGCTTATCTGCGATGAGGTGGGCGGCGCGGGGCGCGATCAGGCGCCGATGGTCTTGAGGAGGGTGGCGAAGGTGCTGGCTCCCGATAGGCGAGCGGTGTTGACGACCGTGCGCACGTCCGCCTCGCCTGCGGCCGCCCACATCGCCTGGTAGCCGTTCGTCACCTTCCGCTGCACCACCGCCGGATGCAGGGCTCGCTCACACCCGTTGTTGGTGACCTCCACGCGGCCGGGATGGTCGAGGAAGACCAGGAGCTGATCACGAGCTCGCCCGATCTTGGCTTGCAGAGCGCGGGTCAGGTCGCACTGGCTCGGGACGGACAGGATCTCCGACAGCCGCCGTTCCAGCGCCCGGCGCTTGGCCGAGAGCGTCGAGGCGGCCAGATCGGTGACGCGCTTGGCTAGGCTGAACACGGACCCGAGCCAGAGCTCCAGGCGCAGCGGCACCGGATCCTCGCTGACCTCGACCGCGTAGGCGACGTCGCGTGCCAGATGCGCCAGGCAGGTCTGGTGACGAACGCCGTGGCTCTGCTGGGCGGTGTAGCGGTCCGACAGCCACACCGCGGGCCGGTGTCCGTCCATCATCGCGTGCACGACGCAGGCAGCCCGCGTCGGGGCGGCGTGATGAACGACCGCCGCGTCCGAGCGGAAGACCCAATGATACGCGTTGCTGCCCTCGATGCACACGCCAGTCTCGTCCGAGGTCACCACCTCAGCCCGGCGCAGCGCCGCGACCGCCGCTTCGCGACCGGCACGGAACTGCCCCTGGGCGCGACGAAGCAGGTTCATCAGCCCGCCCTGGCTGAGGGTCAGCCCGAACAGATCGGCCATCACCGCCTGCAGGCGCTCGTAGGAGAGGGCCTGGAAGGTCTTCAGGTAGGTCGCCACCGCGTGCAGCCGCGGGCCGAACGGCGTGCCGCGTGCGGCCTGCGGTACTGGAGCCATTACGCGGCTGCCACACGACGGGCAACGCACCGCGAGCCGCTGTGCTGGGTGGCGATCGGTGCTACCGCGGGCAGCTCGCTCTGCGCGCACACGCTGACGATCTCGGTCGGGAGGTCGGCCGCCAGGGCACCGCCGCAGCAGGGGCACTGACTCGGGCGGTGAGCGACGGTCTCGTCGGGATCGGGGCTGAGCGTCCGGCTGTGGCCCTCATGAACCGGCTTGGCGCCGTCAGGCTTGGCCTGCTCGCGCCGCTCCTTGCGGTCGGTGGAGGGTGGCTTGGAGGAGGTGCGCGAGGTCTTCTCCGGGCGCTGCAGCCGCAGCACCAGCTCGATCAACTCCTCCTTGCTCAGGCGTTCCAGCTCGCTGCGGCCCATCTCACGAAGGAATCAGCGAAGTTGCCTGCCGGCAAGGGGCCTCGCGAGCGCCCCACATCGGCCCCTCGCTGGCGTCACGCCGCAACCAAGCAACCCCCCCTGGGTAATTACTTCGGCGGAGTGGAGCAGCGTGTTTCGCCGCTTCAGCCACTGGCGACCGAAGGGGGTATGGTGGCTGACCTTCTCCCCTAAATTCTGCTGTTTGTAAATTGGGCCCATCCAAATGGAGATGGACTATGCGCAAAGCCGCTTCAGCGTGGAACCGATCATCACGGTGCTCCGGGATCACGACGCGAGGATGAGGACCGCCAATCCGTGCCACCAGCACGGGATCACCGATGCCCGGTTCCACACGAGCCTTGCTGGGCTTATCCCAGGGGAGTTTGCCGCCAAGGACGGTGCACTCCCCTGCAATGGGCTGGGCGCCCGCGCTGAGTGCGGGCTCTATGACTCCGGCCTGTTGCTCACCCGCCCAGCGAGGGGCAGGACAGGAACAGATCTAACATGCACGTGTTAGAATATCGGGAATAATATTGCGTCATCATCAAATAATTCCATTTGATGGCTACTATTTCGCGCCGTTGAGATGACAATGTGCATGTCTAATGCTATAAAAATTAGATTTCCGAATAGATTTCCACCTCGTCAAGGTGCAGATAATCCTTAGTTGCGAGTTGGATTTTTACAAATCTTGCGCGTTCTCGCGGCACTGAAACGCGAAGTGGGTTCCCATCTATTCCACCGAATACAACGCCCTGCTGATTATGAACTATTTGCCAGTTAAACTCGTCTGTTCCAATAGACACTATCACGCTTGAGGACCGATGCGCAGCGGCATCGATACGGTTAAAAACTACGATCTCAGTTATTTCATATGTGTCATGTAAGTCGACTTTCCACCAAGGACAATCTTCTATCTCTGTATGAAAACCGTATGAGCCTGTTTTTTGCCCATTTATCGCTCCATTTGCATCGTTTGGAGTTGAAAATTTAGACGTAGAACTTTGTTGCGCGCTCTTGCCAACGGCAACATTTGTACCTTTAAATTGCTTGCTAGCAACAATTTTGCTTTTTATGTTATTCCTAACAAAAAGAGCATATCCATGAAGATTGGGATTTACTTTTAACCACTTCATCCCAAAATCTTTCTGCTGTAGATACAGTAGTATTTCAGTCAAAATATGTGAGTTATCGTAGATCATAACCTCGCTTACGTCTACATAAATAGCTTCGACATCGCAGAGATAATCATCAGCGCCCTTCAATATCTGTAGCGCAGCCCCCTGAGTTTCGAGAACAAGAACATTGAAAATCGTTTCCGGAAATCTATTATATATAATGCTACTTACAGATTCCGAGCAATAATTATCTACTCTGGCAACTTGTATATGAGGGTAAAGATCCTTGTGCCTTGAAAATTCTAACATGCTCGATGATTCTTCATTAGAAGATATGTAGAAACTCGTTAATATTCCTGGAGTTTCAGAACAGAGAGCGTTGATAGAAAATAGATTGGGTTTCCCTTTGATGTTATGCGCGAGTCTTTCATGGAATTCGGGAACTGCTTCTACTAGCACTATTCTACCAAGACAATATTTTCTCAGTACTTCCACATGTCTGCCTTCATATGCACCAACGTTTAAAACGTTTTTCACAAAAACGCCAAACGTGCGCGTCAGATAGTCAAGAGCCTCTTCCATGGTTTAACTTCTTTCGCTTTTGATTTTAGGGGATTCGATAGCGGATACTGTTATATATAGTCACCATTCTCGAATGCTCAACAGTATTTTTACCCATCAAGTTTTTTTTCACCAAAAAATCTTACATACAGCCGGACGGTTATATCAGGACTCCCGAAGCAGATCATATCATGCGCAAGATTTAATAGAACACATTGGCCGCTTGATTTTTTACAAATTGCTAAAATACTGTTTTTCATATGAAAACTTGACGGACTGCTAAGATGAATTGTGTGTCCTCGCTGTTTACGAGCGCTGCTGCCGTTTGATCGATACGATCAGCAGCGCCTGGTTCTTCGGAGGCATTTTGACTTGGGACCGGAAGCCAGGATTTAGAGTAGGGTGCGTGCATCATAGCGCGATTCAGCTTTGGCGAGAGGAGCGTTACCACCCGGCGTGAGCAGGCATGGGATGGTGGTTGTAGCAGTCAATCTATTTCAAGGTGGCGTATTCGACCGCCTCGAAGGAACGTCACGGATCATCTGCCAGATGAACTCGGATTAAGTCTACGGCTAGCTTTCGGCCCTAAAAAAAGTCGTTGATCGTCTCTGCCAACGCCAGTTGATCGCCGAAAAGCGGCGGCAAGGCGTTCATTGTTTGCCCGTTCTTTATCGGCAAGAATGCGTGCGAACATGACTGTGAGTAGCAGGGTTCGCAATCCATCAGAACCGTCGGCAGTGATCATAATGTCTTCGCCTATTATAAATACTGGATTTATCTTATTTAATGGCCGTGCAGCCGCACTTAGAGCGCAAATGCCTGATAAAAGCCGTGGTCGACTTAGAAAAGCACCTGCGCCACCGCTTCGTTATGTGTTTATTTGTCCTTGACGATATGAGCATCTATCCGGTTCTCCATGCCAATAGAATGAACTTACACGACGGCTGCGCCAGGGCCAACCACCTCACTGAGGCACTTCTGTCACGTACCTTGATCTTTGCCTTGATTCGTAACTTGAAGTAAAACAATCATAGTATATCATAAATGTGAGTTATAACGCCCTCATTCGTGTGGTTTATCAAGCAAATACCACGTAAAAATCCGATGCACGACATGAATATGAGTAAAATCTATTTTAAAATTTTCTGATCATAATTTCGACGATGCTGGATGACCTATTTTGCAAATTAGGGCCTGTTGTCACTTGATCCACAGCAGTGTGGAGGCGAGGCAGAGGATGCCCATGA
>NZ_LABY01000002.1 GCF_001043975.1 Methylobacterium variabile
TGCCGGCAACGACCCCGAGCGGGTGCGCGAGGCGATGAGCGGCAACCTGTGCCGCTGCGGCGCCTACGCCGGCATCACCGAGGCGGTGCTGGAAGCGCAGGGCGCCATGAACCAGCATCCGACCACCCGGCAGGGAGAGGCGGCATGATCCCGTTCGAGTACGTCCGCGCCACCGACGTCGCCGGCGCGGTCGCGGCGGGGTCGGCCCCCGGCGCCGCCTATCTCGCCGCCGGCACCAACCTCCTCGACCTGATGAAGGGCGGCGTCAGCCGGCCGACCCGCCTCGTCGACATCACCCGGCTGCCGGGCCTCGCCGCTCTCGAGCGGCGGGACGACGGCTCGGTGCGCATCGGCGCGCTCGCCCGCAACAGCGACCTCGCGCACGATCCCGCCTTCGCCAAGGCCTATCCGGCGGTGGCCGAGGCCCTGCTCTCCGGCGCCTCGGCGCAATTGCGCAACGCCGCCACGGCGGCCGGCAACGTGATGCAGCGCACCCGCTGCCCCTACTTCACCGACACGGGCAGCGCCTGCAACAAGCGCGAGCCCGGCAGCGGCTGCGACGCGCGCGGCGGCGAGACCCGCCTGCAAGCGATCCTCGGCTGGAGCGAGGCCTGCATCGCCACCCACCCGTCGGATTTCTGCGTGCCCCTCGTGGCCCTCGACGCTGTCGTCGAGATCGCGGGTCCCGCCGGCACCCGCACCGTGCCGCTCGAAGCCTTCCACCACCTGCCCGGCGACGCGCCGGAGCGCGAGACGGTGCTGGAACCCGGCGAATTGATCACCGCCCTCGTCCTGCCGCCGGAGGCCGCGGGCTTTTCCGCCCACAGCCGCTACCTCAAGGTCCGCGACCGCACGTCCTACGCCTTCGCGGTGGTCTCGGCGGCGGTGGCCTTGCGGCTCGACGGCGGGCGCATCGCCGAGGCGCGGCTGGCCCTCGGCGGCGTTGCCCTCAAGCCCTGGCGGGCGCGGGAGGCGGAAAGCCTGCTCGCCGGCCGTGCGCCCGACGAGCCCGCCTTCCGGGCGGCGGCGGATGCCGCCCTCGCGGGCGCGAAACCCTCCGGCGACAACGCCTTCAAGATCGAGCTCGCCCGCCGCCTCGTGGTGCGGGCACTGACCCGCGCCGCCGCCGGTACGCCGGAGCGCCTGCCGGCGCTGCCCGGCTCCGCCTTCGCCCCCGCTCGGGAGGCCGCCCATGTCTGAGACCGCTCCCCGTCAAATCCGCCACGGCTCCAACATCGGCCAGCCGCTCACCCGCCGGGACGGGGTCCTGAAGGTGACCGGCGGCGCAGCTTACGCCGCCGACCACCACCCGCCCGGGATGCTCTACGCCGTGATGGCGGTGAGCCGCATCGCCCGCGGCCGGGTGACCCGTCTCGACGTCGCGGCGGCCGAGAGCCATCCCGGCGTCGTCGCGGTGATGACGCCGCAGAACAAGCCCGCGCTCGCGCAGCACCCGGACGAGAAGCACGACGGCTTCACCTTCCGGCTCGACCTCCTGCAGGACGACCGGGTGCGCTACGCCAACCAGCCGGTCGCGGTGGTGATCGCCGAGACGCTGGAGGCCGCGACCGAGGGCGCCGCCCTGCTGGCGCCGACCTACGAGGCCGAGACCCCGGCAGTCGGGCTTGATGCGGCCGAGCCGTTCACCCCGCCGGCGATCGGCGTCGGCGATCCGGCCGACCTCGAGAGGGGCGACGTCGCGTCCGGCCTCGCGGCGGCGGCGCGCACGGTCGAGGCGACCTACGAGACCCCGGCGCAGTACCACAACGCGATGGAGCCCCACGCCGTCGTCGCGACCTGGGACGGCGACAGGCTCGACCTCGAGATGCCCTCGCAGGGGCTGGCGATGGCGCAGGGGCGCATTGCCGGCCTGTTCGGCATCGCGCCCGGCGACGTCCACATCCGCAGCCCGTTCCTCGGCGGCGGCTTCGGCTCGAAGGGGATGGTGGCCGGCCCGCAGGTGCTCGGCATCATGGCGGCCCGCCTCGTCGGCCGGCCGGTGAAGCTGGTGCTCACCCGCCCGCAGATGTTCGGCCCTGTCGGCCATCGCGCCCCGACCCGCCAGACCCTGCGCCTCGGCGCGACCGAGGATGGCGGGCTCACCGCCCTCGACCACCACACGCTCACGGCGACCAGCACCTTCGACGACTTCATCGAGCCGAGCGGCGGCGTCTCGCACACGCTCTACGCCGCGCCGGCGCTCGCCACCCGCCACCGGGCGGTGCGGCTCGACACCGGCACGCCGCTCTTCATGCGCGCCCCCGGCGAGGCCTCGGGCAGCGTGGCGCTCGAAGGCGCCATCGACGAGATGGCCGAGGCCTGCGGCCTGGATCCGCTGGCGTTCCGCCTGCGGAACTACGCCGAGACCGAGCCGATGTCGGGCAAGCCGTTCTCCTCCAAGGCCCTGCGGGACTGCTACGCGCAGGGCGCGGCGCGCTTCGGCTGGGAGACGCGCCCGCTGGCGCCGCGCCAGATGCGCGACGCCGACGGGCTCCTCGTCGGCTGGGGCGTCGGCACCGCCACCTTCCCGGCCCTGATGTTCCAGGCCGAGGCGCGGGCGGAGCTGAGGGCCACCGGCGAGGCTAGCGTCGCCATCGGCGCGATCGACATGGGGCAGGGGGCCTGGACCAGCCTCGCCCAGATCGCCGCCGAGGAGCTCGGCCTCGACATCGACGCGATCGACTTCCGCATCGGCTCCTCGGACCTGCCGAACGGCGGCATCGCCGGCGGCTCGGCCCACACCGCCACCGCCGGCACGGCGATCAAGGGCGCGGCGGCCGACGTGATCGCGCAGCTCGCCGCTCTCGCCACGCAGGATGCGCGCTCGCCCCTCTACGGCGCCGGCAATGCCGGGGTGATCGCCCGGGGCGGCCGCCTCGTGCGGCGCGACGACGAGAGCCGGTCCGAGGCCTTCACCGAGATCCTGAGCCGGGCGGGCCGTGAGTCGGTCGAAGGCAAGGGGGCGGCCGGGCCCGACGCGGCGCGGGAATCCTACGCCATGCACGCCCACGGCGCGGTCTTCGCCGAGGTGAAGGTCGACCCCGATCTCGGCCAGATCCGCGCGACGCGCCTCGTCGGCGCCTTCGCGGCCGGGCGGATCATCAACCCGCGGCTGGTGCGCAGCCAGTATTACGGCGGGATGATCTGGGGCGTCTCCTTCGCCCTGCACGAGCAGGCGGTGATGGACCCGCGCTCCGGCCGGCCGATGAACGCCAACCTCGCCGAGTACCACGTGCCGGTGAACGCCGACGTGCCCGCGCTCGAGGCGATCCTGGTCGAGGAGGAGGACCCCCACGTCAACCCGCTCGGGATCAAGGGGGTGGGCGAGATCGGCGTCACCGGCAGCGCGGGAGCGATCGTCAACGCGATCTGGCACGCCACGGGCAAGCGGGTGCGCACCCTGCCGGTGACGCTGGACAAGGTGCTGTAGGAACGGTTCCGCTGCACCAAGACCCTCCCCCGCAGAGAGGGGGAGGGTCAGGCGCGCGGTTCTTCGAGGGGTGACCTACGTCCCCACCTTCCCCCCGCCCCGCTTCGTGATCGCCACCACCGCCGGGCGCGGCGGCAGGGCGGGGTCGAAGTCGGGCCAGCGGGTCGCCGGCTGCTCGAAGGTCGCGGGCGTGGCGTTGGGATCCTCCTCGTCGGCCTCGCCGGGGTGCTGCACGGCGACGAAGAACGTCGTGTCGTCGGGGGTGAAGTAGGGGCCGCACATCTCGGCCCCGAGGGGGACCTGGAAGAAGTGCTTGGCGGTGCCGCGGCGGGCGCCCTCCGTCTCCATCGCCCAGATGCCGTCGGTGCGGCCGGTCTTGGAGGGCGAGTTGCCGTCGGTTGAGATCCAGAGGCGGCCCTGGCCGTCGACCGCGCAATTGTCCGGCATGCCGAACCAGCCGTCCTTGGTCGTCGCCGACGAGAAGGTGGCGCCGACCGCCGCGACGGACGGGTCGCCGCAGCGCACCAGCACCTCCCAGGCGAAGCTTCCGGCCGCGAAGTCGCCGCCCTCGGGGGAGAGCTCGACGATGTGGCCGAAGCGGTTGTCCGGCCGCGGGTTGGCGGCGTCGACCTGGTCGGCCTTGCGGCGGACGTTGTTGGTCAGCATCACGTAGATCTTGCCGGTCTTCGGGTTGGCCTCGACGTCCTCCGGCCGGTCCATCTTGGTCGCGCCGAGGAGGTCGGCGGCCCGGCGCGTCTCGATCAGGACGTCGCCCTGATCGCGAAAACCGTTCTCGGGCGTCAGCGGGCCCTGGCCGAACACCAGGGGCAGCCAGGTGCCGCGCCCGTCCGCGTCGAAGCGGGCGACCGACAGGGTGCCGCTGTCGAGGATGTCGCGGTTGGCGGCCTTGTCCGCGGTGTTCACCGGATCTCGCGTGACGAAGCGGTAGACGTAGTCGAAGCGCTCGTCGTCCCCCTGGAACACCACGTAGCGCCCGTCCGGGGCCATGACGCCGGCGGCCCCCTCGTGCTTGAAGCGGCCCATGGCGGTGCGCTTCACCGGCACGCCCGCCGGGTCGAACGGATCGATCTCGACCACCCAGCCGAAGCGGTTCGGCTCGTTCGGCTCCTGCGCGAGGTCGAAGCGCGGGTGGAAGCGGCCCCAGCCGTAGAGGTTCGCCGGGATGCCGAGGCGCTTGTGGTTCCTCGCCTCGGGCGAGCCCTCCGGCAGCCGGCCCTGGAAGTAGTAGTTGATGTTCTCCTCGCAGGTCAGCCAGGTGCCCCACGGGGTGACGCCGCCCGCGCAGTTGTTGATCATGCCGAGGACTTGGCGCCCCTCCGGATCCGCGCCGGTGCGCAGGCGGGGCGAGCCGGCGGCGGGGCCGGAGAGCCGCATCGGCGTCGTCGCGGTGATGCGGCGGGCGTAGGCCGAATCCGGCACGACGCGCCAGCGTCCGCCCTCGCGCTTCACCTCGATCACCGAGCCGCCATGGGCCGCCATCTCGATGTCGACGAGGTCGCGGCTCATGCCGGCGAAGGCCGCCTTGCCGTCCTGCCGGCCGAGGCCGGGGAACATCAATTCCTCGTTCGTGTACTCGTGGTTGACGACGAGGAGGCCGTGGCCGGCGGGGTCGTTCGTCCCGGGCAGCGGGAAGAAGCCGAGGAAGTCGTTGTTGTAGCCGAACTGCATGCCCTGCGCGGCGGCCGACTGCTTGTGCGGATCGAAGGGCGGAGCGCCCGGCAGCACCGGGTCGCCCCAGCGGATCAGCACCTCGGCGTCGTGGCCGTCCGCGACGTGGTGGCGCTCGTCGGCGCCGGCCGGCAGCTCGCGGAACGGAAAAGTCCCGGGGGCGCTCTCCGCCGCCGCCACGGCCCGGGGTGCCAGGGTTGCCGAGATCGCCGCCACGGCGAGGCTGCCGCGCAGCAGCTCGCGCCGGTCGAAGCGCCGGGCCACGACCTCGCCGAGGGTCGGGTTCGGGCTCGGGTTCGACCCCGCATCCTCGGCCGCCTCGGCCTGCTGCGATCGGTTCAGCGACGGCTGTGTCATCGGTCCTCTCGGCGCTCCCGCACTGATCAAACCGGAAGCTTACCTTGAGGACCGTGGCGACGGGATGACGGTGTCAGCGGCGCGTCCGCGGCCGGGCCGGGAGCGCCCGCACGGAGCCGGTGGTCTCGGGAGCGAGCCAGGGCGCCTGCGGCTCCGCGAGGGGCCGGGCCTCGGCGGGCGAGCGGGGGACGGCGTAAGGGTTGGTGACGTAGCTGCTCATGAAGGCGCCGCCGGCCGGCTCCCGGTCGCCGCCATGGGCGTAGGCCGAGAGGGGCAGGACGACGAGGGCGGCCGCGGCGGCCGCAGTGACGAAGCGGATCATGATAACCTCCTGTCGCCTCCACCCCGGCGTCTCACTTGAGGTGCGCGTCCTCGGGCGCTGCGGGGCGGGCGGTGCAGGAAGGAATATCGGCCCGGCGCGTCCCAGGCTGCGTGTGCCGGCGCACCCGGCCGGCCGGCCCGATCCGCCGCGGGACGGCACGGGCAGCAGAAGAACGTGCATTATCAGCGACTTGCCGCACCACAGCGATCCCGTCGCGCCAGGCATGCGGCTGTGGCAGGGCTCGACCGGATTGAGCCCGGTCGGATGCGTCGCCGTCAAGGCAGCAGGTGGGCGTCCATCCAGGGCCCGGCGGGGGCCGGGATCGGCAGGCGGGCGGCGATCCAGGCGGTCACCGCGTCCGGCGTGTCGAAGAGCGGGGCGCGGGCGAGCGCCTTGCCGGGACCGTAGGTCTCCGTCACGCGCCACTTGTGCCGGTGCTCGGGCGGGTGGGGGATGCCGGGCTGCAGGCGCACCAGCACGGAGACGAGCTGGTCACCGAGATAGATCAGGCAGCCGTCCTGATCCGCTCCCCCGCGGGTCACGCGAACGTGGCGCTGGGTCAGCCTGTCTGCCGGTGCCCTCCGGGTACGCTGCCCGAACATCCTGCCGAACATCCTGCTCCTCTCGCATTCGCCTCATGAACTGGCATGGCGGTTTAAGAAACGATGAAGTTGATCCGAGCCATTCACGATATCGTCCAGTATTCCCGACGGGTTCGCCCTGCCCCAGCGTCCGATCGAAATGCTGACGCAAAAATGCAACTTGAAATTGATTAAATGATCGTAAATCAATGTGCCTCGATTGATCGTGGCATGGTTTCGCGGTCTCCTCAAGCGGGGTGTCTGCCGGGCTCGATTGTCCGGTGCAGTCGCGCCGTCCGACCTCGACTGCCCGCCCGGGCGGGGAGGCGCGCCCGGCGAAACCTGCTAAACACCCGACGGGGCACCGGAAGGCCGGGCCGGCGGGAGGAGCGTTGGAGGCATGGACGACGAGACGTTTCGGGCCTGGGCGCACCGGGCCGCCGACTGGTCGGTGGATTACCTCGCGGGCGTCGGCGAGCGCCCCGTCCGGGCCCAGGTGGCGCCGGGCGAGATCTTCCGGCAGCTGCCCGCCGCGCCTCCTACCGAGGGCGAGCCGATGGAGCGGATCTTCTCGGACCTCGACCGGGTCGTGATGCCGGGCATGACCCACTGGCAGCACCCGCGCTTCTTCGCCTACTTCCCGGCCAATGCCAGCCCGCCCTCGATGGTGGCGGAGTTCGTCACCGCGGCGCTCGCGGCGCAATGCATGCTCTGGCAGACCTCGCCGGCCGCGACCGAGCTCGAGACCCGGGTGATGGACTGGCTGCGGCAGATGATCGGCCTGCCCGAGGGCTTCTCCGGCGTGATCCAGGATTCGGCCTCCGGCGCGACGCTCGCCGCGCTCCTCACCGCCCGGGAGCGGGCGCTCGGCTTCACCGGCAACGCCAAGGGCCTCGCCGGCGGGCCGGTCCTGCGGGTCTACGCCTCGGCGCAGGTGCATTCCTCGGTCGACAAGGCGGTGCGCATCGCCGGTTTCGGCGACGCCAACCTGGTGCGGATCCCGGTCTCGGGCCCGCTCCACGGCATGGACCCGGACGCCCTCGACGCGGCGATCCGGGCCGACCGGGAGGCCGGGCTCACGCCGGCCGCGATCGTCGCCTGCCTCGGCGGCACCAGCATCGGCGCCTGCGATCCCCTCGAAGCGGTCGCCGCGGTGGCGCGCCGGCACGACGTCTTCTTCCACGTCGACGCCGCCTGGGCCGGCAGCGCGATGATCTGTCCCGAGTTCCGCGACCTGATGCGGGGCGCCGAGGCCGCCGACAGCCTGGTGTTCAACCCGCACAAGTGGCTGTTCACCCACTTCGACTGCTCGGCCCACTTCGTGCGCGACCCGAAGGCGCTCACCGACACGCTCGGCATCCGCCCGCCCTTCCTGCGCACGCTCGGCCAGGACGGCTTCGTCGACTACAACGAGTGGTCGATCCCCCTCGGGCGCCGCTTCCGGGCGCTGAAGCTGTGGTTCGTCATCCGCTCCTACGGCGTCGAGGCGCTGCGGGGCATGATCCGCGACCACGTCGCCTGGGCGCGGGAACTCGCCGGGATCATCGCGGCCGATCCCGATTTCGAGCTGACCACGGCGCCGATCCTGTCGCTGTTCACCTTCCGGTACGCCCCTGCCGGCGCGGACGACCTCGACGCCCTCAACGCCCGCCTCGTCGAGCGCATCAACGACGACGGCCGCACCTACCTGACCCAGACCCGCCACGACGGCCGCTTCGTGATCCGCTTCCAGGTCGGCCAGACCACCACGACGCGGGCGGACGTGATGACGGCCTGGGCGGCGGTGCGGGAGATCGCGGCGGGGTTGCGGGCGGGGTGAGGCGACGGCCGGACGCGCGGATCACGCCGCCGGTGACGCCCCGCCCTGCCCGACGGACCCGCAGACCTCGGCGGCGATCTGCGCGAACGCGTCCTCCAGGAAGGGGCCTGCCCCCCGGTCCCCGCCGGCCTGGATCCACGCCTCGATGGCCAGGCGCATCGCGCCGAGGGAGACCATCGCGACGAGGCGCAGGGCATGGCTGCGCGCGGGGTCGGGCCAGCGCTCGACGAGGGCGGCGTGCAGCGCCTGCTCCTGCAGGCCGTAGCTCGCCTGCTTGCGCGCCTTCAGGGTCTCGCTCGTGCGCATCACACGGTCGATGCTGATGAATTCCTGGGTCCGGATGCCGGCCGCCAGCTGCAGCATCGCGTCGCGGACGACCACGATCGGTGCCCGGCCGGCGGGCTGGGCCAGCACCGCCTCGCGCAGCTGCGTGCTGAATCCACGCATCTGCCACTCCAGCAGGATCTCTTCCTTCGACTTGAAGTACGAGAAGAAGGTGCGGCGCGAGATGCCGGCGGCCTCGGCGATGGCGTCGAGCGTCGTCGCCTCGTAGCCGTGCTCGCCGAACAGGCGCAGGCCGGTCTCGGCGATCCGCCGCAGCGTCTCCTGCCGCTTGCGCGCGCGCAGGCCATCGGGCTTCCGGGACTCGTGCTCCATACCGGGCTTCTCGCACGCCGCTCCCTGCTTGCAAAGCTGCACTCGGTGCAGTAAAAAATTTGCACTGAGTGCGATCACGCCCTCGGTGAAGGAGAGCCGCGCCGATGTCGGGCTGGACACTGGCAGACCTGCCGTCCCAGGCGGGACGCACCGCGATCGTGACCGGCACCGGCGGCCTGGGCTTCGAGGACGCCCTGGCGCTCGCCCGGGCCGGGGCGGACGTGATCGTCGCCGGCCGCAACCCGGACAAGGGCGCCGCGGCGGTCGCGCGAATCCGGCAGGCGGTGCCGGACGCCACCGTCGCGTTCGAACTCCTCGACCTCGCCAGCCTCGCCTCCGTCGCGGCCTTCGCCGGGCGGATGGCGGCAGGCCGCGACCACGTCGACCTCTTGATCAACAACGCGGCCGTGATGACCCCGCCGAAGCGCTGGCTCTCCGCCGACGGGCACGAGCTGCAATTCGCCACCAATTATCTCGGCCACTTCGCCCTCACCGCGCACCTGCTGCCGCTGCTGCGCCGCGGACGCGCGCCGCGGGTGGTGACGCTGTCGAGCGTCGCGGCCCGCGGCGGGCATCTCGCGTTCGACGACCTGCAGGCGGAGCGCGGCTATCGGCCGATGGCGGCCTACGGCCAGTCCAAGCTCGCCTGCCTGATGTTCGCGCGCGAACTGCAGCGCCGCGGCGAGGCCGGCGGCTGGGGCGTTGCGAGCCTCGCCGCCCATCCGGGGATCGCCCGCACCGACCTGCTGCCGAACGGCTCCGGTCCCCGCAGTGCCTCCGGCCTGACGCGGACCTTCCTGTGGTTCCTGTTCCAGCCGGCCGCTCGGGGCGCCCTGCCGACGCTCTACGCCGCGACCGCACCTGCGGCGACCGGGGGCGCGTATTACGGCCCGACAGGGTTCGGCGAGATCCGTGGCGCGCCGGGCCCCGCCCGGATCCCGGCCCAGGCCCGGGACGAAGCGGCGGCCGCGCGGCTGTGGGCGCTGTCCGAGCGCCTCGCCGGCGTGAGCTTTCCGTAGGAGAGGCGGATGACCCCGATCCTCGCGCGGATGGCCCCGATCCTCGCGCGGATGGCCCCGATCCTCGCGCGGATGGCCCCGATCCTCGCCCGGATGATCACCGCGATGCTCGTCGCCGCAGCCTCGCTCGTCAATCTCCCGCCTTGCGCCGCGCGCGTGGCCGAGCGGCCGGGGAGCCTCGCCGTCGTGGGCGAGGCGAGCGCCGGGCGCCCCGCCTCAGGGCACAGTCCCGTTCGTGCAGCGTCCGGCGACCAGCGCTGAGCATCGCCAGCGCGGCCGGGCCGGAGGTGCCCCGAGTTCCGCTCACCCCCGCCCCGCCCGCGTCGGCGGGCAGCGCAAGGCAGCCTCCACCTCCTCGCGGGACTTGCCCCGCACCTCGTAGCCCATCGCCTCGAAGCGCTCGATCAGCGAAGGGCTGTCCTCGGCCGTGCAGGCGGCCCAGGCGGCGAGGCGGTCGTTCATGGTGTGGAGTTCGGCGGACGGGTTGCGGTGGGGGTTCGGCGTATCGCTCATGATGCGGCCTCCTGCCGGCGAGAAGACGCAGGGTCAACGCGCCGGCAGCCGTCATGGTTGTGTCGTATCGGCCGCCGGCCTCACTCCATGGTGGGCGCCAGCTTCTTCACCCCCGGCACGTCCTCGCCGAGCCAGGCGGCGTTCTTGGCGGTGCCGTCGAAGGTCGCGCTGGTCTTGAACAGCTCGTACCTGCCTTCCAGCGCGTAGGGCCGGCTGCGGTTCAGCAGTTCCGCCACCGCCGCCTTGTCCATCGGCTTGAAGGTCTTCACCGCCTCGAAGGCCTGGTCGAGGTCGCGCTGGTTCTGGATGCCGGTGATGACCACCGAGGTCGGCAGGTTGAGCGAGAAGTGCAGGTACTCGATCGGCTTGATCGGCGCGTCGCTCTTCAGGATCACGCCGTCGCCGAAGGTCTTCATGCCGAGCGCCGCGATGCCGTTCTGGACGAGGTAGGGCAGCACGAGGTGGCCGAAGCTGCGGAAATGCGCGTCCATGACGTTCAGCGGCATCTGCACCGCGTCGAAATGGAAGCCGCGCTCGGCCGCCACCTCGAGCATCTGCAGGTGGATGCGCGGGTCCTTGTGGCCGGTGAAGCCGATGTAGCGCAGCTTGCCGGCCTGCTTCGCCTCCTGGAACGCCTCCATGGCGCCGCCCTCGGCGAAGACCCGGTCGGGATCGTCGTAGCGCAGGATTTCGTGGTGCTGGACGAGGTCGATCCGGTCGGTGCGCAGGCGCCGCAGCGACTGGTCGATCTGCTTCATCGCCTCCTGCTTGGTCCGCCCGTCCATCTTGGACATCAGGAAGACCTTGTTGCGGGCGCCGTTCTGCTCGAGGGCGATGCCCATCCGCTCCTCGGAGCGGCCCTCGTTGTAGTCCCAGCAATTGTCCATGAAGGTGATGCCGCGGTCGACGCCCTCGTGGATCAGCCGGGTCGCCTCGGCGTCGGTCACGGCGCTCTTGCCGAGGTGGAAGCCGCCCATGCCGATCGCCGAGATCTTTTCGCCCGTCCGCCCGAACGGGCGGTAGAGCATCTCGCCCCGGCGCTCGCCGGGATCGGTGACGAGGGGGAGGTCGGCGGGGTCGGCCGGGCGGGTTCC
>NZ_LABY01000020.1 GCF_001043975.1 Methylobacterium variabile
ACGGCGAGGCGGGGCTCGCCCGGATCGCCGCCGAGCGCTTCGACGTCGTCGCCCTCGACCACCACATGCCGCAGGAGACCGGCCTCGAGATCCTGCCGCGCATCCGCGCCCTGCCGGAGGCGCCGCCGGTCATCTACGTCACCGGCTCGGAGGACAGCCGCGTCGCCGTGGCGGCCCTGAAGGCGGGCGCCGTCGACTACGTCTGGAAGGACCTTCAGGGCCACTTCCGCGAGCTCCTCGCCGAGGCGGTCGCGACGGCGGTGCTGCAGGACCGCACCCGCCGCGAGAAGGAGCGGGCCGAGGCCGAGGTGCGGGAGGCCCGGGACCGGGCCGAACTGCTGCTGCGCGAGGTCAACCACCGGGTGGCCAACAGCCTCGCCCTGGTGGCGGCGCTGGTGCGGATGCAGGCCAACACCGTCACCGACGCCTCCGCCCGCGCCGCCCTCGAGGAAACCCAGACCCGCATCACCGCGATCGCCGGCATCCACCGCCGCCTCTACACCTCCAACGACGTGCGGGTGGTGGCCGTCGACGCTTACCTGGCGACCCTGGTGGAGGATCTCGACGGGGCGATGAACGCCACCGGCCAGCGCCACCGCATCCTGCTCGACGCCGTTCCGGTCGAGGTGGCGACCGACAAGGCGGTCTCCCTCGGGGTGATCGTCACGGAGATCGTCACCAACGCCTACAAGTACGCCTATCCGGAGGGCGTCACCGGCGAGATCCGCATCACCGCGCGGCGCGACGGCAACACCTTGCGCCTCACCGTGGCCGATGACGGCGTCGGCTGGCAGGGCGCCGGCACCCCGCGCGGCACGGGCCTCGGCTCGCGCATCGTGCGCGCCATGGCGTCGAACCTGCGGGCCCAGATCGATTACGCCCAGGCCGAGAAGGGCACGGCGGCGAGCATCGACATCGCGCTGTGATCGACGTCCCCGGCCCGGGCGCGTCTCGCGGATACGTTTTCCCTGCGCCGTCTCGTCTCCAGGCCTCCTTTTTCGCTGCGTCGGGCGCCTCGCCTCGACGACGTGCGCTCTCGGCCTCCGCGGCGCAGGGCCGTTCGGGGAGAGCGACCCCGGCATCGCCCGACGGCCATCGGCACCACCCGCGCGCATCCCCGGAATTCTGCGCAATTGCTTAACCGATCGAAACCCGGCCTTAAGACAACCTTCAAGCACCCAGGCGGCGTTAACATCCGGGTAGGGCTCGCGACGGCTAGCTGGGCACGAACGGAGCATCCGAGAGGATTTCGTCGTGATCGAGATCAGCAGCCCTGCCGCGGCGTATCCGCCGGCCGCGGTGGAACCGGCCGTGCGGAACACCACCTCCCGCTCCCCTCAGGCCAGCGCCAGCCCACCCCTCGAACCGGCGGTGACGCTCGACCTGAGCCCGGAGGCCCGGAAGCCGGCCGGGCAGACCGCCGAACCGCCGCCGGAGAGTTCCGAGGTCGGCTCGGACCGGGCCCTCTACCGGCGCGATCCCGACAGCCGGCAGATCGTGTTCCAGGTCGTCGGCCCGGACGGATCGGTCGTCGAGCAGCTCCCCTCGGAGGCGGTCCTGCGGGCGCGGACCTATGCCCGCAAGGCGCAGGCGGCCCGGACGGCGGAGATCGGCACGAGCGTCGCGCGCTCGGCCTGATGGCCGAACATCGCGGGCGCTCCATATCCTGTAGGGTTGCGCTCCGAGAGCCGACGCGCATCGAGCCGACGCGCAGCTGGAGCCGGACGCCATGCCCACGACGCCCCCCTCCCTCGATGCCACGACCTACGCCGACCTACGCCAAGCGGTCGGCGATCAGGCATTGCCAGTGCTGCTCGGGCGCTTCCAGGCCCAGCTGCGGGACTGGTCGGTGACGGGGGAGCCGGCGGTGCTCGGCGCGACGGCGCACGGCGTCATCGCCTCGTCGGGCCTGATCGGTTTTACCCGGCTGTCGCACCTCTGCGCCGCCCTGGAGACGGCCTGCCAGGCGGGCGACCCCGAGGAGGTTCGCCGGCTCGCCGCCGAGGTGGCGGCCGAGAAGGCGGTGGCCGAGGCCGAGGTGTCCCGGCTGATCGCGGCGGGCTGACGCCCGTTCGGGCCGAGCCAGCGCCGTCGGACGCGTTCGACGGCGCCGCGGTCTCAGGCCACGCGTCGCGTGTCGGTCCAGGTCGCCCCACCGGCGAGGCGGTAATCGACGCTCTCGGAGAGCCGGCCGGTCGGCACGACCCGGACCGCCTCGGGCCGGGAGAGCTCGTCGCAGCGCGCCAGGGCCTCGTCGACGTCGAGGGGGGCGGGCATCGCGCCACCGAGGCGGCGCCACCACTGCACCGCCTTCTCACGGGCGAAGCCCGAAGCCTCGAGGTCTAGGCGCACAACCGTCGCGTCCTCGTCGCCCTCGAGGGCCACCGCCAGGACGTCCGGAGCGCGCGGGCGCGCCTCGCGCCGGAACGCCCAGCCGGCCACCGGCCACCAGCGTGCGTGCGCCTCGCGCACGACCGCGACGGTGCCGGCGGACAGGACCGCGGTCTCGTCGTCGGCCACCGCCTCGTGCGGCATCTCCGCCTCGTCCTCCTCCGGCTCGACCCAGCAGGCCTCGCAGGTGCTGGCGTTGAGCGCGATGAGGGCGCCGCAGCCCGGGCAGGGCTTGGCCCGGGGACCGCCCTCGCCGAGGAGCCGCGCCCGCGCCACGGCGTTGGCCGAGAGCACGTCGATCGGGCCGTGCCGGCGCACCAGCCCGGCATAGTCGAGCACCAGGGCGTCGGCCTTGCCGGGCGCCCGCCGCAGGCCACGGCCGACCTGCTGCACGTAGAGACCGGTGCTCTGGGTCGGGCGCAGGAGCGCGATCAGGTCGACCTCCGGCACGTTGAAGCCCGTCGCCAGCACCCCGACCGAGGTGAGGCAGCGCAGGCGCCCGGCCCGGAAGTCGCGCACGATGCGGTCGCGCTCGCGCTTGCCCGTCTCACCCGAGATCGCCTCGCAGGAGATGCCTTCCGCCCGGATCGCGTCGCGGACCGCGTCGGCGTGCTTCACCCCGGCGCAGAAGGCGAGCCAGGCCCGACGGCCGGCGCCGTAGGCCACCAGCTCGGCCACGGCGGCCTTGGTGATGACGTCGCGGTTCACCGCCGCCTCGAGGGCGCCCGGCACGTAGTCGCCGGCCCGCAGGGGCACGCCGCTGACGTCGAGGATCGTGGCGGTCGCCTTCGAGACGAGCAGCGCGAGGTAGCCCTCGCGGATCAGGTCGCCGACCTGGGCCTCGTAGACGATGCGGTCGAAGACCCGGCCGGCGCCCTCGTCGAGGCGGCCGCTGTCGAGACGGTAGGGCGTGGCGGTCAGCCCGACGAGGCGCATCCCGGGCGAGCGTGCCCGCACCGCGTCGAGGAAGCGGCCGTAGCGGGTGTCGGCGTCGCGCGGGATCAGGTGAGCCTCGTCGACGATCACGAGGTCGAAGCCCCCGGTCGCCTCGACCCGGTTCCACACCGACTGGATGCCGCAGAACAGGATGGCCTTCGTCTCCTCCCGCCGTCCGAGGCCGGCCGAGACGATGCCGGCCGGGGCCTCGGGCCAGAGCCCGAGGAGCTCGGCGTGGTTCTGGGCGATCAGCTCGCGGGTATGGGTGACGACGGCGATCCGGGCCCCGGGGTCGCGGGCCATGGTCTCCCGCACCAGGGTGGCGATGACGAGGCTCTTGCCGGCCCCGGTCGGCAGCACGATCAGGCCGTTGCGGCCGCCGCGCGCCCAATCGGCCTGGAGCGCGTCGAGGCTCGCGCGCTGGTAGGGACGAAGCAGCATCGCGCCGCCATAGCCGGATCAGGTTTGCTCATCCAGGCTTGACAGCAGTGGCAGGGCGGGCAGGCCGCCTCTTCGCATCGGAGGCGAATCGGAGAAGGAACTGTAACGGCGGTGGCGCGGGATCCCCGCTCCCGTGAGGGAGCGGGGATCCCGGACCTCGTCCCTTACTCGGCAGCCTGGAGCCACTGCGCCTGCGGCGCCGGCTCGGTCACCTCGTCGGTGTGGACCTCGAACTTGGCGAGCCAGGCGGGGCCGAAGCTCGTCGAGATCGCCACGTCGGTGGCGTCGCGGCCGCGGGCCATGAGGATGCGGCCGATGCGGGGCCGGTTGTGGCGGGCATCGAACGTGTACCAGCGCCCGCCGAGATAGGCTTCGAACCAGGCCGAGAAGTCCATCGGGTCGGGCACCGCCGGCACGCCGATGTCGCCGAGATAGCCGGTGCAGTAGCGCGCCGGGATGTTCATGCAGCGGCAGAACGTGATGGCGAGGTGCGCGAAGTCGCGGCAGACGCCCTCGCGCTGGGTGTAGCCGTCGAGCGCGCTGCGGGTGGCGTCGGCGCGCTGGTAGTCGAAGCGGATCCGCTCGTGGACGTAGTCGACGATGGCCTGGACCCGGGCCCAGCCCTCGGGCGTGGTGCCGAACAGCTGCCAGGCGGTGTTCGACAGCTTGTCGGTGTCGCAGTAGCGGCTGCCGAGCAGGAAGGGCAGCACCTCGTCCGGCAGGTCCTGCACCGGGTGCTGCACCGCGTCCGGCGCGTACTCGTCGACCGCGCCGCTGTCCTCGACCAGGAAGTCGGACGAGAACGTGATGCGGCCGCCCGGCGCGGTGACCCGGGTGCAGACGTTGCCGAAGGAATCGACGAACTGGTGCGCGGGGACCGGCGGGTCGATGGTCATGGTATCGGGCGTGATCAGGTCGCCGGCCCGGGACGGATGGACGTTGAGCATCAGGACCATCGGCGTCGGGCCAGGCGTATCGAAGGCAATCGAGTAGCCGGTGCGGATCTTCATCGTGGCGTCCACGCAATTCAAGAAACGTGGTGCCACAAGCCTCGACGGGCCGAGTTGTTCCGAGTTCTCGGCCGTTTCGGCCCGCCGCCTTTGCTCAAATGTTGGGCATGCGAGGGCCCCGGTCGCATATGTCTGCTTTCCGACAGCCGCGTCAGGCGCCGGTGAACGTGTCGACGAGGAGCTTCAGGTTCAGCCCCACGATCACCGCGGCGATGGCCCAGGCCAGGACCTTGAGCCAGGCCGGGATCACGAGGGCGCCCATCTTGGCCGGGTCCGAGACGAAGCGCACCAGCGGGATCACCGCGAAGGGCAGCTGCATCGAGAGCACGACCTGGCTCAGCACCAGGAGCCGGGCCGTGCCCTGCTCGCCGTAGAGGCCCGTCACCACCACCACCGGCACGATGGCGATGCCGCGGGTGAGGAGGCGGCGCGCCCAGTCCGGCAGCCGCAGGCGCAGGAAGCCCTCCATCACGATCTGGCCCGCCAGGGTGGCGGTGACCGTGGAGTTGAGGCCCGAGGCGAGGAGCGCGAGGGCGAACAGGGTCGAGGCGAGGCCGACGCCCAGCAGCGGCGAGAGCAGGGCGTGGGCCTCCTCGATCTCCTGCACCCCGGTGTGGCCGCTGCCGTGGAAGACCTTGGCCGCCATGATCAGGATCGCGGCGTTGACGAAGAGCGCCAGCGTCAGCGCGATGGTCGAATCGGCGACGGCGAAGCGCAGGGCGCTCTTCTTGCCCGCCTCGTCGCGCGGATAGGCCCGGGTCTGCACGATCGAGGAGTGCAGGTAGAGGTTGTGGGGCATCACCGTGGCGCCCAGGATGCCGATGGCGAGGTAGAGCGCCGCCGGGTCGGTGACGATCTGGGCGGACGGCACGAAGCCGCCGAGCACGTCGCGGACCGGCGGCGCGGCCATCGCGATCTGGATCGCGAAACAGGCGAAGATGATCGTCAGGAGCGCGATCACGAAGGCCTCAAGGGCCCGGAAGCCCCGGCGCATCAGGAGCAGGATCAGCAGCACGTCGAGGCCGGTCAGGATCGCACCGGCGAGCAGCGGCAGGCCGAACAGGAGCTTGAGGGCGATCGCGGTGCCGATCACCTCGGCGAGGTCGCAGGCGATGATCGCCGCCTCGCAGGCGAGCCAGAGAGCGATCCCGACCGGGCGCGGATAGGCGTCGCGGCAGGCCTGGGCGAGGTCGCGGCCGGTGGCGATGCCGAGGCGCGCGGCGAGCGCCTGGAGCACCACCGCCATCAGGTTCGAGAGCAGGATGACGGCGAGCAGGGTGTAGCCGAACTGCGCCCCGCCGGCGATGTCGGTGGCCCAGTTGCCCGGGTCCATATAGCCGACCGAGACCATGTAGCCGGGGCCGAGGAAGGCCAGCAGCCGCCGCGGCCACGAGCCGGTGAGGCGCACCGGCACGCTCGCGTTCATCGCCCCGAGGCTCGGCTCCGCCGCCCCGTCGCCGGCGCGCCACGCCCATCCGTCTCGCATCAGCCCGTGCTCCATCGCGCCCGATCGATCCGGGCCCGGGTCATATAGCCACTGCTATATTGATTTGAGAAGGCTGAATTCGTGGTCGGTCAGGACCGTCGGTCCCGGAAGAAGTCCCGCAGGAGCGCGGCGGCCTCGCTCTCGCGCAGGCCCCCGTAGACCTCGGGGGCGTGGTGGCAGGTCGGCTGGTTGAAGAAGCGCGGGCCGTGCTCGACGGCGCCGCCCTTGGGGTCGCCGGCGGCGAAGTAGAGCCGGCGGATGCGCGCGAAGCTGATGGCGCCCGCGCACATGGCGCAGGGCTCGAGCGTGACGTACAGGTCGCAGCCGGTCAGGCGCTCGTCGGCGAGCGCCGCGCAGGCGGCGCGGATGGCCAGGATCTCGGCGTGGGCCGTGGGGTCGCGGTCGGCCCGGGGCCGGTTGCCGGCGACCGCCAGCACCGCCCCGTCCCGCACCACGACGGCGCCGACCGGCACCTCGCCCCGCGCCGCCGCCTCCCGGGCCGCGTCGAAGGCCAGGCCGAGAGGGTCCGGACGCGGGGCCCCGCTTGCGGATGGGTCTCCCCTTGCAAAATCGCGCATCGGTTCCACTCGCGTCGACAAACCCCGTCTGGTATCAGGCGCGCATGAACGACATCAACGACGACGAGACCGGGGCGCCGCAGCGGCGTCGCGGACGGGACGAGGCATCCGCGGGCTCCCCGGACGGGGGGCAGGCCTCGACCAAGCCGGCCGCAGGTCAGGGCAAGGCGGCTCAGGGCAAGGCGGCAGCGACGCCGGCGGCCGAGCCGGAGCCGGAGCGCATCGCCAAGGCGATCGCCCGGGCGGGCGTGGCCTCGCGGCGCGACGCCGAGGCGATGATCCTTGAGGGCCGCGTGACGCTGAACGGGGCGCGCCTCGACTCCCCGGCGATCAACGTCACGCCCGACGACCGCATCACGGTCGACGGCGAGCCGCTGCCCACCCGCGAGCGCACCCGGCTGTGGCTCTTCCACAAGCCCCGCGGCGTGGTGACCACCGCCCGCGACCCCGAGGGGCGCCAGACGGTGTTCGACGTCCTGCCCGAGGACCTGCCCCGGGTGGTGGCGGTGGGCCGGCTCGACATCAACACCGAGGGGCTCCTGCTCCTCACCAACGACGGCGGCCTCGCCAAGGTCATCGCGCATCCGGAGACCGGCTGGCTCCGGCGCTACCGCGTGCGCGCCTTCGGCGACGTCGACCAGGCGATGCTGGACGGCCTGCGCAAGGGCGTGACCATCGACGGGATGGAGTACGGCCCGATCGAGGCGACGATCGACCGGGCCCAGGGCGACAACGTCTGGCTGACGCTCGGCCTGCGCGAGGGCAAGAACCGCGAGGTCAAGCGCATCCTGGAGCATCTCGGCCTGTCGGTGAACCGGTTGATCCGGCTCTCCTTCGGACCGTTCCAGCTCGGCGACCTCGAGGTCGGGCTGGTGGAGGAGATCCGCACCCGGGTGCTGAAGGACCAGCTCGGCAACACCCTGGCCGAGCAGGCCGGCGTCGACTTCACCAGCCCGGTGCGCGAGCCGATCGCGCCGTTCGGCTCGCCCAAGGCCGCCGCCCGCAAGGCGGCGCAGGAGGGAGCCGCCCGCGGGCGCGACCCGGCCCGGCCGCAATTCGGCAAGCCGCCCGGCGCGCCGGCCGCCCGCCGCGCACCGGCGCCGCCGCGCACGGTCTGGCGCGATCCCGAGGCCGAGGCCGCCGGCGACCTGCCGAACCGCGGACGGGTGCACCGGCGCGGCGACAGCCCGCAGGAGATCCGCGCCGCCACCGCCGACGCCCCGCGCAAGCGCGTCGGCGCCATCGCCAGCGGCGATCGCCGGGTTCTGGTCGAGCGCCTGGTCGCCCAGCCGCAGGAGGAGGCGGCCCCGCATCGCCGCACCAAGTTCCGCGACGGCGCGCCGAACCGGGCTCCCGAGGGCGACGCCCGCCCGATGCGGCGCTCCCGCGACGACGCGGCGCCGGCGCGCAGCGCCCGGGGCGGCGCCAAGGCCGGCCTCGCCGATGACGGCGGCCGCGGCTTCGGCCGGGCCGGCGGACGCCCGGAGGGCGGCGAGGGCCGTGGCTTCGGGGCGAAGGGCGGCGGCGGCCGCTCGTTCGAAGGCCGCTCGTTCAACAAGGGCGCCGGAGAGGGGCGCTCGTTCGGCAGCGGCAGGAGCGGCGAGGGCCGCTCGTTCGGCGGTAAGGGCGGCGAAGGCCGCGGCTTCGCCGGCAAGGGCGAGGGTCGCTCGTTCGGCGGCGAGGGTCGCGGCTTCGCTGGCAAGGGCGAGGGTCGTCCCGCCGGCGGTCGGGGCGGCGAGGGCCGCTCCTTTGCGGGCAAGGGCTCTGCGGGCAAAGGCTTCGCAGACAAGAGCTTCGCAGGCAAGGGCGGTCCCGGCGGCGGCCGTCCGGGCGGCGGCGGAAAGCCCTTCGGCAAGCCCAGCGGCGGGTTCCGTCCCGGCGGCGGTGGCGGGGCGAAGCCCGGCGGGCGCGGCGCGCGGCCGGGCGGCCGTCCCGGCGGCGGCCGGCCGCCGCGCGGGGCCTGAGCGGGCCTCGAGCGATGCGGATCGTCGGAGGCTCCTTGCGCGGCCGCGGCCTCGCGGGTCCGCGCAGCGACGCGATCCGGCCGACCTCGGATCGGCTGCGCGAGGCGGTGTTCAACGTCCTGGCCCACGCCTACGACGATCCCGTCGCGGGGGCTCGGGTGCTCGACCTGTTCGCCGGCACCGGGGCGCTCGCCTGCGAGGCCCTGTCCCGGGGTGCGACCTTCGCGCTCCTCGTCGACGAGGGGGCGGAGGCGCGGGGCGTGATCCGGGCCAACGTCGAGGCCCTCGGGCTCGAGGGGGTGACCCGGCTGTTTCGCCGGGATGCCACGCGCCTCGGGCCCGCGCCGCCCGGGGAGCCGTTCGGCCTCGTCTTCTGCGATCCGCCCTATAGCCGCGAGCTCGCGCCCCGGGCGCTCGGCGCGGCCGGGAAGGGCGGCTGGCTCGCGCCCGACGCCCTCGCGGTGGTGGAGGAGGAGGCCTCCGCCGCCCTGGCGCCGCCGGACGGCTTCTCGGAGCTCGAACGCCGCACCTACGGCGACACCCAGGTGGCGTTCTGGCGGTTCACTTCGGCTTGACCGACTCGGGCTTGACCATCTCGTCGAGCGCCGCCGCGAAGCTGCCGGCGGCGACCCCGACGCCGCTCGCCGAGCGGTAGGCCTGCCCCACCCGCACGCCCTGGGTCACCGCGGTGTGGATGCCGACGAGCGCCGCGCCGCCATCGGCATCGAGCACCAGGACCGGCGCGCCGGATTCCCCCGACATCGACTCGCACAGGTCGGCGAGCTGCCCCGGGGCCGGGGCGTCGATACGGACCGCGCAGCCGCGATGGATCACCGGCAGGTAGGGCCTGTCGGCGGCGTAGCCGGCGAGCGCCACCACGGCGCCCGGCCGGCCTCCCGGTAGGTCGGCGTTCGGCAGGACGATCCAGGACACCGGCCTCAGGGCGAGGGGCTGGCGCAGGGTGATGACCACCCAGTCCCGCCCGATCATCTCGGGCGCGATGGCGCCGCGGGCCGGCCGCGCCGCCAGCCTCAGGTCGACGCCGGGTGCGAGGCGGAAGGCCTCCGCCTCGGCGGTGCCGCCGTTCAGGTCCCGGGCCTGGCCGGCGACGAAATGGACCTGATGCGGCTTGACCCAGGTGTCGAGGCGGACGTCGAACAGGCAGTGGGCGGCGGTGAGCACGTGCCGGGGGCCGACCAGGGTCCCGGTGCAGTGGCTGCGATGGGCCGGGCCCTGCACCACGTTGACCCGTCCGATCGCCGTGAACGGCCAGGCCGTCGGCTCCATGGGCACGCGCTTGTCCGGCGGGGCGGCGGGTGCCTGCGCGCGGGCCGGCAGCGCGAGGCAGAGCGCCAGGGCAGCGCCGAGGACCCGGCCGAGGGTGAGGGCGTGAGGCACCCGGCCTCGCTGCGGCATCGTCGGCTCCCGTCGCGGCGTCCTAGATCGCTTCTGCCATGCACCGGCCGGCGCCCGGTGTTCAAGCGGGCGCCGGCAACACGAGGCCGGGGCAGGACGGATGCGCTGCGACGGATCCCCCGCACCGGGCGGCGACCTGCGGATCACCCGATCGGAGAAGGTCCGCGGCGCCTTGCTCATAAATCGTTCATCTTTGGCGACGGTCCCGGAACTGGCAGGCTGTAGTCGAGGTTAATCGCCCGAGTACCAGTACGGTCATCCCATTCACCCATCATGATAATCACTGGAGGGGCTCAATGCCGCCGCACCAGACCCTGCCGGCTGCCCGGCTGCGCGCCCTGCTCCTGGCGATGACGTCGGGTTGCCTGCTGATCGCCTCGGGCGCGGGGGCGCGAGCCGCGGACGGCGACGGCCTGGATTTCTTCCGCCAGATCTTCTCAGGCCCAGCTTCCAACCCCGCGCCGGTGGCGCAGCCCTACGTCGTCCAGCCCTACGACGCGCCGGTGCGGCAGCGCCTGACCCGGCGCAACCGCCTCCCGGCCCACGCCCGGGCGGCCCTGCGCGGCAAGACGCGCTACGTCGCCCTGCCCAAGGCCGAGGCGAAGCCCGAGAAGGCCGACACCAAGCCCCTCGCGCTCGCCGTGTCGCCGCTCAAATCCCTCGACGCCCGCACCGCGCTCCTGCGCGACCCCACCCTGCGGCCCGGCGACATCGTCATCATGCCCGAGGGGCCGCGGGTGTTCCGCGGCGATCCCGACACCGACAAGCACCGGATGGCCGACTTCCAGGACGTGACCCGTCCGGGCGTGGTGGCGAGCAAGACCCGCAAGGAGCTGCTCGCGATGACGGCTCCGATCGGGGCGCTCCCGGCCGACGCCGCACGCCGGATGATGGCGCAGTACCAGAAGGCCGGGCCGGCGGCGCAGCCCGCGGCCCGGACCGAGGCGGCGCTGACCCGGGTCGTCTACCCGGCGCGCTGATCCCGTCGCCGCCGGCCTGCGGCAACGAGGGTGTGACTGACGGCGGCCGGGGCAGGGCGGGGCTCGGCCGCGCTTGCTAGAATGCGGCGGGCCGCAGGCACGCGGCCTCCCGCGTCGAGTCAGTCCGCATGTCGATCCTGAGCAGGTTCCGGAACAGCGTCCCTCGGTCCGGCGACCGCCTGCGCGCGCCCGGGGCGCCGCACCCGTCGGCCGCCGGACGGTGGCTGGTCGCCGCCCTCGCGGGGGCGGTGGTCGCGGGGCTGGCACCGGTCCCCGCGCGGGCCGCGGAGGGCGAAGTGCTGGTGGCGCAATGCAAGAGCCTGCTGCGCGGCGCCAAGGTTCGGGGCGGTCAGGTCGAGTTCCGCCAGGATCCGGAGACGGTGGGCTGCTGGGCCTTCATGGCCGCCGTGCAGGACCTCGCCGGCGTCGCCGATTCCGCCAAACAGCCGCCGCTCCTCGGCACCTGCCTGCCGCCGGACGGCAACCGGCTGCAGCTCGTCCGGGCGGTCGTGGCCTATGGCAGCGCCCATCCGCCGGCCCTGCGCGAGAAGGCCGGCGTCCTCGCTCTCCTGGCCCTGCGCGATGCCTTTCCGTGCCGCAAGGAGTGACAGGGGCTCGCAGCTTCGGCACGTTCACGCAAGGCACCGCGCAAGCTTACATACGTCAAAGAACTCTCTCGCCATGGTCGTCGCGTCGGATTCGTGGCGACCGCATCGCTTTCGCCGCCGAAAGGTTCCCGGCAATATTTCCTGCGGCCCCGCTTGCTCCGGGCGAAGCGCTTCATAATGTTAGTGTCTAGGCGAGGGCGAGGCGCCGCGATTGGCGGGATCCTCGCTCCGCAGCCGCTGATCGGAGGATGAGCATGGCCAAGGCCGACAGGCACAACATGGGTCCGGGAGCGCAGGGCAAGGGCTCCGGCACCGGCGCGATGACCGAGCTGCCCGAGGGGATCCTCGAGGAGAACATGGTGCTCAGCAACCGCGACAAGTCCCAGCACGGCGCGGCGCGGGGTCTCGACAGCAAGCACGTCCAGACCGAGCAGTATCACGACCACGCCGCCAACCGGCGCAACTTCGACCAGACCCTGCCCGACCGGGCCGAGCAGAACACCAGCGGCCTGGAAGCACCGATGACCACCACCTCCGGCGACGACAGCGCCCTGGCCCGCCGGCAGCGCAAGTAAGAGGCCGGTCCCGCACGGGAGCAGGCCCAGGAGAGCCCTCGTCCCATCGGGACGGGGGCTTTTTTCGTCGGGGTCGAGTCCCGGGACAGGCCTTGTCCGCGGACGTGCGGCTCGTCGGCTGTGAACGCCCTCAGGGGTTCCCGCGCAGGCCGTTCGCCAACTCGCGGTTGATCCGGATCAGGGCGGTCAGCTTCTCGGCGGCGGGCTCGACCATCAGGTCGAAGGTGCGGGTGAACACGAAGGCGCTGAGCCGGGCCAGCCCGGCCTTCAGCTCCTGCGGCAGCGGCCCGTCCGGCTCCGTCGCCGCGGAGGACAGGATCGTCCAGACCTTGCGGTTGAAGCCGAGGGCGTCGTTCAGCCCGGATTGCTGCGCGTCCCAGTTGTCCTGAATCGTCTGCAGGCGTGCCGCTGCCTTGATCAGAACCGCGGCTTCCGCCTCGCGGGGTGATAACGCCGCCTGCGACACTCTCGCGTAGGCGTTCGCCGCATAGCTCATCGTCTGCCTCTCCGGCGGGCCGCAGCGCGGCCCCGCCGGCAGATCTGCCATCGATTTGTTAAGCTTGAGTTGTGAAAGAAGCTGACGTTGCCGCAGCCGGATTTCCTCCGGCCGGCGAGGCCCCGCCCTCAAACCGCTACGATGTCGGCGCAAGGACCGGCCGCTATGCTGAACTTCCTCCTCGGCGCCGTCGCGGGCGCATTGATGGCCGCCGTGGCGACGATCGCGGCCCTGCGCAATCCGGACGTTCAAGTGAGGATGGGACTGGTGCGGCCCGAGGCGGTGGTGATCCAGACCCGGCGCCCGGAGCCGGCCTGCCCGGCGCCCGTGGTCCAGGCTCAGGGAGCGATGCAGGCGGGGAGCCCGCAGGTCGGGCACCCGGACATGCTGTTCGCCCGTCGGCGCTTCTGGTCGGTGGCGCCCTGACGGGTGCGCGGCACCTGACCGAGGATCAGACGCTGCTGAGCAGCAGCATCACCACGGTGGTCGCCGCGGTCGAGCCCAGGAAGCCGCAGAGCGCCGCGGTGAACGAGTGAGCACAGGCGGTCGGGGCGGAGAGGCGGGCGTCCGACGAGGTCTGGTTTGCGCTGGTCATGGCGAGGCGATCCGATCTGGCGGTCCGGCTCACGGCACCGCCCGGTGAGAGACATGGGTGATTTTCAGGTGAACCGGCGTGCGCTACGGCACGCCCTCAGTCGCAGCGAAAGAAGCGCTTCTCCTGGCGCACGGAGCGCAGGGCGCTCTTGAGGTCGATCGACGCGACCCTCAGGCCGCACTCGTCGAGCCGGTCGCGGGCGTCCTCGTAGCGGTCCTCGGCGTCGCCGAGGTTGTCACAGACCCGGTCGCGGTCGCCGAGCCTGGCATCCTGGCGGGCCTGGAAGCGCAGGGCGCCGGCCTCGTCGATCTTGCGCTGGGCCCCGATGCAGGCCGGCTGCGCCAGTGCGGGACCGGCGAGGAGCAGGAGGGCGGCGGCGACAGGCCAGCCGAGCGGGAGACGACGCAGTGTGGTCATCGCGAACTCATACAGTCTCGGGGTGAAGCTGCGGCAATCTGCTCCATGGATGAGGGCTGATGCCAAGCTTGCTTATTGTGACCGATGAACGTCGGGAGCGCCTGCGGGGTTCCGCTCAAAACTGCTCAGATCGGGGGCAGCCGGACTCAGTAGCCTCGGCACGGCCTCAGGTCGCGGCGCGCCGGCGCCGGGTCGACAGGATCGTGTCCAGCGTCACCGGGCGGAAATCCCAGGCATCGACCCCGACGTCGTACTGCCGGGTCACGGGCTTGAGCTTGCCGTGGGAGTGGCCGTGCAGGTTCACGACGCCGCGGCCCATCCGGTTCCAGGTCCGGAACGCGTAGTGGCACAGCACGAGGTGGACATCGCCGACGTCGATCTCGGCGTAGTGCGCGATGTTGGCCCAGCCTTGCGCCGCGAGCGTCGCCGGGCCGTCGTTGTTGCCGATGATCAGGTGCTTGCGCCCGTTGAGCGCCGCGACGAGGGCCTGGACCCGCTCCGGAGGCGGCCCGAGGGCGAAGTCTCCGAGGTGCCAGACCGTGTCGTCCGGCGCCACCACGGCGTTCCAGTTCTCGATGAGGGCGGCGTCGTGGGTCGCGAGGTCGGGAAAGGGCCGGCGGTCGATGCGCAGCACCCGCGGATCGCCGAAATGGGTGTCGCTGGTGAAGTAGGTCGTCATGCGGGGTCCGGTCGGTCGCGCGGCCCGATGCCGGGCGGCCAACCGGAAAGCCCGTCATGAGGTCAGGTTCCCGCGGTCACGGTCCCGCGGGGCGACGCCCTCATCAGTTGAACCGGACCGGCAGGGTGAAGCTCTGCTGCGCCCCGGTGAACTCCGCCGGCGCCGGTGGCAGGCTCCCGGACGCCGCCGCCACGGCCGCGGCGTCGATGCTGCTGTTGCCGCTGCTGCCGGCGAGGGAGGCGCCGAGCACCCGGCCCGACCGGGACACCGTGAAGCGGACCGTCGCGGTGCCGGCCGCCCCGACGCTGCGCGCCCGGCCCTGGATCGCCCCGCGCACCATCGCGCCCCACATCCGGGCGGCGTTGGCGCTCGCGGCGGCCGAGCTGCCGCCGTCGTTCACCCGCGAGGCCGCGGCCGCGGCGCGGCGCTGGCGCGCGGCCTCCGCGTTGCGCTCGGCGGCTTGTTGCGCCTCGCGCCTGACGTCGCGCACCGGCTTCGGCGGCGGCTTCTTCGCCTCGACGGGCTTCGGCCTCTCGACCGGCTTGGGCTTCTCGACGGGCTTGGGCTTGGCCACCGGCTTCGGCACGGGAACGGGCTTCGGCTCCTGCACCGGCTTGGCCACCACCGCGGCCGGTGCCTCGGTGTTGGTCGAGGTGACGACCTGCTCCTCGGGCTCCTGCACGGCCTCGGTCACGGTCTCGGGCGGCTTCTCCAGCGGCACCGTCTCGGCCGGCATCTGCTCGACAGGAGTCTCCTGCGGGGTCTCGTCGACCTTCGTCTCCGGCGGGGGCGTCTCGACCGGCA
Organism: Methylobacterium variabile; assembly: GCF_001043975.1. Taxonomy (GTDB): domain Bacteria; phylum Pseudomonadota; class Alphaproteobacteria; order Rhizobiales; family Beijerinckiaceae; genus Methylobacterium; species Methylobacterium variabile. Next base: position 15,377 of record NZ_LABY01000020.1, read on the forward strand.
CGGTGTCGGACGGCGGCTCGGCGGTCGGCACGGTCGTGGGCGGGGTCACGTCGGTCGGCGGCGGCGTGTCCTCGACGTCCTTGGACTCGTTCGGCACGTCGACGGCTGCCAGATCCGGCGCGAGATCGATGGTGATCTCATTCTCGCCGGGCGGATTCGGCGCGGCCCGCCAGTAAGTCAGGGCGAAGAGGCCGCCGGCGTGCAGGGCGAGCGCCACCAGGAAGGCGAGGCCGAGGCCCGTCCCCGGCTCCCGCGGCTCCGGTGCGTCGGTCGTGACGGTGTGGCTCATCGGAGGACTACCGGGGCGCCGCCGCTGGCGCCGGTGCCGGCAGGCCCCCGCCGGAGGGCGCGTTGGCGATCAGCGAGACCTTGGCGAAGCCGGCCTGGCCGACGAGGCCCATGACCTCCATCACCTTGCCGTAGGGCACGTCCTTGTCGCCGCGCACCAGCACGGTCTGGCCCGGATCCTGGGCGGCGGCCTCCTTCAGGCGCGCCAGGGCGCCGTCAGCCGGCAGGGGCTCCTTGGCGAGGAAGGCCTGGCCGTCCTTGTCGACCGACACCACCACGGGCTTCTTCGACTCGGAGGTCTTGGCGGCGGCCGTCTTCGGCAGCTGCACCGGCACGCCGACTGTCATGAGGGGCGCGGCGACCATGAAGATGATCAGCAGCACCAGCATCACGTCGACCATCGGGGTGACGTTGATCTCGGACATCGGCGCGGCGTCGAAGCCATCCTCGTCGCCGCCGCCGGCCTGCGCAGGTCCCATACCCATCTGGCGGGCCTCTCCCGGAGCCTGCCCCCCAGGGCAGGCGCTTCACGCGTGGATCGTCAGGATTCGTCTGATCGGCCGTTTCACTCGGCAGCGGCGCTTCGGGCGTGATGGCTGCGGTCGCGCGCCAGCCGATTGCCCAGGATGCCGATGCCGGCGACGAAGGCCGACTGGACCTTGGCGAGGTCGCTCGAGAACTTGTTGTAGGCGAGCACCGCCGGGATCGCGACCACGAGGCCGATCGCGGTGGCGAACAGCGCCTCGGCGATGCCCGGCGCCACCACCGCGAGGCTGGTGTCCTGGCTCTTCGCGATCGACGAGAACGAGTTCATGATGCCCCAGACCGTGCCGAACAGGCCGATGAACGGCGCCGCCGAGCCGGAGCTGGCCAGGAACGGCAGGCCGATCTGCAGCCGCTTCATGTCGAGGGTGAGGGCCGCCCGCATGGCGCGCTCGATGCGCTCGCGCCGCTCGGCGCGGCTCTCGCTCGGGTCCTGGTCGCGCCAGGCCTCCTGGGCGGCGGCCACCACCCGGGCCGAGATGCCGGAGCGCGCCTCCGGCATGCCCCCGGTGGCGACGAGGCGGGCGAAGGCCTTGGCCTGGCGCCGGGCCCCGGCGATCCGCACCAGCTTCTCGATGATGATCGTCCAGGAGACCACGGAGGCCAGGACCAGGAGGATCATCACCCCCTTCACGATCGGGTCGGCCTGCAGGAAGAGGCCGAGGAAGGAGAAGTCGTGGCCTGCGGCCGCGGCGGGCGCGGTGGTCGGATCCATCTCGGCGGTCTCCGGGAGAGGGGAAGGAGGAAGCGAGGGCTCAGCGCAGGAACGGCGCGGCGCCCTTGGCGGAGGCGGGCTCGATGCGCTCCAGGCAGGTCTCGCGGGTGAGGTCCTGACCCTCGCAGGCCGTCACGTCGTTGAGCAGCACCCGGCCGACCTGGGCGCAGGGGGCGCCGGCGATCTCGAACTGGCGGAGCGCCGTCTTGCGGGCCGGCACCGGGCCGAGCTCGACGACGCTGCGCTTCTGCGCGACGCCGTCCGGATCGAAGGCGTAGAGGTCGAGGCGCAGGGAGCGGATCGGGCCGCCCTTGCCGTTCTCGACGATCATCACCGCCTTGCAGGTCTCGCCCGCGGTCTCGAGCTTGTTCAGCTCCACCCGCAGCGGCACCCCGGCGGCGGCTTGGGCAGGAGCACCTTGGGCAGGAGCACCTTGGGCCGGAGCGGCGTGGGCGGGCGCGGCCTGCGCCTCGGTCGCTTGAGCAGGCGCGGCCTGAGCCACCACGGAGGCGAGCAGCACCAGGGACAGGACGAGGCAGAAGGCCAGGTCGAGGCCGATATGGCCGATGCGGGCCCGGAACCAGGGCAACCCTTGCGTGAGCACGTCTCGGACTCCTCTGAGGCGGCGAAGCGCGAAAGCGGGCCGCCCGCGCGCGCACCATCCGCCCCGTCCGGGCCCGGCATGCGGCGCGTCGCCCTTCCGGCTCCGCTCTTGCTCGTCAGACAATGCCGGCCTCATTCCCGGGAATGATCCCGGACCGCCGACAGGACCGAACTAGCGAGATGGCCGGGCAGGATCAAGACCGCCCGCGAAACTCAGAGGAATTCCAATCTGTTACCGGGGCACCGGGCAACTTCGGCAAGCCCCGCTTCCACCCTGTCCTCTATTTTCTCTTCGTCTCCGGCGTCTTTTCGGGTGACGTCTCGGGGACTTTGGGGGTGCGGGCCTGCTCGACCGCCTCGGCCTTCTCCTCGTCGGTGTCGCCGCCCTGGTCGATCGCCCGCTCGGGATCGGCCACGAGCCCGCGCAGAACCGCCAGAACCTGAGCGCAGACCTCCGGGTGCTTGTAGGTGTCGAGCACCACGGCGGCGTCGCGCAGGGTGCGCAGGTCGCGCACCGCCTGCTCGTTGGCCGGCTTCCGCAGCTCGGAGGACTTGGCGATCACGTCCTCGAGGCGCAGCCCGACGACGTCGCAGGCCGGGCTCGGGGCAGGCGCCGCCGAGGCCGACGCGGGGGCCGGCGCGTCCTTGGCTCCGGCCGTGAGGGCGTGGCCGGCGAGGAGGACGGCCAGGAGGCCGGACAGGACGAAGGGCGGGCGCATGGGTGTCGTGGCTCCGGAAGGGGTTGAAGCGGCAGGGATGTCAGTGACCGAGGATGCGGTTGGCCAGGGCCACGAGCTGGCTCGGGCGGTAGGGCTTCGGGACGAAGACCGAGTCGGCGACGGCCTCGCCCTCGCGCAGGGTATGGCGCCCGCCTGACGTATAGACAACCGGCAGGCGCGGGCAGCGGCGCCGGGCGTCCCGGGCCAGGGCGACCCCGTTGGTGTTGCGGGCAAGGTCGATGTCAGTGAACAGCATGTCGACCCGCTCCGCCTGCAGGATGCGGCCGGCCTCGACCGCGTCGGCGGCGGTGAGCACCCGGTATCCCTCCTCCGCCAGGGCCTCGGCGGCGATCTCGCAGACCATCGCCTCGTCCTCGACCACCAGCACCGTCTCGCACGGGAGGGCAGCGGGCGGCACCATCGCCGCGTAGGCAGACTGGATCATGACGCAACTCGCTCCAGGAGGATGAGGGGACCGCCGGAGCACCCGGGCGCTCCGGCGACGGTTCGAGACAAGAACCGCCCGAACCTGGGCGGTGTTCGGGAGCGATCCCGCGAATTGTCGGGGTTTGGTGAGCGAAGCCTTAACCCTGCGGGACGGGCGGTTAATCCGGACCGGAACCGGCCGCGGCCTTGCGCGCAGGCCGCCCATGTGACAGGCCCGCCGCGAGATCCGAGGTTCACAGGAAGAGCGATGAGCGCCACCGCCGCCCCCTCCCTCACCCAGCAGGTCACCGGGATCGCGGCCGACGCCCACGTCATCGCCGCGCACTGGATCGGCCGGAACCTCGCCCTGGCCCTCGGCGACGGGGCGGTGCTGCTCGTCGCCGAGACCGGCGAGACCACCCGGGTCGAGGCCCACCCGGAGGCCGGCATCCTGGTGGCGGCCGGCGACGGCAAGCGCCTCGTCACCGGCGGCGACGACGGCCGCTTCGCCGCGGTGCGGGCGGACGGCAGCGTCGAGACCCTCGCCACGGCGAAGGGCGGCGCCTGGATCGACGCCCTCGCCCTGCATCCCGACGGCGGCGTCGCCTACGCGGCGGGCAAGCGCGTCGTCGCCCGCGACGCGAAGGGCCGCGAGAAGACCTTCGAGGCGCCCTCGACCGCCCGCGGCCTCGCCTTCGCCCCCAAGGGCTACCGGCTGGCGGTGGCCCATTACGGCGGCGCCACGCTGTGGTACCCGAACCTCGACACCGCCCCCGAGGCCCTGACCTGGAAGGGCTCGCACATCGACGTGACCTGGTCGACGGACGGGCGCTTCGTCATCACCACGATGCAGGAGAACGCCCTGCACGGCTGGCGCCTGCAACCCGATCGGGGCCACATGCGGATGACCGGCTACCCGGCCAAGGTGCGCTCCTTCGCCTGGTCGTCGGACGGGCACTGGCTGGCGACGAGCGGCGCCGAGGCGGTGATCGTCTGGCCGTTCGACTCCAAGGAGGGCCCGACCGGCAAGGCGCCGCGGGAATGCGGCGTGCGCCCGGCCCGGGTCTCGCGGGTCGCCTTCCACCCCAAGGCCCCGGTCCTGGCAGCGGGCTACGAGGACGGCTGCGTGCTGCTGATCCGCTTCACCGACGCCTCCGAGCTGCTGGTGCGCCCGGCGGTGCGGGGCAGCGCCGTGACGGCGATGAGCTGGCACGCCGGGGGCGAGCACCTGGCCTTCGGCTGCGCCGATGGCCAGGCCGGCCTCCTCAGCCTGCCGCGCTGACGGGCATGAGTCTGCTTGGCGCCTTCCGCCGGCGTCCGCCGGCGGACGCTGCCGCGCGGGCCCGGGTGGCGGATCTCGCCCGCCGGCTCGGCGGGTTCGGCCCGGAGGTGAGCCTGACGGTCAGCGAGATCGTCTGCGCCGACCCCGCCTGCCCGGGGACCGAGACCGTGATCCTGATCCTGGCTCCCGGCGCGCGCTCGCGCGCCTGCAAGGTGGGCAAGCCCCTCGAGGCGGTCACGGACGAGGACGTCGCCGCGGTGGTGAGGGGCTGACGACCCCGCCGCGGCGCGAGCGCCCGGCCCCAGTGTTGCGCCCCATCTACAGCCCATGGGCCGCCCTCTCGACTAGGAGGGGAGAACGGCGCCCTCCGGCGCCGGCAGCCGGATTTGCCGCCATGCCGCGCGCGACGTCGCCCACCCCCGATCCCGCCGTCGACGCGGCGGCGCTCCTGCGCCGCCTCGCCTTCTTCGGCCTGACGGTGGTGATCCCGGTCACGGCCCTGGTGTCGCGGCGCAGCGTGGTGATCCTGGCGCCGATCGGCATCGTGCTGCTGATCATCGCGGCCGCCCTCGACGGCGCGCAGCGCCCCCTCGGGGCCGGGCTGTCGCGCCTCGGCGGGGCGCGGGCGATCCTCGCCGGCGCGCTGCTGCTGGGCTGGTGCGCCCTCTCGCTGGTCTGGACGCCGTTCCCCGGCCCGGCGACCGAGCGCCTGCTCAACCTCGCCGCCACGGTGGCGCTGACGGTGGCGGGCTACCTCGCGCTGCCCGACCGGATGCGCTCGGCCAACCTCTACCTCCTGCCCCTCGGGGTCGGGGCGGCGGCGATCGGGGCCGTGCTGCTCGGCCTGTTCAGCGGCGCCTCCCTGCGGGGCGGCTTCGAGGACGACAGCGCGCTCGAGCGCGGCGCGATGCTGCTCGCCCTCCTGCTCTGGCCCGCCGCCGCCTGGCTGCGCTCGCGCCGCCGCGACATGGAGGCACTCGGCCTCGCCGTGGTGGTGGCCCTGGCGCTGGTGCTGGCCCCCGGTCCGGTGCCGCTGCTGGCGCTGGCCTTCGGGGCCGCCGCCTTCGCGCTCTCGGCCTGGCGCCAGGGCCTCGGGGTGCGGGTCACCGCCGGCGTCGCGGCGGGGCTGGTTGCGCTGGCGCCCCTGCTGCCCTTCCTCCTGCGGCCCGTGCTGACCCCGGTGCTCGGGCCGCTTCACCCGACGGTCCTGTCCCTGCGGGCCTGGCAGCGGGTGGTCACGAGCGAGCCCCTGCGGCTGATCACCGGCCACGGCCTCGAGACGGCGTTGCGCGGCAAGGTGGTCGGCATGCTGCCGATCAATGCCCCGGCCTCGCTGCTGTTCGAGATCTGGTACGAGCTCGGGATCGTCGGCGCCTTCGCGGCGGCCTTCGTGCTCTGGAACGGCATCCGCCATTCCGGCCGCGAGCACCCGGTGCTGACGCCCGGCGCGATGGCCACCGCCGCCACCGCCTTCGCCTCCGCCTGCCTCGGCATCGGCACCACCGCGAGCTGGTGGTTCACCAGCGTGACGGTGGTGGTGCTGGTCTTCATCGCCGCGGAGCGTGGCCAGTTTCGCACCAGCCGGCCGAAGGCGAGTGCCCTGCCGCCGCGCAGCGCGGCGTGACCGGTTGGTCGGATGCCGGGCAGCGTGGCCCGGCGCCGGCCGTCCGGCCGTCGAGCCACGCGCAGGCCTCGTCGAGGGTCAGGAAGGTCGGCGGGCGCGGCTCGGCGGCGACCGGCCCGAACCCGGCCTCGAGGAACCAGTGCCGCCCTACGCCGAGATCCCCGTGCAGGTCCGGGTCGAGCTGGGTCAGGACGCCGATGAGGCGCCCGTCGCGATAGGCCAGGCAGCCCTCGCAGTCGGCACTTCCGGTATCGACGAGGACGTGGTCGAGAGTGATGCGGGTGGACATTTTCTGGTTCTTTGCGGCAGCCGGACTGGCGATCGGTCACTGGCCGATACGGACGCCGCACGGCACCCGCAATCGCATCACGGTTATACTACCGGTGAGCATTTCTCGCGTTGTCGAATGATGGTCTGCCCCAGATAACGCGATCCTATCAAGGATTTAGGGCATCGCACGATCGTCGTGCGATCGGACGCTGTTCTAGAGCTTCAGGCCTAGGCTCCGTCCGTCCGGTCGGCGCGCACCTCGCCGGAGGATTTAAGCCACCAGCGAAGGCATCACGCCTCGGCCGCGGCCTCGATCGCCGCCATGTCGTCGTCGGAGAGGCCGACATGGTGGCCGATCTCGTGCACCAGCACGTGGGTGACGAGGTGACCGAGGGTCTCGTCGTGCTCGGCCCAGTAATCGAGGAGGGGCCGGCGGTAGAGCCAGACCATGTTGGGGAACTGCCCGGTGGCGAGGCTCGCCGCGCCGCCGCCCTGGGCAAGGCCGGTGCCGCGGAACAGGCCGAGGAGGTCGAACTCGCTCTCGCAGCCCATCTCCTCGAGCGTCTCGTCGTCGGGGAACTCCTCGACCCGGATCACCACGCCGTCGCACAGGGCGCGGAACGCGTCCGGCAGCCGCGCGAAGGCGGCCTCGGCCAGGGCCTCGATGGCGGCGAGGTCGGGGGCCCGGCGGTCGCTCCAGTCGGTCTCGGTCATCTCGGTCCCTGCTTTGGGCATCACCACAGGCGCAGCTGCTGGCCGAGCCAGTAGGCCAGCACGGCGAGGGCCGCGAAGCCGAGGCCGCGGCCGATGCGCCGGCCCCAGACCTCGGCGGGATCCTCGGGGGTCGGGCTCACGCCGCCACCGCCGGGGCGACCCGGTCGGTCAGGAAGCCCGCGAGATCGTTGGTGATGTGGTCGATGTGGGGCGCGCGCACCGCTTCCTGCTCGAAGCTCTCGCGGAACGGATCGATGGTGCGGGGCACCACCAGCACCGTCGCCATGCCGAGGTCGTGCGGCACGACGAGGTTCTTGGCGATGTCCTCGAACAGGGCCGAGCGGGTCGGGTCGACCCCGTGGCGGTGGAGGAACTTCTCGTAGGCCGTGCGCTCGGGCTTGGGCACGAAGTCGGCCGCCGCGATGTCGAACACGTCCTCGAAGTGATCGAGGATGCCGAGCTTCCGCGCCACGTTCTCGGCGTGCCGGCGTGAGCCGTTGGTGAGGATCAGCTTGCGGCCGGGCAGGCTCTCGATCGCCCCGCCGAGGCCCGGATTGAGCGCGATGCTCGAATGGTCGATGTCGTGGGCGAAGTCGAGGAACTCGTACGGATCGATCCGCCACTCCGCCATCAGGGCGCGGAGCGTCGTGCCGTAGCGGTGGTAGAAGTATTTCTGCAAGGCCCGGGCCGAGATCCCGTCGAGCCCGAACAGGTTCATCACGTAGAGGGTGATGCGCTCGTCCACCTGCGGCCAGACGCGGGCGTCGTGGGGATAGAGCGTGTTGTCGAGGTCGAACACCCAGGTGTCGATCCCGGAGAAGCCGCGGGCCTTAGGCGCGGTGAGGTGGCTCTCGCCTGGCAGGAGCAAGGGACGTTCCGGCGACGGGGGCCCCATGGCCCCGGACGCCCAAGATAGGCGAGGCGGGCCGGAAGGGAAGACGAAAGGTCGTCCGAGATGACCGGGCGGCCGGAGCAGGCCGCCCGGTCCGCTTCCCCTACGCCCGGCGGATCAGCGTACCGGCGCCGTAGTCGGTGAACAGCTCGAGCAGCACCGCGTGCGGTACCTTGCCGTCCAGGATGACCACCGCCTCGACGCCCTGCTCGAGGGCGTAGATGCAGGTCTCGATCTTCGGGATCATGCCGGCCGTGATGGTGCCGTCGGCGATGAGACGGCGGCAATCCTCGATCGACAGCTCCGGGATCAGCTGCTTGTTCTTGTCGAGCACGCCCGGCACGTCGGTGAGGAGCAGCAGGCGCTTGGCCCGCATCGCCCCGGCGATGGCGCCCGCGAAGGTGTCTGCGTTGACGTTGTAGGTCTGGTTGTCGCTGCCGACCGCCACGGGGGCGAGAACCGGGATCAGCTCGGCCTTCAGCACCGCGTCTAGGACCGTGCGGTCGACGTGCTCGGGCTCGCCGACGAGGCCGAGATCGACGTGACGCTCGATGTTGGAATCGGGATCCGTCACCGTGCGGGAGGCGCGGCGCGCCCGCACCATGTTGCCGTCCTTGCCGCACAGGCCGATGGCCTTGCCGCCCTCGGCGGAGATCCAGCCGACGATCTGCTTGTTGATCGAGCCGGCCAGGACCATCTCGACCACCTCGACGGTGGCCTCGTCGGTGACCCGCAAGCCTTCGCGGAACTCGGACTTGATGCCGAGCCGGTCGAGCATGCGGCCGATCTGCGGCCCGCCGCCGTGGACCACCACGGGCTTGAGGCCCGACTGCTCGAGGAGCACGATGTCCTCGGCGAAATCCTCGGCCGCGGCGCGGTCGCCCATGGCGTGGCCGCCGTACTTGATGACGACGACTTCCTCGTCGTAGCGCTGCATGTGCGGCAGCGCCTGCACCAGCACCTCGGCCCGCACGTGCACGTTGGGCAGCTGGACGTTGGGCGACTTGTCCGCTCCGGAATCGCTCATCGTGGCGGGTTTCCTCTCGCAAGGTCGGGCCGCGGCGCGCGGCCGGGGACGGCGCGGGGTTCTACGCATCAACGCGCGGCGTGTCACACCGAAAACTCGCGCGACCTCGACACTGGAAGTCCCGACGGACGGCCGCACCCGTCAGCGTCGGCGGGTTCTGGCGGCGGCACGCGACGGTTGGATGACGGATCCCGGCGGCCGTCCGCGCCGGCGCCGTTTTACCGGCGCTTAACCATGATCGGAACATCCTGGGGACGATCCACCGGATTCTCCCCGATGCGCCCCGCCGATTCCCTCCTGCCGCGCCCCGCCCTCACCAGCCCCTCGCTCCTCGCCGCAACGGTCAGCTCCCTGAGCCACCGCGCCGCCAGCCGCCAGGACCTCTGGCGCCTGCTCACCGACAGCTACACGGTCGATCTCGACGCCGTCGCGGCGGTGCTGCCGCGCCAGGAGCCCGAGCCGGCCTGGCTGCCGTCGAAGCGCTGACCTCCCGGAGCGTCAGGCCGGCTCCAACCGCAGGCCGTCCCCCGGCCGCACCTCGCCCCCCGCAATCACCTCCGCGTAAACCCCGCAATCGGCGTGGCCGAGGTTCTTCTGCAAAGCGGCGGGAATCGCGAGGTCGCGCTCGCCCGTCGCCGGATCGACGTTGGTGGCCGCGCAGCGCACGATGCGCTTCGTCACCTTCAGGCGCAGGCCGCCCTCGGTCGTGAGCGTCGCGCCGACGAGGTCGAGCTCGGCGAAGGCCGGCAGGCCCGTCACGTGCAGGTTGCCGCGGAAGCGCAGGGGATCGACCGGCGCCCCGACCATGTCCTCGACCGCCGCCACGCTCGCCAGGTTGATGAGCGACACGAAGCCGCTGCGCGAGTCGGTGAAGCGGTAGCCCTCGGGCGCGGCCAGCACCTTCGGCGGGCCGCGCAGCTCCTTCGGGATGTGGCGGCGGAAGAACGCCTCGATGGAAAGCCGCCCCTCCCGGGTGCCGAGGTCGCCGCGCGCCACCTCGCGGTCGCCCTCGCGGATCGTCAGCACGCCGGTGGCGTCGTCGTAGGACGTCGAGAGGCGCGCCAGGGCCTCGTTGCGCATCAGCATCAGGTACTTGATCTTGGGCTGATGCACCGGGGCGGCGGGGTCGAAGCCGCTCGGGCCGTTTTCGACGGCGAACAGCCGATCGCCCGGGAAGTAGCCGCCCGCCGCGAGCGCGGCCGAGGCCAGGGGCTCGGGGGAGAGGCCCTTCACGGGGTAGCGGTGAAGGGCGGTGACCTGAAGGGCGGCGGTCGTCATGGCCCGTGGGTAGCCGAAATCGCACCCGCTGGAAATCGGGCCGCGGCGCCCTGCGGCCAAGCCATCGCCGGGCCGCATGCCCCACGCCCGCAAATCGCGGCCCCGGCCCCTTGTGTTACCGATATGTCACACCACATGGGGAGGGCCGGCGGCTTCCTGGAAGGGCCGGCGCCCGGCGCGCGGCCGACGCGCGAGGGCACCTTTCGGTCCCCCGTCGCCTTGTCAGAGGGCGGGAGGACCGGCCGAGGAGGAGCGAACGCATGAATTTCGAGAAATACACCGAGCGGGCGCGGGGCTTCGTGCAGGCGGCGCAGGCGCTGGCCCTGCGCGAGGGCCATCCGCAGCTGAGCCCCGCCCACGTGCTCAAGGTGCTGCTGGACGACCCCGAGGGCCTGTGTGCGGGCCTGATCGACCGCGCCGGCGGTCAGTCGCGGGTGGCCCTGGCCCAGACCGAAGCCTGGCTGTCCAAGCAGCCGAAGGTGTCGGGCGGCGCCTCGCAGCCGCAGGCGACCCGCGAGCTGATGCGCCTGTTCGACACCGCCGAGAAGGCCGCCGAGAAGGCCGGTGACTCCTACGTCACGGTGGAGCGCCTGCTGCTGGCGCTCGCCGTCGAGAAGGACTCGGACGCGGGCAGGATCCTGGCCTCGGCGGGCGTCACCGCGGCCTCGCTCAACGGCGCCATCAATGCGCTGCGCAAGGGCCGCACCGCCGACAACGCCACGGCCGAGAACGCCTACGACGCGCTGAAGAAGTACGCCCGCGACCTCACCGAGGCGGCCCGCGAGGGCAAGCTCGACCCGGTGATCGGCCGCGACGAGGAGATCCGCCGCACCATCCAGGTGCTGTCGCGGCGCACCAAGAACAACCCGGTTCTCATCGGCGAGCCCGGCGTCGGCAAGACCGCCATCGTCGAGGGCCTGGCGCTGCGCATCGTCAACGGCGACGTGCCGGAGAGCTTGCGCGACAAGCAGCTCCTCGCCCTCGACATGGGCGCGCTGATCGCCGGCGCGAAGTACCGCGGCGAGTTCGAGGAGCGGCTGAAGGGTGTCCTGTCGGAGGTGACCGCCGCGGAAGGCCAGATCGTGCTGTTCATCGACGAGATGCACACGCTGGTCGGGGCCGGCAAGGCGGACGGGGCGATGGACGCCTCGAACCTGCTCAAGCCCGCGCTCGCCCGCGGCGAATTGCACTGCGTCGGCGCGACCACGCTCGACGAGTACCGCAAGCACGTCGAGAAGGACGCGGCGCTCGCCCGGCGCTTCCAGCCGGTCTTCGTCTCGGAGCCGACCGTCGAGGACACGGTCTCGATCCTGCGCGGCATCAAGGAGAAGTACGAGCAGCACCACGGCGTGCGGATCCAGGACTCGGCGCTCGTCGCCGCCGCGACCCTGTCCAACCGCTACATCACCGACCGCTTCCTGCCCGACAAGGCGATCGACCTCGTCGACGAGGCGGCCTCGCGCCTGCGCATGCAGGTCGATTCGAAGCCGGAGGAACTCGACAGCATCGACCGTGAGATCGTGCGGCTGAAGATCGAGGCCGAGGCCCTGAAGAAGGAGACCGACGCCGCGTCCCGCGACCGGCTGGTGCGGCTGGAGAAGGAGCTCGGCGACCTCGAGGAGCAGTCGTCCGCGATCACCGCGCGCTGGAAGGCCGAGAAGGACAAGCTCGGCCGCGCGGCGGAGCTGAAGAAGAAGCTCGACGAGGCGAGAAACGACCTCGCGGCGGCGCAGCGCCAGGGCCAGTACCAGAAGGCGGGCGAGCTCGCCTACGGCATCATCCCGGGGCTCGAGCGCGAGCTGGCCGAGATCGAGGCGCGCGGCGCCGACGGGACGCGCGGCAACGGCTCGGGCATGATGGAGGAGGCGGTGACGCCGAGCCACATCGCCGGCGTGGTCTCGCGCTGGACCGGCGTGCCGGTGGACAAGATGCTGGAGGGCGAGCGCGAGAAGCTGCTCGGGATGGAGGCGGCGCTCGGCAAACGCGTCGTCGGCCAGCACGAGGCGGTGGTGGCGGTGGCGACCGCGGTGCGGCGCGCCCGCGCCGGGCTGCAGGACCCGAACCGGCCGATCGGCTCGTTCATGTTCCTCGGCCCGACCGGCGTCGGCAAGACCGAGCTGACCAAGGCGCTCGCCGGCTTCCTGTTCGACGACGACACCGCCCTCGTGCGCATCGACATGTCCGAGTACATGGAGAAGCACGCGGTGGCCCGCCTGATCGGCGCGCCTCCGGGTTATGTCGGCTACGAGGAGGGCGGTGCGCTGACGGAGGCCGTGCGGCGCCGGCCCTACCAGGTCGTGCTGTTCGACGAGATCGAGAAGGCGCATCCGGACGTGTTCAACGTCCTGCTGCAGGTTCTCGACGACGGGCGGCTCACCGACGGGCAGGGGCGGACGGTCGACTTCCGCAACACCCTGATCGTCATGACGTCGAACCTCGGCTCGGAGTACCTGGTCGCCCAGCCGGAGGGACAGGACACCGACGTGGTGCGCGACGACGTGATGAACGTGGTGCGGCACCATTTCCGGCCCGAGTTCCTGAACCGGGTGGACGAGATCATCCTCTTCCACCGGCTGCAGCGGCAGGAGATGGGGGCGATCGTCGACATCCAGCTCGGGCGCCTCGCCAGGCTGCTCGAGGACCGCAAGATCACCCTCGACATCGAGCCCGACGCCCGCGCCTGGCTCGCCGACAAGGGCTACGACTCCGCCTACGGCGCGCGACCCCTCAAGCGCGTGATCCAGAAGGCGGTGCAGGATCCGCTCGCCGAGCAGATCCTGGCCGGCAACGTCCATGACGGCGAGACGGTGCCGGTGCGCCTCGGACCCGCCGGGCTGTTCATCGGCGACCAGGCGGTCGCCACCGAGCGCCGGCCGGCGAACGCCCTGCTGAACTAAGCATCGATCGCCGAGGCGGTCACCGGTTCGGCGACGAGAGCGACGCCAGACACGCCGCTGAGCGGGGTTGCGCCGTGCAACCCCGCTCGGGCCCACCACCGCCCTCTCAGGGGCCCGCCTCCCTCGGGGAGGCGGGCCCCTTTCTCATGTCAGCTGGCGGGCCAGGTCGGCGAGGTCGGAGGCCGACACATCCACCGGCACCAGGGGCGCCGACTCGCCGGTGCCCGGGCCGCTCTCGTCGGGGCGGGCGATGTGGGCCGTGGCGAGGCCGCAGGCGGCGGCCGCCGCGAGGTCGGAGGAATGGGCCGCCACCATCATCACCTCGTCCGGCTGCAGCCGCAGCGCCTCGACGGCGCGCAGGTAGACGGCGGGCTTCGGCTTGTAGTCCTGGGCGAACTCGGCGCCGAGCACCGCGTCCCAGGGCAGGCGGTTGCGGCGGGCATGGGCGATGGCGAGCCGGACATGGGCGTTGGAGCAGGGCGCCAGCAGGTACCTGTCGCGCAGGGCGGCGAGGGCGTCGGGTATCTCGGGCCAGGCGTCGAGCCGGTGCCAGGCGAGGACCAGCTCGCGCCGGACCTCCGGCGGCACCGCCTCGCCGAGCCCCAGGTTGGCGAGCACGCCCTCCAGGCTCTCGCCGTGCAGGGTGTCGAGGTCGGCATAGGCCCGGGCGCCCTGGCGGATCGGCTCCATGCCGGGCTGGTAGCGGTCGCGCCAGGCTTGCGCGAAGGCGCCGCCGTCGAGGTCGGGCCGGAACGGCGCCAGGAGGCGGGACGCCTCGCGGGCGACGCCGCCGTGCCAGTCGAGCAGGGTGCCGAAGACGTCGAAGATCAGAGCCTGAATCGCCATGCGGGCCGCCTCCCGGGTTGGTCGTGCCGCTCCGGCTTATCGGTCCGGGCGCCGGCGCTTCAAGCCCATGGCCCCTGCAGCATCACCATCGGGTGAGCGGGCCCGCCCGAGGGCCCGGATCCGGCGGTCGTACACCATCTGTTAACGATGCCGTCAGAGCATGTGCCGCATGTCGACCAGCCGCAAATCACCACCGCACCCGAAGCACGCAACCGTAATGCGAAACACCATCCTGCGCGATGAGATGAATACCTTGCGTCAGAAGCTGCGCACTCGGCCGACGATGATCGAGGAGTGGGAGCAGGCAATGCAGCGCGACGATTCGGCCGAGCGGGCCGTGAACCGGCTGACACAGCTGAAGGCCAGCGGCAAGATGTGACGAAGACTTTTCGCGGACGCACGCAGGCGTCGCACCGGCGGGCTGGATTTCCCGCAAAAGTCACCGCAGGCGGCGAATGCGAGGCCTCGTGCCACCCGCGGATGACATGATCTGTCGAAGACTTGACATCGGACCGCGCCGTTCGGTCCGATGTCTGACAGAGACAGGCTTCGGTCGGCCGCGGCTCAGCGCCGGCGCACGAAGCCGACGATGTCCTTGACGGCGGCGATATTGGGAGCGGCGATCGCCTCGGCCCGGGCGGCGCCATCGGCCAGCACCGCGTCGATATGGCTGGGATCGGCGACGAGACGCTTCATCTCGGCGCCGACCGGCCCGAGCTTGGCCACCGCGAGGTCGACGAGCGCGCCCTTGAAGGCCGAGAACTGGGCGCCGCCGTAGTCGCGCAGCACGTCCTCGCGGCTCGCGTCGCTGAGCGCCGCGAAGATGCCGACGAGGTTGTCGGCCTCGGGCCGCTTCTCGAGGCCGGCGATCTCCGAGGGCAGGGGCTCGGCGTCGGTCTTGGCCTTGCGCACCTTCTGGGCGATGGCGTCGGCATCGTCGGTCAGGTTGATGCGCGAGTAGTCGGAGGGATCCGACTTCGACATCTTCTTGGTGCCGTCGCGCAGGCTCATCACCCGGGCGGCGGGCCCGCCGATCAGCGGCTCGGTGAGGGGGAAGAACGCCTCGCCGTGGCCCTGCTCACGAATCGCGCCCGCGAAGTCGTTGTTGAACTTCTGGGCGATGTCGCGGGTCAGCTCGAGGTGCTGCTTCTGGTCCTCGCCCACCGGCACGCGGGTGGCGCGGTAGGCCAGGATGTCGGCCGCCATCAGGACAGGATAGTCGTAGAGGCCGACGCTCGCGTTCTCGCGGTCCTTGCCGGCCTTCTCCTTGAACTGCGTCATGCGGTTGAGCCAGCCGAGACGGGCGACGCAGTTGAAGATCCAGGCGAGCTCGGCGTGCTGCGGCACCTGGCTCTGGTTGAACACCACCGAGCGCGCCGGATCGATGCCCGCCGCCAGGAAGGCCGCGGTGACCTCGCGGATCTGCCGCGTCAGCTCGGCCGGGTCCTGCCAGACCGTGACGGCGTGCAGGTCGACCACGCAGTACAGGCACTCGAACTGCGCCTGCATGGCGACGAAGCGCTTGATCGCGCCGAGATAGTTGCCGAGGTGCAGGTTTCCGGTCGGCTGGACGCCGGAGAAGACCAGTTCCTTGAACGCGGGCATCGTGGTGTCGTCGTCCCCTGCCGAGGGCCGTGACGGTCCCG
Organism: Methylobacterium variabile; assembly: GCF_001043975.1. Taxonomy (GTDB): domain Bacteria; phylum Pseudomonadota; class Alphaproteobacteria; order Rhizobiales; family Beijerinckiaceae; genus Methylobacterium; species Methylobacterium variabile. Next base: position 31,147 of record NZ_LABY01000020.1, read on the forward strand.
CGGGCGCGGCGTTCTGGACCGTTCCGGGAGGGGGGTCAAGCGCGAGGGATCAGGGGTGAAGCGCGGCCGTTTCCCGCGGCACGCGCGACCCGGTCCGGGCCTGCCCGGTGGGGCAGAGATCGAGCACGGCGCAGGTCCCGCAGGCCGGGTTGCGATGGAAGCAGCAGCGCTGCCCGTGCAGCATCAGCACCTCGTGGTTGTCGTAGAGGGCTTGCGCGTCCCAGTCCGCCGGCAGCTGCGCGCGGAGGATGGCGTGCGCGGGCCCGACATCGACCTTCGGGCCGATCAGCCCGGTGCGCTGGGCGACGCGGTGATGGTGGCTGTCGACGGGCAGCGCCGGCATCCGGAGCGCGCTGAACGACAGCACCGCCGCGCTGGTCTTCGGCCCGATCCCGGGGATCGCCTCGAGCCAGGCCCGGGCCTCCGGCACCGGCATCTCGCGCAGGAAGCCGAGATCGAGGCTCCCGGCGCGCTCCCGCACCGCGCGCAGCACCGCCTGGATCCGCGGCGCCTTCAGCTCCGGCCAGGTCACCCCGGCGATCAGCGCCTGGACCTCCTCGGTCGGCGCCGTGACGAGCGAGTCCCAGTCGTTGAAGCGCGCCCGCAGGGCCTTGAAGGCGCGGCCCGAGTCGGCGTTGCGGGTGCGGTGAGAGAGGAGCGAGGAGATCAGCTCGCTCACCGGGTCGAGGTCGTGGAAGTAGGGAATCGGGCAGTGATAGACCCCGCACAGGCGGCGGTGGATGGCGAGGGCCTTCTCGGCGAGGTCGGCGGGCGCGGGGCTCATGACGACGAGAATCCCCGGCGCCCCGCTCCCGTTCCGGGTGCGGCACCACGTCCCGGATGACGGGGCCTATGCTTGCTCCGACTTGGGCAGCGCCGCCCCGGTCTCGTCCTTCTTGCGCTCGTGGCGCAGCAGCAGCGGGGTCTGGGCCAGCGCGAACGCAATGGTGAGCGGCATGATGCCGAACACCTTGAAGCCGACCCAGAAATCCGTGGTCTGCGTGCGCCAGACCACCTCGTTCAGCGCCGCCAGCACGAAGAAGAACAGCCCCCAGCGGAAGGTGAGCTTGCGCCAGCCCTCCTGGGTCAGGTCGAACACGCTGTCGAGGACGAGCGCCAGCAGCGGCCGGCCGAAGGCGAGGCCGCCGAGCAGCACCGCCCCGAACAGGCTGTTCACGATCGTGGGCTTGAGCTTGATGAACAGCTCGTCCTGCAGGACCAGGGTGAGGCCGCCGAACACCACCACGACGGCACCGGAGACGAGCGGCATGATCGGCAGCCGCCGCACCCAGGCGTAGTGGACCGCCAGCGCCGCCAGGGTCGCGGCGATGAACAGGCCGGTCGCCACGAACAGGCGCTGGTCGGCGGCGAACCCGAGCCGGTCGCCGTAGGCGTTGCCGAGGAAGAACACCCCGAGCGGTCCCAGCTCCAGGGCGAGCTTGGCGAGGGGGGGCAGGTGGACCTGCGGCGGGACGGCTTCGATCTGCATGGGGCGGGGGCGACGCTCCTCTCGACGCGCGTGCGGTCGGCTCACGGTACAGGTGGACCCGCGCGGCGCCTCGCGCAACGGCACGCGAGGCCATAGACCGCCGCGGCCGATCGATCCATCCCCGGCCCTTGCCCCGGACCGTTACCTCGCACCCTTGCCCCGGGGCCGTCGCCGGTCATCCGCCGCGGCCGACCCCGAACGCCTACCGGGCCTCCGCCTCGGTCCGGAGCGCGGCGGTGCGGCGGCGCTCGCAGGCGACCTTCAGGTAGGTCTCGCGCCCGCGCAGGAAGCCGCTCTGCGCCGCCAGGGTCTCGCCCTGCATCAGGCAGGCCGTCGGCGTGGGCGCCGGAGCGACCGCCACGTCGAGAGCCGTCTCGCGCGAGCAATCCGGTGCCGCCAGGGTGCTGGCGCAGACCAGCGCGACGGTGAGAAAATCCGCCATGCCACCTCCACCGGCCGCTCGCGATCCGAGTCAGGCGGAGATCCGGGACCGGACGGACGCTCGCGCCGCGCTGACGGGCGAGACGGGAGCGATTCGCGTGCCAGGATTGGACGAAGGTCGAAGGCTGCGACCTCATGTTGCAGCGCAGCAACGACCCCGCGTGCCGGCCTCGCGCCGCCTCAGCGCAGGTCGTTCCACCAGCCGGCGAAGCTCTGCCGGGGGAGGGCGTCTTGCCCCCCTTCCTCCCGCCCGAGGCGCCGGAACTCGCTCGGCGAGAGGCCGTAGGCCACCTTGAAGGCGCGGCTGCAATCGGACTCGCTCGAGAAGCCGCAGCGATAGGCGAGATCCGCGATCCGGCCGCCCTCGTCCGGCTGCGCCAGCAGGGTTCGCAGCTGCGCCAGCCGACGGGTCCGGATGTAGCGGGCGACGCCGCCGCTCGGCTCGAAGGCGCGGTAGAGCACGGAGCGCGACACGCCGATGCCCTTGGCCACCGCGTCCGGCGTGGCCGCCGGGTGGGCGTCGATGTACTGGCGCGCCCGCCGGCGGCAGGCGGCGGAGGTCGCCGTCTGCACCGCCTCCGCCCCTTGCGGGTCGTGGCCCGAGAGGGCGAGGCCGAGGAGTTCCGAGGTGACCCGCGCGAGGCGCTGGCGGTCGCCCGGCCCGTGGAGGTGCAGGTCGCCGAGGAGCGAGCCGAGAAAGCCGGCGAGGAGGCGGGACCGGTCCTGCGGCAGGACGGCGCCGTGCAGCCGCCCGGTTTCGGGCATGGCCGCCTCGACCTCGCCGCGGGGAACCGACAGCGTGAGCACGCGGGCCGAGGCCGCGCGCGTCTCCATCGGCCGGTTCATGTCGATGAGGGCGATCTCCCCGGGCCCGGCGGTCCGGACGCCCCCGGGCGTGCCGACCGCCAGGGCGCCGTCGAGGACGAGCTGCGCCGTGAAGTGGTCGAAGCCGTCGCGGACGACCCGCCGGGGCGAGCGGACGTGGGCGACCCCCTGCATCCGCCGGTCGAACAGGATCATGCCGTGGAGGCGCTGGGCCGTGACCTCGACCGCGAAGGCGCCGTCGAGCCGCACCACATCCGCCACCATCGCGTAGAGGTCGTGATACGCGCCGAACCCGTCCTGCCCGGACGGAGCGGCGGCACAGGTCGAGAACCGCAGGCCCGCCTCGCGGCGGGACCTGGCTACTTCCTCAGGCATAGCTCACTCGATCGTCTTGTCACACCAAGGCGTTAAGGCGAGAAGACCGCGACAGGCAAGAACGAAAGCGCCTCCGTTCCCCGCCGGCTCCGACGCCCCAGCGTTGCGCCTCGCCCCGCTCGAGGACGGCGCCGGCCCGGATGTCCGTGCGGCGCCAGGCCGGGGTGCTGACGGAGTGCCGGACGCGACCTCGTCTCGATTTCTCGACCAGCCGTCCCGGGTTTCCGCTGCGGGGTCGACGACGACGACAGCTGCGGGTTGGATCGCATGCGCCGCTCATCGTCTGAGAAAACCGACACGTCCATGGACGAGCTGACCTACGCCATCGGCGACTTGCACGGTTGCGCGGAGGCGCTCGAGAGCCTGCTCGACCGGATCGAGGCGCACGGCGCGGGCCGGCGGCGGCTGGTCTTCCTCGGCGACTACATCGACAAGGGCTCCGAGAGCGCCCGGGTGATCGGCATCCTCAGGCGGCTCCAGGCGCAGGACCCCGACGCGATCGTGTGCCTGATGGGCAACCGGGAATCGGCCCTGCTGCGGGCCGTGCACGACCCGCGCCGGGCCGAGGAGTGGATCAGGACCGGGGGCCGCCGGACCCTCGAATCCTACGGCGTCGCGCGCGCCGCGGACCTTCCGGCGCCGGAGCTGGGCTGGATCGCCGGGCTGAAGACCGTGCACGAGGACGCCCTGCGCTACTACGTCCACGCGGGCTTCCGGCCGGGCCGTCCCGGCATCGATCCGAGCGTGAAGGCCCGCCTGTGGATCCGCGAGCCGTTCCTGTCCGCCGAGTACGATTTCGGCAAGCACGTCGTCCACGGGCACACGCCGTGCAGCACGGGCACCCCGGACATCCACCGGTACCGCACCAACCTCGACACCGACGTGGTGCGGACCGGCCGCCTGACGGCCGCCGTCTTCGACCGGATCCACCCCGGCCCGATCGCGTTCCTGCAGTCGCAGCGCGCCTGATCCGCGCGTTCGCCGGAAACGGAACAGGAACGGGCGGGCCGGATTTTGCGCCTTGACGCAGGCACGCCCAGAGGCTCTAAAGACCCGCCCGTCGTCGGGCAGCTCGTGTTTGCGTTTCAAGGGCTTGCAGGCCCTCGCCGGTGTAGCACAGCGGTAGTGCAGCGGTTTTGTAAACCGAAGGTCGGGGGTTCGATCCCCTCCGCCGGCACCAGCCATCCCGGACCGACCAGTACGAGCCCCGACGTGGCGAGCCCGAGACGTCGAGGCCCGCTCAGCGGCAGTCCGTCACGCGAGGCGCCGGGCGGCACGGATCCTGCCAAGGCGATGGCCGGGGGCGCGAGCACGAGGTAGATCATCAGCATGACCGCACTCCCCAAGGTGGCCTTCATCGGCACCGGCGGCACGATCTCGTCGGTGGGCCGGGACGGCCTGGACATTCTCGACTACACCGCCAGCGGTGAGCGCCTGGAGGCGGAGGAGATCCTCGCGCGGGTGCCGGAGGTCCGCGCGGTGGCCGAGGTGGTGCCGGTGCGCTACCGGGCGGTGACGAGCCCGGGCATCGGCTTCTCCGACTGGCGGAGGCTGGTCCTGCTCTGCGAGCAGCTGGCGGCGGAGCATCCGGACCTCGCCGGCATCGTGATCGGGCACGGCACCGCCACCCTGGAGGAGACCGCCTACGCGCTCGGCCTCACCCTGACCGTCGACCTGCCGGTGGTGCTGGTCGGCTCGCAGCGGCCGATCAGCGCCCTGTCGAGCGATGCGGGCCTCAACCTCGTCGCCGCCCTGCGCACGGCGGCGGCGCCGGCCTCCCGCGGGCGGGGCGTGCTGGTGGTGCTCAACGACGAGATCCAGGCCGCCCGCGAGGTGACCAAGACCTCGGTCGCCCGGCTCCAGACCTTCCGGACGCCGGATTTCGGCGTGCTCGGCCAGGTCGACGGCCCGCACGTGCGCTACTACCGCCGGCCGGAGCGCCGCCACGCCCCCGGCACGCCGTTCGACATCCGCGCCCTCGACGCCCTGCCGCGGGTCGACATCTCCTACGCCTACGCGGATGCCGACGGCACGGCGGTGCGGGCCTTCGTGGCGGCGGGCGCCCGCGGCCTCGTCTCGGCGGGGCTCGCCCCCGGCATGACCCCGCCGGCCGAGGCCGACGCCCTGGGGAGGGCCGTCGCCGCCGGCGTGACGGTGGTGCAGTCGACCCGGGCCGGCAGCGGGGCGGTGCCGGAGACCACCCGGCTCGCCGAGCTCGGCATCCTGAGCGCCGACAACCTCACGCCGCAGAAGGCCCGCATCCTGCTGGCCCTCGCCCTCACGGTGACCCGCGACCCCGCCGCCCTGGCGGAGATCTTCGCCACCTACTGACGCCGGGCCGGGGCGCTTCGAGGTGGGAAGCGGCCGGTTTCGCGGCGAAAACCTGCGACAGGCCCGGGACATCGGCGGACGAAGCGTTGGCTTGCCCCCGCAAGTCGGCTTAGGGTTCCCTTGCCGGACCTGGCGACTGCCCCCGCGGGTCGGTCCGGCGGCAGGTCGGGCCGGCGCAGTCTGAACACCTCCGTCGAGGCCCGGCCTGCTCGCGAGGGGAGGGAGCCGCCGCATGGTGCGCCTGAACGAGATCCGGGCTGGCGAGGTCGCGGTGGAGGCGCCGAGCCCGACGGATGCCGGGCTCGTCTTCATCGGCCGCATCCGCACCCCCTGGACCGACCGCCTCGGCTGCCCGCGCCAGGGCCGGGCGGACGGGCCGGCCTGCCGGATCGAGGTGTTTCCCCCCTGGCGCGAGGCCCTGGACGGCGTCGCGCTCTACGAGCGCCTCGAGGTGCTCTACTGGCTCGACCGCTCCCGGCGGGACCTGGTGCGCCAGAGCCCGGCCAACGACGGCACCACCCGGGGCACCTTCTCGCTGCGCTCGCCGGTGCGGCCTAACCCGATCGGCACGAGCATCGTCACGCTGATCGGGGTCGAGGAGGGCGTGCTGCACGTGCGCGGCCTCGACTGCCTCGACGGGACGCCGCTCCTCGACATCAAGCCCGACCGCCGGCTGTTCACCCCCCTGGCGCCCCCCCAGCCCGGGGACGCGGAGATCGGGACCGAGGCGTGAGGGCGGCGGCTGCCCTCGTCCTCCTGCTGGCTCTCCTCGGGGGCCCGGCCCGGGCCGGAGAGGCGCCGGAGGGGGCGACGCCTCTCCCGATGCAGGAAGTCGCCCCCGGGATCTTTGTCTACGCGGCGCCCTACGCCCTCGCCGGGCGCGGCAATGCCGGCGCCATCGCCAATGTCGGCTTCGTCATCGGCCGCGACGCGGTCGCGGTGATCGACACAGGCGGCAGCCTGCGGGCGGGGCAGCGCCTCCTCGCGGCGCTCCGGCAGCGCACCGCCCTGCCGGTGCGCTACGTCATCAACACCCACGTCCATCCCGACCACGTGCTCGGCAACGCCGCCTTCGCCGGGGAGGGGACGACCTTCGTCGGTCACCAGGCCCTGCCGGAGGCCCTGGCGGCGCGGGCGGAAGGATACCTGCGGGCCAATGCCGACCTCATCGGCCCAGACTTCGCAGGTACCCGCATCGTGCCCCCGACGCGGCTGGTCTCGGACACCCTCGGCCTCGACCTCGGCGGGCGGGTGCTGCACCTCGAGGCCTGGCCGACCGCCCACACCAACAGCGACCTGACGGTGCGCGACGAGGCGACCGACACCTGGTTCCTCGGCGACCTGCTGTTCGTCGGCCACGTGCCGGCCCTCGACGGGCGGCTCTCCGGCTGGATCGCGGTGCTGCGCCGGCTCGGCGCGCGGCCCGCCGCCCGGGTCGTGCCCGGCCACGGCCCCGCCGCCGTCCCGTGGCCGGCCGCCGCAGGCCCGATCGCCCGCTACCTCGCGGACCTCGAGATGCAGGTCCGGGCGATGGTGCGAGACGGGACGCCGATCGGGGAGGCCGGCCGCGCCGCCGCCGGCGCGGCGCGGGACTGGGCCCTGTTCGACGACTTCAATCCCCGCAACGCCACCGCCGCCTACCAGGAGCTGGAGTGGGAGTAGCCGGCGCCCCACGATTCCGCCGCGACCCGCGAAGCTCTCTTGCCGCCCCGCGAATGCCGCCCTACACATCCGGTTGATGTTGCATAGCACAATTTTCATGTTGCTCTGCAACGCACAGGGCGATGTATACCTTAGTTATGAATTTCGCGGTCCGAAGTCGCGGGCCTGCGGCGGGTTGGTGTGTTGACGGCGTCCTATTTTCTCTTAGAGTTCCTTCAAGCTTCGGTTTCAACGGTGCCGCCAGGGGAAGGCGGTGTTCGGTTCGCAGACACGGCAAGGCCCGCCCGGGCCCCTCTCGCGCCAGGTTCGCTGGCAGCCGGTTGTGACACGCTGCCGAAGCCATCGACGTCCCCAAACGCAAACAACAGGAATCGGTCCGTTGCGTCCCGTCCGGGGCGGGCGGCGGAATGCACCTGTCGGAGGAATCCATGAGAGCGGTCCATCTCCTTGCGGTGAGTGCAGGCATTCTCGGCGTCGTCCCGGCCCTGACCTCGGCCCTCGCCAATGACGACGTGCTGAAGCGTTCGGCCAATCCGGCCGAGCAGGTCCTGCAGACCGTCGACTACGCCAACACGCGCTACTCGAAGCTCGACCAGATCAACACGGGCAACGTCAACAAGCTGCAGGTGGCCTGGACCTTCTCGACCGGCGTGCTGCGCGGCCACGAGGGCGCCCCGCTGGTGGTCGGCGACGTGATGTTCGTGCATACGCCGTTCCCGAACATCGTCTACGCGCTCGACCTCAACCAGGATGGCAAGATCATCTGGAAGTACGAGCCGAAGCAGGACCCGAACGTCATCCCGGTGATGTGCTGCGACACGGTGAACCGCGGCCTCGCCTATGCCGACGGTGCGGTCATCCTGCACCAGGCCGACACCACCATCGTGTCGCTCGACGCCAAGACCGGCAAGGTGAACTGGTCGGTGCAGAACGGCGATCCGAAGATCGGCGAGACCAACACCGCCACCGTGATGCCGGTGAAGGACAAGCTGATCGTCGGCATCTCGGGCGCCGAGTACGGCATCCGCGGCCACATCACCGCCTACGACCTCAAGACCGGCAAGCAGGCTTGGCGCGCCTACAACGTCGGCCCCGACGCCGAGATGAAGATCGATCCGGAGAAGACCACCGAGCTCGGCAAGCCTGTCGGCAAGGACTCGTCGATCAAGACCTGGGAAGGCGACCAGTGGAAGACCGGCGGCGCCTCGACCTGGGGCTGGTACTCCTACGACCCGAAGCTGAACCTGGTCTATTACGGCACCGGCAACCCCTCGACCTGGAACCCGAAGCAGCGCCCGGGCGACAACAAGTGGTCGATGACGATCTTCGCCCGTGACGCCGACACCGGCATGGCGAAGTGGGTCTACCAGATGACCCCCCACGACGAGTGGGACTACGACGGCATCAACGAGATGATCCTCACGGATCAGAAGGTCGACGGCAAGGAGCGGCCGCTCCTGACCCACTTCGACCGCAACGGCTTCGGCTACACCCTCGACCGGGCCACCGGCGAGCTGCTGGTGGCGGAGAAGTTCGACCCGGTGGTGAACTGGGCCACCAAGGTCGACATGGACAAGTCCTCGAAGACCTACGGCCGGCCGCTCGTGGTCGCCAAGTACTCGACCGACCAGAACGGCGAGGACACCAACTCGAAGGGCATCTGCCCGGCGGCGCTCGGCACCAAGGACCAGCAGCCGGCGGCCTACTCGCCCAAGACCGGCCTGTTCTACGTGCCGACCAACCACGTCTGCATGGATTACGAGCCGTTCCGGGTGAGCTACACCCCGGGCCAGCCCTATGTCGGCGCGACCCTGTCGATGTACCCGGCGCCCAACAGCCACGGCGGCATGGGCAACTTCATCGCCTGGGACAACCTCGCCGGCAAGATCAAGTGGTCGAACCCCGAGCAGTTCTCGGTCTGGTCCGGGGCGCTGGCCACCGCCGGCGACGTGGTCTTCTACGGCACGCTGGAAGGCTACCTGAAGGCGGTCGACGCCAAGACGGGCAAGGAACTCTACAAGTTCAAGACCCCGTCGGGCATCATCGGCAACGTGATGACCTACCAGCACAAGGGCAAGCAGCACATCGCCGTCCTGTCGGGCGTCGGCGGCTGGGCGGGCATCGGTCTGGCCGCCGGCCTCACCGACCCGAATGCCGGCCTCGGCGCGGTCGGCGGCTACGCGGCCCTGTCGAACTACACCAACCTCGGCGGCCAGCTGACGATCTTCAACCTGCCGAACTGACCGGCCGCGGACCGCGACGCACGAAGGAGCCGGGGCCTACGGGCCCCGGGCTCAGGTCTCCGACGAAAGCATCTCAGACCTAAGTCCGGGCCGGCGCGGGTTCCCGCGCCGGCTCACTCATGATTAGATGACGATGACGACGGCGGTGCCGCGGCGTCTGCGGCGGCCGCCCAAAGATGTCAGGGAGAAACGTCCGTTGCGTGACCTCAGCAAAGCTGTCCTGCGGCCGTTCGCGGCCGGCCTCGCCCTAGCAACCGTCGCGATGGTTGCCGTACATGCTGAGGACGCCAAGAAAGCCGACCCCGCGCTGGCCAACCAGCTCAACCCCAACGACAAGACCGCCGAGCCCGACGAGAAGCTGCTCGCCAAGGACGCCGCCGCGAAGGTGGAGGACGGCAAGTACTTCGACGCCGCCGGCACCCCGACCTTCCACATCACCGACACCGGCAAGAAGGTCGACTGGTACACCTACTCGGGCTACCGCCGCTATCACGCCGAGTGCCACGTCTGCCACGGCCCGGACGGCATGGGCTCGACCTACGCCCCGGCGCTGAAGGATTCGCTGAAGTACCTCTCCTACGAGGAGTTCGTCGGCATCGTCGTGGGCGGCAAGCAGGACGTGAACGCCTCGACCCAGAAGGTCATGCCGGCCTTCGGCGACAACAAGAACGTCACCTGCTACATGGACGACATCTACGTCTACCTGAAGGCTCGCGCCGCCGGGGCGCTCGGCCGGGTGCGGCCGGGCGACAAGGAGGACAAGCCGGAGGCGGCGCGCAAGCAGGAGAAGGAGTGCCTGGGCGGCTGATGACGCGGGCGATCCCCTCGACTCTCCTGCCAAGCGGGTTCCGCAGAAGCGGTTCCCGGTTCGGCGGCAAAAGCCGGCGACGCAACGAGACGCTGAGCAGACGAAGCGTCGGCCTGCCAATGCAGGTCTGCTTGGCGGCCGGCCTCGCGCTGGCCGCTCCGGCGCGGGCGCAGTCCCTGCCGGATCTCGTCACGCCCGATGCCCTGCGGGTCTGCGCCGATCCCGGCAACATGCCGTTCTCCGAGCGCCAGGGGGACGGTTTCGAGAACCGCATCGCGGCGATCCTCGCCGACGAGCTGAAGGTGAAGCTGCGCTCCTACTGGCTCACGCAGGGGCCGGGCTTCGTGCGCAACACCCTCGGCACCGGCCTGTGCGACGTCATCGTCGGCTCGGCCTTCGGCAGCGAGCTGGTGCAGCACACCAACCCCTATTACCGCTCGGCCTATGTGCTGGTCTCGCGCAAGGGCACCCTCGACGGCGTGACCGGGCTCGACGACCCGCGCCTCAAGGGCCGGGCGATCGGAGTCATCGTCGGCACGCCGCCGGTCGACCGGATGGGAGCGGTGGGCCTCGTGCCGACGATGAAGCCCTATCCGCCCTACCAGTTCGATCCCGCGCGCAAGCACCAGACCGTCTCGGCCGAGATCGTCGCCGACGTCGCGTCGGGCAAGCTCGACGCCGCGGTGCTGTGGGGGCCTGCCGCCGGCTGGCTCGCCCGGCAGAGCGGCACCGCGATGGAGGTGGTGCCGCTGCTGCACGAGCCCGACCGGCCGCCGCTCGCCTACCGCATCGCCATGGGGGTGCGGCACGGCGAGAACGAGTGGAAGCGGGTCCTCAACACAGCGCTCCGCAAGCGCCGGGCCGAGATCGAGGCGGTCCTGCGCGACTACGCGGTGCCGCTCCTCGACGAGGAGGAGAACCGGCTGCTGCCCGCCGACGCGAAGCCGTGAGGCCGGTCCTCGCGGCGCTGCTGCTGGTCCTGGCCGCGACCGGAATCCGGGCCGAGGCCCCGCCGGAGCCCGACGATTACCGGCAGGAGGATTACCGCAGCCCGACGCCCGCGACCCTGCGCGGCGCCACGGTCGTCTCGACGCCGCAGGCCGAGGCGCTGTGGCGGGCCGGCGCCGCCTTCGTCGACGTGCTGCCGCGCCCGCCCCGGCCGACCGCCCTGCCGCCCGGCACGATCTGGCGCGATGCGCCGCACGACAGCATCCCGCGGGCCCACTGGCTGCCCAATACCGGCTTCGGCGCCCTGGCGCCGCAGACCGAGGCCTATCTCCGCCACGGGCTGGCGACGGCGACCGGGGGCGATCCGGGCAGGCCGGTGGTGATCTTCTGCCAGCGCGCATGCTGGATGTCGTGGAACGCCGCCAGGCGCGCCCTCGCCCTCGGCTACCGGCACGTCCACTGGTATCCGGAGGGCAGCGACGGCTGGGGCGAGGCCGGCCTGCCCCTCGAGCGGGCCAGCCCGGCGGCGCCGTGACGCGCCCGCAGCGGCGTGGCATGCAGGCGGGTCTCGAAGCGAGAACGAGGGCAGGAGCATGAGCAGCGCGCGCGTCGCGATCGTCACCGCCGGCGGCAGCGGCATGGGGGCCGCGGCGGCCCGCAAGCTGGCGGCGGAGGGTTTTCACGTCGCGATCCTGTCCTCGTCGGGCAAGGGCGAGGCCCTGGCCGAATCCCTCGGCGGGATCGGCGTGACGGGCTCGAACCAGTCGGCCGACGACCTCGCCCGCCTCGTCGACCGCACGATGGAGCGCTGGGGCCGGGTCGACGTGCTCGTCAACAGCGCCGGCCACGGGCCGAAGGGCCCGCTCCTCGACATGACGGACGAGGACTGGACCCGCGGCATGGAGGTCTACTTCCTCAACGTGGTGCGCCCGACCCGCCTCGTCACCCCGATCATGCAGCGCCAGGGAGGCGGGGTGATCATCAACATCTCGACCTATGCGGCCTTCGAGCCCGAGCAGGCCTTTCCGACCTCCGGGGTCTTCCGCTCGGGGCTCGCCGCCTTCACCAAGCTCTTCGCCGACCGCTACGCCGCCGACAACATCCGGATGAACAACGTGCTCCCGGGCTTCATCGACAGCCTGCCGGAGAAGCCGGGCATCCGCGAGCGCGTGCCCCTCGGCCGCTACGGCCGCGCCGACGAGATCGCCGCGGTGGTGGCGTTCCTGGCCTCCGAGGGGGCGGGCTACATCACCGGGCAGAACCTGCGGGTGGATGGCGGGATCACGCGGTCGGTGTAGCGCCTCGCGGATCGCCGTCCACCGGCTCGATCCCGCTCCGGTCGAGCCGCGCCAGCGCCTGCTCCACCGTCTCGCCCCCGATCAGCAGGTCCGGGGCGATCTCGGCGAGCGGCACCAGCACGAAGGCGCGCTCGCGCAGGAAGCGGTGGGGCAGCACCAGGCGCTCGTCCGAGACCGTGGCGCCGGCATAGTGCAGCACGTCGATGTCGATCACCCGCGGCCCCCAGCGGCGCTCCCGCACCCGGCCGAGGCGGGCTTCCGCCGCCAGGCAGGCCTCGAGCAGGGCGTGGGGCGAGAGCGTCGCCTCGATGCCGAGCGCGGCGTTCAGGAACCAGTCCTGGTCGGTGTCGCCCCAGGGCAGGGTGCGATAGTTGCGCGAGCGGGCCGTGACGGCGATGCCGGGCGTGGCGGCGAGCGCCGCCACCGCGGCGTCGAGCATCGCGGCCTTGTCGCCCAGGTTGCTGCCGAGCCCCAGATAGGCCTCAGCCACGGCGCGTCCTCGTGATCTCGACCGCGATGCCGTCGAGCACCAGCGGCACCGGGGCGCTCGGCTTGTCGATCCGCACGGTGAGGGCCTGGAGCGCCGGGAAGGCGGCGAGCGCCTCCGCGGCGATCGTCTCGGCCAGGGCCTCGATCAGCCGGAAGCGGCGCTCGGTGGCGATGCGGTGGGCGAGGCCCGCGAGGTCGGCGTAGCTCACCGTGGCGGCGATGTCGTCGCGGCAGCCGGCCTCCCGCAGGTCGAGACGGGCCTCCAGCGAGAGGTAGAAGCGCTGGCCCAGCACCTCCTCCTCCGGCAGCACGCCGTGGCGGGCGAAGACCGCGAGGCGGTGGATCAGGATGCGGTCCAACGGAATCAGGCTCCGGCGCGGGCGGCGGGGCGCGTGATCGCATCGACCACCTGGCAGGCCTCGACGTGGGGGCGCACGTCGTGGACCCGCACGATGTCGGCCCCGAGCGACGCGGCCGTGACGTGGGCGGCGATCGAGCCGTACAGCCGGTCGGCCGGCGCGGTCGCGGCGTTGTGGATGCGCCCGAGCACCGACTTGCGCGACACGCCGACGAGGAGCGGGAAGCCGAGCGCCTTCAGCTCAGCTAAGCGCCGCAGGGCCTCGAGGTGCTGCTCCCAGCTCTTGCCGAAGCCGATCCCGGGATCGAGCACGATGTCGCGATCCGGGATGCCGGCCCGGCGGGCGATGGCGAGCGAGCGCTCGAAGAAGGCCAGCATCTCGTCCACGATGTCGAGGCTCGGATCGACGCGCTCGCGGTTGTGCATCACCACCACCGGGGCGCCGTGATGGGCCGCGACCCGGGCGATCTCCGGCTCCCGCTGCAGGCCCCAGACGTCGTTGACGATGCGGGCGCCGGCCTTCAGGGCGGCCTCCGCCGTCGAGGCCTTGTAGGTGTCGATCGAGATCGGGACGGAGAGGGCAGGGCTCAGCGCCCGGATCGCCGGCAGCACCCGGGCCTGCTCCTCCTCGGCCGGCACCGGCGTGTGGCCGGGCCGCGTCGACTCGCCGCCGATGTCGAGGAGGGCCGCGCCCTCCTCGATCAGGCGGGCGGCCTGCCCCTGGGCGGCGTCGAGGTCCTGGAAGCGACCGCCGTCCGAGAACGAGTCCGGGGTGACGTTCAGGATGCCCATCACCAGGGTGCGGCGGCCGAGATCCGGCAGCAGGGCGGCGAGGGAAGACGCGGATGGCGCGGTCACGGGCGGCGATCCTCGGCGGACGGTCTTGGGGCGGCGGTCCTGGGGCGGGCGACCGACCCGGGATAGGCCGGCCCGCGCCCACGCGCAACGGCGGGGCGGCCGATCACCATCCGGCGAGACCAGGCGTGAAATCGCGCCCGCTCAGGGACTTACCCTGGTGCCGGGGCGGCCGGTCCTCTACATTGGTCGAAGCCTTGAGAGAGGCCCGGCAGGGCCCGCATCCGGGAGAACGCCATGAGAGTGTCGGCATGAGAGCGTTAGCGGCCCTGGCCGTCGTCGCGGCCCTGGCCGGGCCGGCCGCGGCGCAGGACGAGCGGCCCGAGACGACCTGGACCGAGCTGCGCCCGACCATCCTCGGCGAGCGCCCGATCGGCGACGGGGCCGGGCTGGTGAGCCTCGAGGCGCCCAAGCGCGCCGAGGACGCCGCCATCGTGCCGGTGACCCTCCGGATCGCCCTGCCGGAGGGCGACGCCCGCCGGGTCAAGGCCGTGACCCTGGTGGTGGACGAGAACCCCTCGCCGGTGGTCGGCACGATCCGGTTCGCGCAGAGCCAGCGGCGCTTCGACCTCTCCACCCGCATCCGGGTGAACTCCTACTCCTACGTCCGCGCCATCGCCGAGACCGAGGATGGCGGCCTCTACATGACGAAGGCCTACGTCAAGGCGGCGGGCGGCTGCTCGGCCCCGGCGGTGAAGGACCCTGCCGAAGCCAAGGCCCATCTCGGCCAGATGCGCTTCCGCGCCTTCGCGGAGCGCGGCGAGGCGCAGGTCCAGGTCCGCCACCCCAACTATTCCGGCCTGCAGATGGACCAGGTGACCCGGCTCTACACCCCGGCTTGGTTCGTCGAATCCCTGAGCGTGCGCCAGGGCGACACGCCGCTCTTCGCCATGACCGGCGGCATCTCGCTCAGCGAGGACCCGACCTTCCGCTTCTCCTTCGCGGGCAACGCCGAGCCGGTGACGGTGGCGGCCAAGGACACCGAGGGGCGGGTGTTCACGCAGACTTTCCCGGCGGGCGGTGGTACGTGACGGCGCTTTGCCGGTAGGGGGGAGCGGGTGCGCCTCGGCTACGTGATCCTGTACGTCCCGGACGTGGCGGCGAGCGTCGCGTTCCATGAGCGCGCCTTCGGGCTGGCGCCGCGCTTCGTCCACGAGAGCGGGCAGTACGCCGAGATGGAGACCGGGGGAACAGCCCTCGCCTTCGCGGAGGAGGGGTTCGTGGCGCAGACCTGCCCCGGCTTCCGCCCGAACCGCCGCGCCGAGGCGCCGGCGGGCTTCGAGATCGGCCTGATCGCCGACGACGTCCCGGCCGCCTTCGCCCGGGCCGTGGCGGCGGGCGCGGTGCCGGTGGCCGAACCGGTGACGAAGCCCTGGGGCCAGGTCGTCGCCTATGTGCGGGACGGGGACGGCGTGCTGGTGGAGCTGTGCAGCGCCATGGGCGGGTGACGGCCCGGCCCCCCTCGCGAGCGGGGAAGCGGCGATCAGGCGGATCGCCGCCGCGGCCGCAGATGCGTGCCGGCGTAGAGCGATCCGGCCGGGCATGCGAGGCCGAATTCCGGCAGTTCCAGCACCGCCTCCGCGTCGGTGAGACGCTGCTCCTCCCAGCCACCCGCGCCGCGCCGCCAGACCGCGATCTCGATCCGCCGCTGCTCGATGATGAGCACCGCCCGGCAGGTCGCGTGCGCCCGGTAGAGCCGGGCCTTGGCCTCGATCCAGGGCAGGCCGCCGGGCAGCACCGGCTCGTCGTCGGTGCCGGACACCACCTCGGCCAGCAGGTAGGCCCGGTCGACGAAACGGCGACCGGGCACCGGGTCGTAGTCGATCACCGCCACGTCGGGCTTCGGCCGGTAGGCGGTGCCGAAGCCCAGGGCCGCCAGCGCCGCGGATCCGAGCCCGAGTTCCAGGCCCGGGCGCTGCACCGCCTCGCGGTCCGGGTCGTGCCGCTCCAGCGCATCGTTCAGCAGGCGCTCGAGCGTGCTGGCGATCCGGTTGTGGTCGATGAGCGGCGGCGTCATCATGACGGGCGTCCCATCGATCAGCTCCCAGCGCTCCTCGTCGGGTCGGCCCTCTTGGAAAAGCCGGAACGCCGCGGGGGACAGGCGGTCCTGCATCATTGTCCTCCTCACGGTCCCGTCGGCCGCATCACCCCGTCGGCATCGCGCCGCAGGGGAGCGGGCTGGAGCGGCAGCGGCGCGCCCGGCGCCGCGTCGACGCTGACGCCGTGCGGCCAGCCCGCCGGCGCGATGGCGACGTAGCGGGCGTAGCCCCCGGTGCCGCCGAGCGGCTTGGCGAAGCCGATGGCGACCAGCGCCCCGGCCTCCGGCACCTGGTCGAGGTTCGCCACACCCTCGGCCTGCGCGAAGTTGTTGTGCATCAGCCAGGCCTCGCCCTCGAGATTCGGCGTCGTGTCGGTGTCGAGGGGCTCGTGGCCGTGGAACAGGATCTTTCGTTCCAGGTGCAGGAACTTGAGCGCCGCGAGGCTCACGCCGGGAAACGGCTTCTGCCGGAAGCGCTCCGCCTCGGCCCAGCGCTTCGACCAATCGGAGCGCACCATCACCACGGCGCCCTCCGGGATGCGGCCGTGCTTCTCCTCCCAGGCCGCGATGTCGGCGACCTGGAGGTGGTAGCCCTCGTCGCGGGCGGCCTTCTGCGAGATGTCGATCACCGCGAGGGGCCGCAGGGTGTAGGTCGCCGGCAGGTCGCTGATCGTCGCGCCGCGGGGGTTCCAGTGCGCCGGCGGGTCGAGCTGGGTGCCGTACTGGTCCGTCGGCAGGTCGTAGGCGGTGGCGACGAAGCCGTGGGTCTCGTAGGTGAAGACGTCGCCCTCACGCGCGAACCCCTCCAGGGTGCGGCCAGCCCGGGCCGGCTTGAAGCGGGCGCCGGAGAACCCCGGCCAGACCGGCTGCACCGGCGCGAAGGCGTGGGTCAGATCGATGTACTTCGCCGACCGGAGCTTCTGGTCGTAGAGCGACCAGAGCGAGAGGTCGTCCGCCGCCGCCGGGCGGGCGAGGAGCCCCGCCGCCAGCGCCACCCCGATGAGCCGCTTCATCGCGCATCCCCGCCGAACACAGGCACCCAGAGTGCCGGCCCGCGGGCGGAGCCGCAACCGCCTCAGCGCCGGTCGAGCACCTCCCGCACCCCGGTCCAGGCCAGACCCGGATAGCGGCCGTTGTCGAGGGGATCGAGCTTGCCCCGCCCCTCGAACATGTCGCGCAGGTACTGCATCCCCTGCCAGGCCGGAAACACCTGGCTCCGCCCGGGGGCGAGGGTGCGGGCGAGGGCGATCATCGGGGTCAGGAGGCTGGGGCCGCCGAGGCGCAGGATCCCGAAGGGCTCGCCCGTCGCCTCGCCCGCGACCTGCGCCAGGCCGCGGGCCGAGGTCACCGCGCCGGCGATGCGCAGGATCCGCGGCGCCTCCCGGTCGAGGGCGGCCCGGGCCGTGTAGGCGGCGACGTCGTCCATCGCGGTGAAGTCGAGGGGCTGGTCGGGATCGCCGAAGCACAGGACGCGCCGAAGGCCGAACTGGATCAGCGGCATCGGGCCGGTGAGCATGTCCATGAAGGCGCCGTTCAGCACCGAGGTCGCGCGGACCGGGGCCCGGTCGAGCCGGGCGTGAAACTCCCTCCGCAGATCGAGGTTGCGGTTGCGGCCGGGTGCGGTCTGCGTGAAGTCGAGGGCGAAGTCGGAGGGGATGAAGCGCGCCACCCCGGCCGCCGCCGCGGCGTCGAGGAGCACGGTCTGGGCGTCGAGCATCGTCCCGGCGAGGCCGTTCAGCGCCGAGACCACGCAGGTGACGTCCGCGCAGGCGTCCCGCACCGTCACGGCGTGGTGGAGGTCCACCGCGACGACCTCCGCCCCCAGCCGCCGCAGCGGCTCCGTCCGGGCCGCCGGGGTGCCCGGCCGCACCACGACCCGCACCGGCGTGCCGCCGGCCGCGAGCGCCCGGACGATGCGGCCGCCGAGGCCGCCGGTGGCCCCGGCCACCAGCACCCGCGCTCCCCCTTCGCTTCCGCCGCTCGCCCGCTCGGTCATCGTCGGCCTCCGCTTCGCCGCGCAGGGAATCGGCCGCCGCGCCTCCCGGTTCCGGGCGGGTCGGGTGCCGCCGCACCGCCGGACGCGCCGCCCCCGACAAGACCTAACGAAACCGGACGGACAAATCTGCCCGGATCGCGCGCAGCCCCGTCGCGGTGGGTGGAAGCGGTAGGCGTCTCATACCGCCGCGCCTTCGAACGGACCCGTTCGGAGGCGCAAGGCAAGCCCGAACGGGCGCCGGCGCTGATGCGCCGGACGCCTTCGCATCGACGTGTCGATGCGAAGGCGCGAGGGTATCACAGCAATCTCGTGGTGGCGTCGGCGCTGCGGCGAGGACGAGGCCAGCATCACTATCGCCCCCTCGCGATCTCTCGTATTTTACCGGTCGAAGCATCGCGGCCGTCAGATCCTCCCTTTAAGGAAGGCGGTGCGGGACTCGGGCTGCCTGGTGCAACCGCCCTCACTTCTGACGAGCAGAAGTTGCATCCGCGCGGAGACGACCCACTCATGACGCTCGATCTTCCGACGCTGTTCATCACCTCGGCGGTCATCGACCTGGTGATGAGCCTCTACTTCCTGCTCGCCTGGCTGTCGCGGAGGAGCCGTGAGATCTATCTCTGGCTCGCGGCCTCGTCGGGGATCGCGACCTTCGGCTGCCTCCTGTTCATGTCCCGGAACGCCGCGCCGGACTGGGTCGCGATCTGGCTGGCGCTGGTCTGCTTCATCCAGACCTTCGCCTTCTTCCTGGCGGCCGTCCGCATCGTCGCCCGCAGGCGGGGGCGGACCTGGACGCTGTGGATCGGCTCCGTTGCCTGGACGATGGCCTGCCTGGTGCCCGCGCTCTACGAGGCCGAGCAGGCCCGCAACGCCGTGGCCTCGGCCATCATCGCCGGCTACTCCGTCGCCATGTGCCTGGAGTTCTTCCGGGCGGGGCGGCTCGGGCTGCGCTTCGGCCGCCTGATGGCCGGCGCGGTCCTGCTCGTCCACGCCTCGCTCTCGGTCTGGACCATCGTCTACTCGATGTTCAACCCGGTGGTCGTCGCTCCGCTGTTCGAGCCGAACCAGTGGAGCGCGCTCATGCTCCTCGTGAACCTGATCACCTACCTCATCATGATCATCGCGGTGACGACGCTGGAGCTCGACACCGAGGCGCTGCAACAGCACCGGGCGGCGAGGACGGACTCGCTGACCGGTTTGCTGAACCGGCGCGCCTTCCTTGAGGCGGCGTCGGACCTGATCGTCCGCGACCGGGAGCCGGCCGCACTGCTGATGCTGGACATCGACCACTTCAAGGCGATCAACGATGGGCACGGGCACGCCGCCGGCGATGCCGCGCTGCGGGCCTTCTCCGAGGAGATGACGCGCCAAGTTCGGAGCTTCGATGCGCGGACCTTCGACGCGGCGCCGCCGCGGCACCGGACCGCGAGGGCGGCGGCCGGCCGGCTCGGCGGCGAGGAATTCGCCTGCCTGCTCCCGTGCGGCCCGGACCGGGCCCTGGCCTTCGCCGAAGCGCTCCGGGCCGCCGTGGCGCGGATGACGGTCGAGGTCGACGGCGCCGCCCTCTCGTTCACGGTCAGCGCCGGCCTCGCGGGCGCCGGCGCCGGCGCGGAGGTCGACGCGCTCCTGCGCCGGGCCGACCGGGCGCTCTACGAGGCCAAGCGCCGCGGCCGGAACCGCGTCGAGCTCGCCGGGAGCGCGGCGCTGGCGCCCGCGCGGGCCGACCGGCTTCAGTTCGCGCTCGGCCGGTAGCAGCGGATCTCCGCCTCGGCCTGGGCGCGGCGCAGCTCGGCCACCTTGTCGTCGAAGATCTTGGTGGAGCGGAACTCGTTGGCGCGCTGCCCGATGCCCTGGCGCATCCCTAGGATGGTCGAGGCCTGCACGTACTTGTCGTAGGGCAGGATCGCCGCGATGGCGTCGACCGAGCAGGCGCACTTCGTCAGCGCCTCGCGGGTCTGGCCGTTGGCCGCCATGCAGCCGAAGACGTAATCGGCCCGCGCCTCGGTCGGGTAGTCGTTGTCGTCGGCCCGGGCGGGGGCGAGGCCCGCCGCGATCACGAGGCCCGCGGCGAGGGCCAGCTCAGCCAGCGTTCGGTTCATAGGTCAGCGTTTCCTGCAGCAGAATTCCTCCGTCCGGGCTCGTGGCCCGGGCGTCGATCGAGACGATCTGGCCGGGGACCGCGGGCGCGACCACGAAGGTGTAGGTCAGGCTCTCGAAGCCGCGCAGGCGGTCCCGCACCGGGTCGTCGGCGAAGGGCCGCACCACCACGCGCCAGCCCGGCCGCTTCGCCCCGTCGGCCTCGACCTCGGCCGGGGTCACCGCGGCGGCCTCGCGCAGGGACCGGCGGATGGCGTTCTTGATGTAGCGCGGGTTGCCCTTGAGCACCTTGGCGAGGTCCTCGAGGTGGTGCTCCAGGAAGCGCACCAGCACCGGGTTGCCCGGGACGTCCTCGTAGGTCGCGGTCGGCATCCGGCGCTCGCCGGAGAACATCTCGACCCGGAGGTTGCGGGTCTCCGGGTTCGGGCCTGGCGCCACCTGCTCGCGGATGCGGTCCTCGACCGGCGGGCCGAACGGTGCGCCCGCGATGCCGCTGAAGCGGGTGTAGCGGTAGCTCAAGGTACCGCCGGCCGGGGCGTTCCCGAGCTGGTTGGTCTCGAACAGCAGAGTCGCGGCGTTGGGCGGCGCCTCTCCGGCCGGCCCGCCCTGAGGCGGCGCCGTCTGCTGCGACACGGTCTGCGCCGGGGCTGGAAGGGCAAGGGCGGCCAGGAATGCCGCCAGGACGAGGCGTCTCACACGGGCGCTCCCTCGGGCATGGCGACGCGGGGGGCGCCGCCGATGGTGCGGTACTGGTAGTCCGGCGCGGTCTCCAGCGCCGATTCGGCGACCGCCAGGGCCTGGACCTTGCCGTGGAGGGGCGAGAGCGAGCAGGCCGGGTCGGTGGCGGCCGGATCGCCCGCGAGCGCCAGGGCCTGGCAGCGGCAGCCGCCCCAGTCCTTCTCGCGCCGGTCGCAGGAGCGGCAGGGCTCCTTCATCCAGGCGGTCCCGCGATAGGCCTCGAAGGCCGGCGAGCGGGTCCAGATCTCCGCCAGGGAATGGTCCTGGACGTGCCAGAACGCGAGGCCGGGGATCGTCTCGGCGGCGTGGCAGGGCAGCACCTTGCCGGTGGGGGTGACGTTCATCAGCCGCCGTCCCCAGCCGCCGGCGCAGGCCTTGGGGTACTTGGCGTAGTAGTCCGGCACCACGAGGTCGATGACGAGCTGGCCTTTCAGCCGCTCGCGGGCCTCCTCGACGGTGCGGATGGAGCGATCGACGTCGGCCTTGGCCGGCATCAGGGCGGCGCGGTTGACGTAGGCCCAGCCGTAATACTGGGTGTGGGCCACCTCCAGGCGCTTGGCGCCGAGGCGGACCGCGAGGTCGATCAGCGCCGGCACCTCGGCGATGTTGCCGCGGTGGATCACGGCGTTGAGCGTCAGCGGCAGGCCCAGCGCCGTCACCCGCTCGGCGAAGGCGAACTTCTGCGGCTGCGCGTCCTTGAGGCCGCCGATGCGCTCGGCATTGGCGGCCTCCGCGGCCTGGACCGAGAGCTGCACGTGGTCGAGCCCGACGTCGTAGAGGGCGTCGAGTTTGCTGAGCGCCCCCGCCACCCCGGAGGTGATGAGGTTTGAGTAGAGGCCGAGCTCGGCGCAGGCGCGGGTGATCTCGACGATGTCCTGCCGCGCCGTCGGCTCGCCGCCCGAGAGATGGACGTGCAGCACGCCGAGCGCCGCCGCCTCGGCGAGCACCCGCCGCCAGGTCGCGGTGTCGAGCTCGGCGGAGCGACGGTCGAGCTCGAGCGGGTTCGAGCAGTACGGGCAGCGCAGCGGGCAGCGATGCGTCAGCTCGGCGAGGAGCCCGATCGGGGCCGGCAGGGCGGGGGGGCCGGCAGGCGGGACGGCGTTCATGGGTTTCCCTCCCAGCGAGTCTCTCCCGACCTCACGGCGCCGGCACGGTCTCGAGCACGCGCTTGAGCAGGAGGCCGTCCAGCATGGTGATGACGTCGGGCTCGATGATGCCGCGGTCGGTCTCGTATTGCTGCGCCAGGGCGTCCGCGATTGCCCGGATGCTGCGCGCGCCGTCGACGAGGGTCAGCACCGCGACGGCGTTCTGGTCGAGATCGAAGGTGCGCTCGGGCGCGAGCAGCACGTGAGCGTTGCGCACCGCATCGAAGCGCATCCGCACGCCGCGGGGCAGCCGCGGCACGCTGTCGGGGGTCAGGCTCATGCGGCGGCGCTCCCCGTCGCGTCGGCTCCCGGGCGCAGGCCCTCGCCCGGGCGCCAGGCATCCGGCGGGATCATCCCGGGCGCCACGTAGGCGAAGTAGAGCGCGTCGAGCTGGGTCCACAGCACGCTGCACTTGAAGCGCAGCGCGTCGAGGGCTCGGGCCTGCAGCTCCGGCGTGGTGGCGTGGCGCTTCACGTAGTCGAGGGCGAAGTCCGCGTCCCGGGGCGCCTGGGTCAGGCGCTTGTCGAAGTAGGACAGGGTCTCGCGGGTGATGAAGTCGTAGTTCTTCAGCATCCCGGCGACGCGCTCCGAGATGATGGTCGGCGAGAACATCTCGGTGAGCGAGGAGGCGATGGCCTCGAGCAGCGAGCGCTCGGCCACGAAATGCACGTAGGCCTCGACCGAGAAGCGGGTCGCCGCCAGGATCCCCTTGGTCGAGAGGACGTAGCCGCGGTCGAAGCCGACGCCCTCGGCGAGCTTGAGCCAGCGCTCGATGCCGCCGTCGCCCTCGTGGTCGCCGTCGTGGTCGACGATGCGCTGGCGCCAGATCCGGCGTAAGGACGCGTCCGGCAGCCGGGCCAGCAGCGTGGCGTCCTTCACCGGGATCATCGCCTGGTAGTAGTAGCGGTTGAGCGCCCAGGCCCGGACCTGGTTCTTGTCGAGCTTGCCGTCGTGCAGCAGGCGGTGGAACGGGTGCAGGTTGTGGTAGCGCCGCGCGCCGATGTCGCGAAGCGCCGCCTCGAGCTCGGCCGGGGAGAGCAGGCGGTCGGCGGTGTCCACCGGGGGCGGGGCGGCGCTGACGGGAATCTCGGCGAGGGAAGCGGTCATGGCGTCGGGCGTCCTGGCGTGTCCGGTTTCTTCGTTGTCGGCGGTCCCGTGACCGGGAGATTGATCCGCCGTGAGGGACGGTCAAGGGCGACCAAAGTGCCCGTGGACGGCGCCGGCCGGCGCGCACCCGCTCACAGGCTCAGGGCCAGCCCGTCATGCGCGACCGTCCAGCCCGCCGCCTCGACGCCCCGGCGCTCCTCCGACCCCTCGACCAGCACCGGATTGGTGTTGTTGATGTGCACGAACACCCGCCGCCCGACCGGCACGTCGGCGAGGGCCGCCACCGAGCCGTTCTCGCCGGTCATCGGCACGTGGCCCATGCGCCAGCCGGTCTTGGTGCCGACCCCGGCCCGGATCATGTCGTCGTCGGCGAGCACGGTGCCGTCGAACAGGAGCGCGTCGACCCCGGCGATCCGGTGCTTCAGGCCCTCGGTGACGCGGGCGCAGCCCGGCACGTAGGCGAGGCGCTTCGCTCCCGCCTCAATCATCGCCCCCACCGTGCTCTCGGTCTCGGCGCCGATCTCCGGCGTGCCGTCCTCGAGCCAGAGCGGCACCTTGCCGGGGACTGGAAACAGGGTGACGGCGAGGCCCGGCACCGGCGAGAAGGGCTCGTTGAGCGCGATCTCCGTCCGCTCCACCACGCCGGGGGCCAGCACGTCGAAGACGCGGTTTTGCGCGATCGAGTCGAGGATGCCGCGTGTCGCGTGAAGGCGGAAGGGCTGGCCCTCGCGCAGGGTGAGCAGGCCGGCCACGTGGTCGACGTCGCCGTTGGTGAGCAGCACCGCCCGGATCGGCGAGTGCCGCAGGCCTTCCCGCGGGTGCAGGGCGGGCGTCTCGCTCAGCTGCTGGCGGATGTCCGGCGAGGCGTTCACCAGGAGCCAGCCGTCGCCGTCGGCGGAGACGGCCAGGCTCGACTGGGTGCGGGGCAGGACCCGGCGGTCGCCTGCCCGGGCCATGGCGCAGATCGGGCAGCGGCAGTTCCACTGCGGCACGCCCCCGCCCGCCCCGGACCCCAGAACGATGGCCTGCATGTCCGTCCCGGTGCGGCTCTCTGCGAGTGAGGGGCGTGCGGCCGGATCCTTCAGTTGAAGGGATCGATCTCGGCCGATTCGTAAGCGGTGACTTCCATGCCGACGAGGGACTCGGCGACGACGGGTAGCGACCACTTCATGGCGTTCCTCCTTCGACCTCGGCGGACGGTCCGGCTCGTCGAGGCCGGTTTCTTCCGGCGGCCGGGCTTCTGGCGATTGACCGCACGAGCGCCGTCCGGCGGCGACCGCCGGAGGCGCGGACCGGACGGGCCCTTAGTTGAAGGGATCGATCTCGGCGGACTCGTAAGAGGTGACTTCCATGCCGACGCAGACCTCGGCGACGACGGGCAGCGACCACTTCATGGCGTTTCTCCTGAGCGGGCGGACCCTCTAAGAGGTTCCTAAGACGTTGAGATGACAGTATTTTCTGTCACCCGGGATATATCGGCAATCGGAGCCCGGAGCGCAAGCGCTATTTTGCCGATTTGGCGGAGCCAGCGGGGAGGCCGGTTCTCAGACCGGTCTTATTGTGCAGGAACCGCATGGATTTAGGCGGATCCATTGCCCCCAAAATAATTTCGTCATTGGCGAAATCCAGCCTCGTGCAGGTCGAGCATGAAGCCGCGGCCGCGCACCGTGACGAGGCTCGGTCCGCCCGCCCGGACGATGTCGGCGAGCTTGGTGCGCAGGTAGCCGACATAGACGTCGACCACGTTGAGGGAGAGGCCGCCCTGGCTCGCCCAGAGCCGGTCGAAGATGTCGCCCCGGGTGACCGGGCGGCTCGCCTGCTCCATCAGGATCGCGAGCAGCTCGGCCTCGCGCTGGGTCAGGCGGGCGGTGATCTCGCCGAAGCGGACCTGCCGGGTGGCGAGATCGAGGGAGAGGCGCCCGGCGCTGACCAGGGTGCGGGCCTCGCCGGCGGCGCGGCGGCGCTGCAGGTGGGTGCGCAGGCGGGCGAGCAGCTCGTCGAACACGAACGGCTTGACGATGTAGTCGTCGGCCCCGACCGCCAGGCCGTCGACCCGGTCGCCGACCTCGTCCTTGGCGCTCAGGAAAAGGATCGCCCCCGGATAGCCGCCCTCGCGGAGCGAACGGCAGACGTCGTGGCCCGAGCCGTCCGGCAGCATGTTGTCGAGGAGCACCGCCTCCGGCACCCGCTCGCGGGCGGCCGCGAGCGCCTCGTCGACGCCCCCGGCGAGGTCGACGGCGAACCCCTCGGCGCTCAGGCCCCGGGCCAGCATGGCGCGGATGTCGCCGTCGTCCTCGACGATGAGCACGCTGGTCATGCGCGCCGTCCCGGTCGCCGTCTCACGCCGCATCCTCCCTCGTCTCGTCGCCGGGCAGCTCCAGGGTGACCCTGGCTCCCGGCCCACCCGATTCCAGGCGGATCGTCCCATCATGGCGCTCAACGACCCAGCGCGCCAGGGCGAGCCCGATCCCGAACCCCGCCGGGGCCGGGCCGGGGCCGTCCCCGCGCCGGAAGCGCTCGAACAGGGCCTCGGTCTCCGGCGGGAAGCCCGGGCCGTCATCCGCCACCGTGACGGCGGCACCGCTGCCCCGGGCCGCGAAGCCGACGCTCACCCGGGTGGCGCCGGCGGCGTGGCGCAGGGCGTTGTCGATCAGCCCCTCGACGATCTGGCGCAGCCACTCGGCATCGGCCATCACCTCGGCGTCGGCCGCGCTCGGCTCCAGGGCGAGGGCGATGCGGCGGCGCCTCGCTTCGGGCGCGCAGCTCTCCACCGCCTCGGCCAGGATGGCGGCGAGGCTGACCGGACGGCGCTCCAGCTCGATCTGGCCGGATTCCGAGCGGGCAACCCGCAGCATGTCGCCGACCCGGCGGTGCAGCCGCACGGCGCGCTTGCGGATGGTGGCGATCGCCGGCCGGAGATGCTCCGGCGTGTCGGGGGAGCGGGCGGCGAGGTCGCACTCGCCGAGGATCACGGTGAGCGGCGTGCGCAGCTCGTGGCTGACATCGGCGAAGAAGCGCCGGCGCGAGCGGTCGATCTCCTCGAGCCGCGCATTGGCGCCGCGCAGGTCGGCGGTGGCCCGGGCGACGATCTCCTCCAGCGCCGCCCGGTCGGCGGCGACCCGGGCCTCGCGCCGCTTCAGCCGCGCCGCCATGCGGTTGAAGCTCGCGACGAGCAGGCCGAGCTCGTCGCGGCTCGCCACGGCCAAGCGGGTGTCGAGCTCGCCCCGGCCGATGGCGGCGGCCCCGGCCCGGATCGCCTCGATCCGCCGAAGGATCGGCCGGGTCAGGCTCTGGTGCAGGAGGATGAGCAGCAGCACGATCACGAGTGCCGCCGCCACGGCGACGCCGCGCATCCGGGCCGCGAGCGCCCGGACCTCCGACGAGGAGGCCTCGACGGCCCGGCGCTCGGCCTCGACCAGGAAGGTGAGGGGCTGGCCCGTCACCGCCCCGAAGCCGTTGAGGGCGCCGCGGATGGCGTCGGCGCGCCGGGTCGGGTCGGGCTCGCGCTGGATCTGCGCCACCTGCCGGTCGAGCATGGCCCGGGCCGCGCGCAGGCGCGCCAGCGGCCGGGCCCGGGCGGTGTACTGCGTGCGGTCGAGGACGCCGCCGGCCCCCGCGACGGCGCGGCTCAGGCCGTCGTCGACGGCGTTCAGCGCCCGGTCGACCTCGTTGCGGGCATTGGCCAGCCGCTCGGGCCGGCCCGGATTGTCGCCCACCGCCTCGACGGCGGCGAGGCCGAACTCGGTCAGGCGCCCGGACAACTCGGCGATCAGCTCCAGGCGCACCTGCGCGTCGAGAGTCGCGTCGAGGGTGCGCTCGGCGGCGTGCAGCGCCCCGTAGAGGCCGATCGCGGCCAGCACCACGAGGGCGGCCGCGCTCCCGACGAGCAGCCCGAACCGTACCCTGAGCGATCCCATCCCGGCGGCGATCTCCTGTTTTATCGATCATCCTGCACGGGATCGGCGAGGAGGGCGAGCGGCGGTGGGAGACCACGTCCACCTTGGACCTTGCCCCGGGAACCTTGCCTCCGTCAGCGAGAGCCGACGCGCCCGCCGAGACGTTCCTCGCCTTCAGCCCGCGTCCCGCAGGCACCCGAGCCCGATCAATGTCTCCCGCACCGCTACGTCGAGCGGCGTGTGCGGCTCGTGCCCCAGACACTCCACCAGCCCCGCATTGCTCATCCGGAGCGGCTCCCGCCACAGGTAGCGCATCTCGCGGATCTCCCGGGCCAGCGGCCAGAACGGGGCGGCCAGCGGCAGGAGCGCCCAGGGGAAGCGCCGCACCCGGACCTCGTGGCCGACCGCGCGGGCGATCGCGGCGATCATCTGCCGGCCGTCCGCGTCCCAGTGCCCGTCCATGTTGAAGGCCGCGAAGGGCGGCAGCTCCGCCTCGCGGCTGCCCAGGCGCACTATCGTCTCGGCGACGTCGGGCAGGTAGGCCCATTGGTGGCCGACGCCCGGCGTGCCCGGATCGAGCACCGTCCGCACCGGCTTGCCCGGGCGTACCAGGGCGGCGGAGAACCAGGAATTGGCGGTGGTGCGCGGCCCGAAGAAGTCGCCGGCCCGCACGATCAGGCTGCGCACGCCGGACTCCCGCAGGCGGTCCTCCATCGCGATGCGGATGCGGCCCTTGGCCGTCCGCGGGGTCTGGGGCGCGTCGGCGCCCGGGTTCGGGCCGGCCTCGCGGCCGTAGACGTAGACGTTGCCGGGCAGGATCAGGCGGGCGCCCGAGTCCCGGGCGGCCGCGATCGAGGCCTCGAGCATCGGCAGGACCAGGCGGTCCCAGTCGCGGTAGCCGGGCGGGTTGACCGCGTGGACGATCAGCGCGGCCTTCGTGGCGGCCGCGACCACGTCGGCGGCCGCCATCGCGTCGCCCCGCACCCAGTCGAGCCCGTCCTCATCCCGCCGCACCCGGCCGGGATCGCGGTGCAGGGCCCGCACCGCCCATCCCTCGGCCGCCAGGCGCCGCGCCACCGCGCCGCCCACCCCGCCCGTCGCGCCCAGCACCAGGGCCGTCCTCGCCGTCATCGCGCTCTCCTCGTCGGTGACCGGATCCTCGTGTGCCAGGGCGCGGGTGCTGCGAAAATTGCCGAAGGGCGGCGAGCCGCTATACGGTTTCGCATGACCCCGACCGACCCGAGCTGGGACCATTACCGGGCCGCCCTGGCGGTGCTGGACGAGGGCTCGCTCTCCGGCGCCGCGCGGGCGCTCGGCCTGACGCAGCCGACCCTCGGGCGCCAGATCGCGGCCCTGGAGCGGGCGCTCGGCACCGCGCTGTTCACCCGCTCGCCCGCCGGCCTCGCGCCGACCGAGGCGGCGCTGACCCTCGCGCCCTACGCGCGCTCCCTCGCGGCGACCGCCGAGGCCCTGCGCCGGGCGGTGGCGGCGGAGGCGGAGGGCGTCGCCGGGCGGGTGCGGATCACCGCCTCCGAGGTGGTCGGCGCCGAGGTGCTGCCGCCGATCCTGGCGGACCTGCACGCGCGCCACCCGGACCTCGCCCTCGACGTGGTGCTGTCGGACCGGGTGCAGGACCTGCTGCGCCGGGACGCCGACGTCGCGGTGCGCATGGCGCCGCCGACGCAAGGGGCCCTGGTGGCGCGCCGGGTCGGCACGGTCCGCCTCGGCCTCTACGCCCACCGCCGCTACGCCGCCCGCCGCGGCCTGCCGGAACGCCCGGCGGATCTCGCCCGGCACAGCCTGATCGGCTTCGACGCCGGGACGCCGTTCCTGCGGGCGATGATGCGCGCCGCGCCGGCCCTCGGCGAGGCCGGGTTCGCCTGGCGCAGCGACAGCACGCTCGCCCAGCTCGCGGCGGTCCGGGCCGGCTTCGGCCTCGGCGCCTGCCACACGGCGCTCGCCGCCCGCGACCCGGACCTGATCCGCGTGCTGCCGGAGCTGGCCTGGGAGCTGCCGACCGCCATCGTGATGCACGAGGACCTTCGCCGCCTGCGCCGCTGCCGGATGGTGTTCGACGCGCTGGCGGAGGGGATGGCGGCGTATTGCGCGGGGTGAGCGGGCGATGGCCCGATCCGTACCCGGATCGGGCCATCGCCTTCAGCCCTTGTCGAGCCCGGCGATGGCCCGGGCGAAGTCCCGGGCCGCGAAGGGCTCGAGGTCGTCCACGCCCTCGCCGACGCCGATGAAGTGGACCGGCAGGCCGAACTTCGCCGCGAGCGCCACCAGGATGCCGCCGCGGGCGGTGCCGTCGAGCTTCGTCATCACCAGGCCGGTGACGCCGGCGGTCTTCTGGAACAGCTCGACCTGGCTGAGCGCGTTCTGGCCCACCGTGGCGTCGAGGACGAGGAGCACGGCGTGGGGCGCCGCCTCGTCGACCTTGCGGATCACCCGCACCACCTTCTCGAGCTCCGCCATCAGCCCGGCCTTGTTCTGGAGCCGGCCGGCGGTATCGATCATCAGGATGTCGGTGCCGGCGTCGCGGGCGGCCTGGAGCGCGTCGTAGGCGAGGCCGGCGGCGTCCGACCCCTGCGCGCGGGCCACCACCGGCGCGCCGGTGCGCTCGCCCCAGACCCGCAGCTGCTCGATCGCCGCGGCCCGGAAGGTGTCGCCGGCGGCCAGCATCACGCTGTGCCCCTGCGACCGGAATTTTTGGGTGAGCTTGCCGATCGTGGTGGTCTTGCCGGCGCCGTTGACGCCGATCATCAGGATCACGAACGGCTTCTTGGTCGTGTCGATGACGAGCGGCTGCGCCACCGGATCGAGGGCGCGCTCGACCTCCGCCGCCAGGATCGCCCGCACCTCGTCGGGAGCGATGCCCTTCTCGTAGCGGCCCTTGCCCACCGCCTCGGAGATCCGGGTCGCGGTCTCGACGCCGAAATCGGCCTGGATCAGGGCGTCCTCCAGCTCCTCCAGGGTGTCGGCGTCGAGCTTGCGCTTGGTGAACAGCCCGGTGACCCGATCGGACAGGGCCGAGGAGGTGCGCTTGAGGCCGCCGGTCAGGCGGCTCCACCAGCCGCGCCTCTCCGCCGGCGCCTCGGGCTCCGCCGGGGGCTGGAAGATCACGAGCGGAGCGGCCTCCGCCGACACCTCCTCGACGGGCTCCGCCTCGGCTTCCGCGAGAGGCTCGGCCTGCTCGGAGGCGACCGGCTCGGGTTCCGGGGGCTCGGGGGCCGCCGGCACCGCGCCCTCGGGGTCCACCCCCTCGACCGGCTCGAGATCGGCGCCGGTCAGCTCGTCGGGCAGGTCGCGCTCCGGCTCGGTCTCGGGCGAGGACTCGGTGACCGTCGGCGGGGCCGGGAGCACCTCGTCGGCGCCGGTGGCGAAGTCGGGCACGCCCTCCGACAGGGTGCCGGTCGGCTCCGTCGGCATCGTCTCGGCGGGATCGGGGCTCTGGACCGGCGCCTCGCTCGGCGTCTCGGCCGGCGTTTCGGCTTTCCGGCCGAACAGTCGGCCGAACCAGCCCGGCTGTTTCGTCTCACTCATCCGCACTTGCTCCAGACCCTGCGGACGATCTAGGGCGGCCTGCCCCGAACTTCGCCCGCATCCGCCGCCACTGCGACAGGCTCATGATCGTTGACGACATACTCTCGCGGCTCCTCTACCGCGATGCCCTGGTGCTCGTCATCGACAAGCCGGCGGGACTGCCGGTGCATCCGGGGCCGAAGGGCGGCGAGACCCTGACGCAGCACCTCGACGCCCTGCGCTTCGGCCTGCCGCGCCGGCCGGAAGCCGCCCACCGCCTCGACCGCGACACCTCCGGCTGCCTGGCGCTGGGGCGCCACGCCAAGGCGCTCGCCCGGCTCAACGCCCTGTTCGCGCGAGGACAGGCGGAGAAGACCTACTGGGCGCTGGTCGAGGGCGGGCCGGCGGAGGAGGCGGGCGAGATCGACCTGGCGCTCGCGCGCCGCTCCGACGACCCGCGCAGCTGGTGGATGAAGACCGACCCTTCCGGCGATCCCTCGCTGACCCGCTGGCGGGTGCTGGGACGTGATCCCGCGGGGGGCCGGACCTGGCTGGCGCTCACCCCGGTGACGGGCCGCACCCACCAGCTCAGGGTCCACTGCGCCGCCATGGGCTGGCCGATCCTCGGCGACACGGTCTACGGCAGCGCCCCGCGCCACGGCGGGCCGGGGCTTCAGCTCCACGCGCGCGCCCTCGCCCTGCCGCTCTACCCGAAGAAGCCGGCGATCACCGTGGAGGCGCCGGCGCCGGCGCACATGGTGGACGGATTGCGGGCGTGCGGGATGAGTGACGGTTCGGACGTCACCTGACCGCGACGGCGACGAGGATCTGCCGGGAGCGCCGTCACGCCGCCCGCAGCACCTGCCCGTCGTGCCCGGCGATGCGCAGGTCGACGAGCGCGCCCGCCTCCACCCCCTCCGGCAGCCGCACCGGCAGAAACCCCTCCGTGCGCCCGGTGCCGCCGCGCTCGGCCAGCACCCGGCGGGTCTCGCCGACCTCGCGGTCGAGGCGG
>NZ_LABY01000200.1 GCF_001043975.1 Methylobacterium variabile
CCAGTCGCCGACTCTACTGACCGCCACGCGGCCGGGATGGTTGAGGAAGACCAGGAGCTGGTCGCGAGCTCGCCCGATCTTGGCTTGCAGAGCGCGGGTCAGATCGCAACGGCTCGGGGCGGACAGGATCTCCGTCAGCCGCCGCTCCAGCGCCCGGCGCTTGGCCGAGAGCGTCGCGGCCGCCAAGTCGGTGACCCGCTCGGCCAAGCTGAACACCGACCCGAGCCACAGCTGCAGGCGCAACGGCACGGGGTCGTCGCTCACCTCGACCGCGTAGGCGACGTCCCGCGCCAGGTGCGCCAGGCAGGTCTGGTGGCGCTCGCCGTGCCCCTGCTGGGCGGTGTAGCGGTCCGACAGCCACACCGCGGGCCGGTGCCCGTCCATCATCGCGTGTACCACCGCGGCGGCTCGGGTCGGAGCGGCGTGATGCACCACCGCCGCGTCCGAGTGGAAGACCCAATGATACGAGTTGCTGCCTTCGATGCGCACCCCGGTCTCGTCCGAGGCCACCACCGCGGCCCGGCGCAGGGCCGAGACCGCCGCCTCGCGACCGGCGCGGAACTGCCCTTGGGCCCGCCGCAGCAGGTTCATCAGCCCGCCCTGGCTGAGAGTGAGCCCGAACAGGTCGGCCAGCGCGGCCTGCAGCCGCTCGTAGGAGAGAGCCTGGAAGGTCTTCAGATACACCGCCACCGCGTGCAGGCGCGGGCCGAACGGCGTGCCGCGTGCGGCCTGCGGCACTGGAGCGACGACGCGGCTGCCACATGACGGGCAGCGCACCGCGAGCCGCTGATGCTGGGTGACGAGCGGTGCTACCGCGGGCAAGTCGATCTGCTCGCACACGCTGACGATCTCGGCCGGGAGGTCGGCCGCCACGGCGCCGCCGCAGCAGGGGCACTGACCTGGGCGGTGGGCGATGACCTCGTCGGGATCGGGCCTGAGCGTGCGGCTGTGGCCCTCATGACCCGGCTTGGCGCCGCCAGGCTTGGCCTGCTCGCGCCGCTCCTTGCGGTCAGTGGAGGGTGGCTTGGAGGAGGTGCGCGAGGTCTTCTCCGGGCGCTGCAAGCGCAGCACCAGCTCGATCAGCTCCTGTTTGCTCAGGCGTTCCAGCTCGCTGCGGCCCATCTCACGAAGGAATCAGCGAAATTGCCTGCCGGCAAGGGGCCTCGCGAGCGCCCCATATCGGCCCCTCGCTGGCGTCACGCCGCGACCAAGCACACCCCCCTGGGTAATTACCACCCATGATGGCCAGCGGTGATGACCGCATGACAGGCCGGACATAAGGGCGCACCTGACTGGCTTTCAGATATCACGCATGTTTGCCAGCGCATCTTCAATCTATGTAGGAGGCATCTGGCGACATCTAAATCATCAGGGATGACGTTGTAAGCCCACAACGTTGCGCTCGCAGCGAATGCGACTGCTTGTCTCTTTTGAGAACGGATGTCGTCCTGCTTGTTCGGCAAGCGGTGCAATTTGATGTTGTGAACAATGGTCCGTCCACATAATACGCCATGAACAGCCCTACCAACATCGCGCGGCTTCGTCAGCCGGATGAGATCGACGATTCCCTGACCGAGGTGCTGCGCGCCGGCGCCCGCCGCCTGCTCGCCCAGGCGGTCGAGATCGAGGCTGAGGCCTTTCCTCACCGCCATGCAGGATCTGCGGCTGCCGGACGGACGCGCGCGCCTGGTGCGCCACGGGCACGGGCCGGAACGCGAGATCCAGACCGGCATCGGCCCGGTGCCGGTGGCCCGGGTGCGCATCCGTGACCGCGGCGCGACGAGCCCCGCGGAGCGGATCCGCTTCTCCTCCAACCTCCTGCCGAAGTGGGCGCGGCGCACGCGCAGCCTGGATGCCGTGCTGCCGGTCCTCTACCTGCGCGGGATCTCCACTGGCGACTTCCAGGAGGCGCTGGCCGCCCTTCTGGGTCGTGACGCCCCGAACCTGTCGCCGGCCGTCATTGCCCGGCTGACGGCAACCTGGGCGGACGAATATGCCCGCTGGCAGGGCCGCGACTTCTCGGCCCGCCGCTACGTCTACATCTGGGCCAACGGCGTCTACCTGCAGGCCCGGATGGAGGAGCAGGCCGAGTGCATGCTCGTGCTGATCGGGGCAACGCCCGAGGGCAGGAAGGAACTCGTCGGCTTCCAGGTGGGTGTGCGGGAGAGCGCTCAGAGCTGGCGTGAGCTGCTCGTCGGCGTGAAGCGGCGCGGGCTGGCGATCGCGCCCGAGATCGCGGTGGGCGACGGCGCGCTCGGGTTCTGGCGGGCGTTGGATGAGGTCTTCCCCGGCACGGCTCACCAGCGCTGCTGGGTCCACAAGACCGCCAATGTCCTCGACAAGGTGCCGAAGTCCGTCCAGCTGGCGATGAAGGCGGATCTGCGCGAGATCCACGGCGCGCCGACCCGCGCTGTCGCCGAGGTGGCACTGGCCGTCTTCGTCGAGAAGTACGCGGCCAAGTACGCGCGAGCCGCCGGCTGCCTGACCAAGGACCGGGAGGCGCTGCTGGCGTTCTACGACTTCCCGGCCGAGCATTGGGACCACCTGCGCAGCTCGAACACGATCGAGAGCGTGTTCGCCACGGTGCGGCATCGGACCGTGCGGACCAAGGGCGCACTCTCGTCCACGACCGCTAAGCTGATGGTGTTCAAGCTCGTGATGGCGGCGTCGAAAACCTGGCGCCGGCTGAAGGGCGAAAACCAGTTGCCCAAGGTCGTGGCCGGCGTCATCTTCCGCGACGGGACCGAGGTCACCGCGAGCCCAGATCACCGCGCCGCCTGACCACATCCGTCACCCAAAATCCCGCATAGCTCCTCGGCTCTTGGCCAGATCGCAGATGCGCATCCGCAGCGGTGCCTGATCGGGCGTGGTCGAGCGGTAGCGGATGCTCGACCGGCCGACGCCGAGCGCGACGCAGCCGCGCCGCTCACTCACCCCGTGCGCCTCCTGAACCTGACGCACGAGCTCGCGTCGCCGAGCAGGCGTAAGAGCTTGTTTGCCAGCACGTCCTGCAGGATGTGCTTGTCGAGGCTCAGATCGGCCACGAGCTGCTTGAGCTTGCGGTTCTCCTCCTCCAGCTGCTTCAGGCGCCGCAGCTCGCCCGTGCCGAGGCCGCCGTAGAGCTTCTTCCAGCTGTAGAACGTCTGCTCGGAGATGCCCATCCGGCGCAGCACCTCGGCAACCGCCGTTCCCGTCTCGGCCTGCTTCAGCGCGAAGGCGATCTGCTCCTCGGTGAACCTGCTCTTCTTCACGGCTCCGCTCCTCCCGTCAGAGGCTCACAAAACCGGAAAACTCGCACTCACGCCGGACCAAAGCGATGGGAGGACGTCACTGAAGATGATCCCGTCGGCCGACCAGATCATTCGACGGATGACGCACCCGACCGCTCCCGGCAGGCGCCCGTCGGACGCACGCGTGCTGACCGATCTGCCGGATGGAACGGACGAGCCGGCAGCGACGGGAAGCAGTTGGACGCCATGAAGCGGCACCGGCAGGAAGCTGGCGGTCCCAAAGTCCGGCCCGAAGCAGAACGGCTCGGCGCAAGGTCGCCTCCGGTATCGATTACGCCATGCCGCAACGAGGCGCTCAGCCCGCTCGACGCCGGTGACCGGAGCAACGCGCGGCACGTCGCCGTCGCCAAGTACACGCGGGAGCTCGCCGCCGAGCGCCGACTGCAGGCGGTCCGCGGTCACGTAGCCGATGCCGGCGAAGGCGGGATCCTCCGCGAGGTACCGGACGATCGCGGGCTGCGTCCGATCAACCGTCATCAAGGTTCGTACCCTCGCACCGGGATCGATGAATTGACGCGATCGCCGGCGCTCTGGTGCCGCCAGACGGGTACGCAGGACGGGAGCCTCGCGCCAGTGCCGGCCGCCCCCGCGGGAGCAGCGGGGCCAGCGCTTCGCCTCAGGGCCTATAGCCCGTCCCTTTTTCCTCCCGCATGCTCGGTTCCTCGCCCGGCGCGCGTTTCCGTGGCGGCGGCGGCTCACGGAGGATGAGTTCCGAAACGAGACCGGCGAACGGGCGCACGTCGTGCTCAAGGCTCGCGGCATCCAGCGAGCGCATGTACCGCGCCCGTTCGTCGACCGGGACGATGGTCCACGGATACCCGCCGGATGCGAGTTGCGTATTCATGATGAACCGGCCGATCCGCCCGTTCCCATCAGGGAGCGGGTGGATGTAGGTGAAGATGAAGTGACCCAGAATTGCACGGACCCGCGGGTCGGCCTCCGCATCGAAGCAGTCGAAGTAGGCGTCCATCGCGTCCTGAACGGATGCATGCGCCACCGGGACGTAACGCGAGCCGTCGAGATAGATGAAGTGGCCGCGATAGCCGGCGAGTCGCTCGGACAGGAATAGGCCGGCAGCGACCGAGGGCTGGAACATCGCCCTGAACCACGTCATGTGCCTGTCTTGGACGATCCGAGCGGCATCCTCGCCCGCCAGGATGTCCGCTACCGCCCTGCGGACGAGCTTGAAGCACTCCGCATAGCCCTTCGCCGCCAGGGCGTTGCGCTGGTCGCGGTCGGCGTCCGAGTTCTCGGGCTTCCACTCGCCGCGCCTGATCTTCTCGATCAACTCCGGCGTGACCTGGTAGCCCTCTATGGATAGCGAGTGGTAGGCATCGGCAACGTAGCGCTCGTCGACGTCATCGATGTAGCGCCCGGCATCTTCGACCTGCCGTGGCTCCTCGGCGAAGGCCTCCAGCACGCTCGGCCGAAGCGAGGCCCAGAGCGCGGTCACGCGCGCCGCCACCGGCGATACGCGCCGTCGGAACGAGAGACCCGCCGGCACCCCCTGGAGCGGATTCTCGCGTTCCGACACGCGGTGTCCGCCGGCGGTCATCGCCCCGACGATCTCGTCCGCCACCCCCGTTCTGCCTATGGATCTGAAGGCCGCGGCCAAGCGGCCCGCGACGACCGAGTGCCCGCCCGCGAGAAGCGGCGCGACCACCTCGGACGCCGAGCCGAGCGAGGCCAAGGCGGCCAGGGCGACGGACTGTTCCTGCTCGAAGAAGGCTGGCGCCGCCCTCACGAGCGCTTCGCCCAGGGGCATGACGCGCATCCCGTTTCTCACCTCCGAGGGAGGTAGGTTGGCCCGCATGGTGAACAGCGAAGTCTTGAACGGGAAGTCCTGGGACCGGTTGTTCGCACCGGGACTGATGATCACGACTTGCCGTGGCACAGTGTACTCGCCGGCATGGAGTCGCAACGACGTCTGAGCATCGGCGACCCACCGACCGTCGAAGCGCTCGTCGCAATACATGGACAGGAAGAGCCAGAAATTCGCGTAGTACGGGGTGCTGTCGCCGGCGCGCGCGTTCGGGTCCGCGACCATGAGCCACCCGGGCATGATCTGCCGGAGGTAGCCATGCTCGACCAAGCGTTCCTGGTCGGTACGCGACAGGGCCGACGAGCGAAGTACGCACACCCTGTCCGCGCCTGCCGCGCGGAGGCTCTCCAGGGAGGCGGCGATCTTCTCGTTCAAGGTGGGCATCGCAGGCTACCACGTGCGCTGTGCGTTCAAACTTATCATCCACTGCGCCACGAAATTTATCAAGCGATGCGTCGTCATTTTTATCATCTGATGCGACACTGAATCTATCATCCTTTGCTGCACCGTTCCTATCCTCTCGTGTGACACGTGCTCAGCACGTCCCGGCGGCAAGCCTACGAAAAAGGTCGCTTACGTGCCTGCACCTTGGCATACCGGGGCCGCCAGACCGACCACTCCGTACAGATGACAACCGTCGGCGTCCGAGTGGCTATTCCGGTGGCTTGTTCGAAGGTCCGCTGCTGGCAGCATAGTCCAAGAAACTCAGGATGCGATCGGAGTTGCGCCCCGCACGAGGCTTGTCAGAGGCAACTTCGCTCTTGAACCATCTGGGATGGGGCGGTGGCTGGGGCGGAATGTTTGCCGCGCAAACCAGGGCATGTAGGCCTTGAAGGTGTGGACAAGCCAAGCCATCCCCTACCCCTTGTTCTCTTTTCGTTCTAGGAATGCATATCGCCTACGAAGCAGGCGATCTCCTGAAGCCGATGCCTGCCGAGCGCTCCCGTACTGACGAGCCAGCCGCGTCGCCGCCCCCCCATCCAGCACCGACGCAGACGGCCAGCCCTCCCGTGGCTCGGCCGCGGGAGATATCGCATGCTCGCTCCATCGCCTCTGCTCCCATCCATGGATCCGCATCCGCACGAAGGCGCATTCTCCGACCGACTCCCACGCGCATTCCTGCAACAGCTCGCCCAGGACGAACGCAAGCGCCTCAAGGCTGGCCAACGCTCCGGCGCGTACGGCTTCGGTAACGATCCTCTTCTCGACGAGAACGACGCCGTCGAGCAGATCGTCGTTCAGGACGAGGCCAACCGACCCGAGGCCGCACACGTGCCCGTTCCAGCGGATCTCGCCGCGGTGGCAGTGATGCTCGCCCGCGCCATCGAGGCAGAACCCGGTCTCGTGCGTCGGCTGCGCCGGGAGGCGCCCGTCGTCACGCTCGCGACGCACGTGGCCGATCTTGTCGAGCCTGTCCGCATCGTCGCGGAGAAGTGCCTGTTCCGGCCCGACGCGCAGGTCGTAGAGCTCTCGACGGGGAGAACCCGCGACCTCACACACAAAAACGCCGCCCTTTTCGTCTGCGACGGGGTCGGCCGCGACGCTCGGCCCGAGAAGGGCAACGAGGTGATCGGCACCGCATTGCATGTGCGGGTTCCGATCGTCGGCATCGCTCCGGATCCGAAACGTCAGCTGCCGCGCGACCTCACGCGCTCCGCCGAGCACCGGATCGCGCTGCCGAGCCTGGATCAGACCGGACTCGCACTCGTTGTCGAAGCCGTGGTCGGTAGCCGGCCATCGCGGGGGATCGATCAGGATCTGCTGCGCATGATCGACATCGCCGATCTGCCCGTCGCACTCCGGAGGGCGACTTCCCCCGAGGGATGCATAGAAGCGCTGGAGCGAATCGTTGCTGCCAAGGCTGAATATCTCGGCGAAGGACCTGCGCTGGAGGAGCTCGACGGCTATGGCGAGGCCAAAACCTGGGGTCTTGCCGCTGCAGCCGACTTGCAAGCCTTCCGGAACGGTCGGTTGGGCTGGGCCGAGTTCGACCACCGCGGACTCCTCCTGAGTGGCCCGCCAGGAGTAGGAAAGACTTCCTTTGCCAAAGCCTTGGCGAAGAGCGCACGCGTGCCGCTGGTGGCGACCTCGGTCGCCGAGTGGAACAGTGCCGACTACCTGTCGGGCACGCTCCAGGCGATCCGCAAGATCTTCGCGCAGGCGAAGGCGCAGGCCCCCTGCATACTGTTCATCGACGAGCTCGACGGCATCTCCGACCGCGGGCAGATCCGGGGGGAGTACGTGCAGTACTGGACCCAGATCGTGAACCTGTTCCTCGAGCTGCTCGCCGGCGTGGAGGAGAGGCCCGGCGTGGTGGTGGTGGCTGCCACGAACCACCCGGAGAAGATCGATCCCGCCGTGAAGCGCGCTGGCCGCCTCGATAGGGAGATCGCGATCGCGAAGCCGGACACGACCGCCCTCGCCCAGATCTTCCGTCACCATCTCGGTCGCGGGATCCTGCCGGACGCACCGATGGTGCCGCTGGCGCTGGCGGCGCGCGGCATGACGGGCGCGGACGTAGAAGCCTTCGTACGGCGGGCCAAGGGAAAGGCCCGACGCCACGATCGGGCGTTGACTTCGGATGACCTGCTGGCCGAAATCCGGCAGGGGCGCTGTCCACTCCCGGTCGGCATACGGCGCCGGGTCGCGATCCACGAAGCCGGGCACGCGGTCGTAAGCCACGCTCTCGGCTTCGGCACCCTCCTGAACCTTTCCTTGCACGATGATGGCGGGCGGGTCTGTATCGAAGTCGCGACGGACGGAGCCGCGACGCTGGCGGATCTGGAAATGGCGATGACGTCGCTCGTGGCCGGCCGGATCGCCGAGGAGATCGAACTCGGAGCCGGCTCGATCGGCGCGGGTTTCGGTCCGGACTCGGATCTCGCCATAGCGACCAGGATCGCGCGCGACATCGAGCTGAGCTATGGCCTCGGGCAGTTCGGGAACGTGTGCTTGGACTCGGCCGCCACCGACATGTTCTTGATCAGCGGTTTGCTGCCGTCCGTTGCCGAGCGTTTGCGGATCGCGAGCGATCGGGCGCGGAGCATCCTTATGGAATACAGGAAGGCACTGCAGGCTGTCGCGCACCTGCTCGAGGAAAGCGGCTACCTCTCGCGCGACGAGCTCGACCGAGCGTTGGATGCGAGGATGGGTCCGGAAACCGACAGATGTTTTGCAGGCCGCGAGGAGGTGCGGTGATGTTCGCACCGGCACCCGACGTCCCGGACATGGGCGACCTGCAGCCGCTTTCCGACGCGATCGATGAGCTGTGCGAGATCCTCCACGGCGATCGCGAAGCTGTCATCGAAGGACTGGCCGAAATCGTGCGGAGACGAGCGGAATTCGAGGATCTCAGGACGCTATCGATCGATCGCCGGAGCACCTATCGGTAGGTGTGAGTCGTCCAGACGACTGAACGATAAAGCGAGATCTCGCCGCGAGTTCGAGAGACTCCAATCGCGGCGGGAGTGGCCTCAGGAGGGGGTTCTGGCCCTCGTCCGCCAAAAACGCATGCTCCCAGCTGCTGACCTGCTGGTTCCGGCGTCCGTCAGAAAATTACTACAGACAACTTATTTCTTGTCGCGAGGCAACACAACGGGAGAAACTTGCACCCTAGGTGGAGACTTCTTCTGAGACGTGTCCGTCGGGAGCTTCCGTCCCCTGATTTTTTGAACAACGTCGATCGTGCTAACCGAGGAGGGGCGCTCTGCAGCACCCGGCCCGGTCTTGCCAGCGCGCTTACCCCTGGTTTCGACCACGACGGTCCTCTGCCTAACGCTCTGTGGGAGTTCGGCAGGCTCCTCCTGCGGAGGCTCGTCACCAGGTGTCGACTTGAATGGCATGTGCGCGGCCCGTCCGACCTTGCTCGTGGAGTACTCGTCCAACTCCTATCGGAAGGGGCTGTACAGGGTGTTACCGTTCCTTCGATTGCTGCGTTTCGACGCGTAGGAAGGTACGGAAAAGCAATGGGTGCCGACGATGCAAATTCGGATCGGAGCCGCAGCGTATGCAGCATCCTGAAGGATGGGTCGTTTCGATGACGCCTGCCGAGTTCAAGGCGACGCTGCGCAGGCTTGGCCGAACTCAGATCGGCTTCGCTTCTGAGATCGGCGTCTCCCGCCGCACCATCCATCTTTGGGCCGAGCGGGGCCCTCCGGCCTACGCGGTTTATCTGCTTGGGCTGATCGAGCGGTACGGCGTGCGAGCCGCGCAGGAGGCTTCGACCAAGCCGATCCTCGGAGACGCTGCCGCCGTCTTGGACGATATGTACGCGCGGGCTGCGTCAGAGGGTGTCGGTACGGATTTCGTAGGCGTGGTCGAGCATTGGCTCAGAATCCATAGCGGAACCAATATTTAGCCGGCATGACTGCTCATCCGCGCCATTAAGGCTCGTACTTGGTGTGGATAAGGGTGCGGACCTGCATCTGATCCTAATTCGATGATTCTAAAACTGAATTCTTCGGATGTGTCCAGGGAAGAGGTTTTGGCGATGCCCGTTATCCACCATGCCTAGCCGGCGAACGCAATCAAGGGCGGTTGAAAAAGGGGCATTTTTAGCCCCTTCTATCGCTGCGAGCCGACGAGAGAAAGTTTGGCCGCTCCCCTGGGTCCGCGAACGAGACCTTGCAGGAAGGTAAGACATGACACGTTCAACATCCGTATAGAAAGACGGTGGCGTTGCGCTTTCCGTCCATGCGGAAACATTCCAGGACGCAAGGCAATGCTGCAGATCGCATCGAAGGCTCCGCCGCCGGCCGGTAGTTGCTTGGCCGACGCGCGTTATCCGGGATTTCGAGGCGGCGTGTGCCGATCCCCGATCCGCTATCGGCATCGATGGCATCGCGATCTTCTCATCCAGGCTGCTCTCGATCCCGAGATCGATGCGATGGAGCCTGCTGGGATGGACGTTCCCGGTTGCGTCGCGTTCGTCGTTCGCCAGGACTTCCGCCGAGTTCTCGTCGTCGGCGTCCACGACAACTCGTTCAGCCCGGAGATCCTGGCCCAGCAGCCAGCCGTGCTCGTCCTCCGGGCGACCGTCCTGATGGAGCCGTTTCTCAGCGCCGCCCGCGCAGTCTGGGCTACTCGGCATTGTCCTATCGCCGCCAGCGACCGCGTCAGGATCCTGGCTCGCCTCGATCAAGTCCCGGTGGCTGAGCTGCACGATCTGGCTGCTCTCGTCAGAGCGCCCGTCGATGGCGTCGACACCGTCCTTGGCATGGCGTGCTCGGGAGAGCTTTCGATTACCCTTTCCGACGGGATCTGCCCGCAGACGAAGGTACGGAGGCGGCGGCCCTTGCCGGCTGTGGAGGTGGGTTCCAGCCTCTGAAAGGATGGCGCGACTCCGCGGTTGTCCACAGAAACCAGGCGAGCCGCCGAACGCCATGCCGATTCCCACTTGTCTCGGAAAACCGAGCCTGGCTGATTGATCGACGCGGTTGCTCGTCGTCACTCCTTGGGTAGGGAGTGCGTCCTCAGGGACTCGAGCGACAGTCGGGGATTGCCACCCCTCGGCGATACGCAGTCGCACCTCCGCCCTCGCGGTGTTGCGGCCGGTGACCGACTACCTGCGTAGCCAGACGGCCGCGCCCCGGTCCGGATCAGGGCTCTTAAATCTCAATCTGCATTCATCGCCTCACGAGCCAGTGTATCTGCATTGATACGCTGTGCGCGCGAGCTACGAAAACTTGTCTGTTTTTGGAGAGCGTGATGACGATCTAGAAAACGAATGGGGGCGCGGTGTCGCCACCGCACCCCTTCAGAAGGAAAGCTGCCGCCTCACGGCCTTGGAACCTCGGCTGCAGCTTCACACACCAGCAGGATCCTACGGATCCGATGGCCCACCCGACCTCGACCCTGACCGGTAGAGGAAGGCGGAGTCGTGCCGTCAAGCACGATTCGAAGGTGTCATCGCCCAAGGGATCCTGCAAGGCCCGCGGCCGCCCTGGTCGGCCGCTGTCCACAGCCGCGATCGTCGGCAGCGTCCGCGCGCCAACAGTCGCCCCATCCATCAACAGCCCGATCCCGGGCCGGTGGACCTCGCGTTCCCGGTCGATGGGACGGCTTTGCCGAAGTCGACCCGATCCATGGATCTCGAAACCTCGATTGCGAACCTGCCGGCGTACATGCCGGCTTTCGCGCCGGCCTTCTGGGACGATCCCGACCCGAGCGACGGATTTCGCCGTCCCTCCGTCCGTTCTCGCGGCTCGGCCCGTGCCTCTCTGGCCGTCGGCCCCGGAGACGTCTTCCGCATCCTGCACGTCGAAAGCGGCCTCGAATACAATTGGGCGGTCGTCATCGACGGCCTGATGAACCCGCAGTACTTGGTCGAACAGCCGGAGACCGTGCAGTTCTACGACTTCGACGGAACGCTCCGTGAGCACACCTTCGACTTCTTCCTGCTGACGAGCGCTGCACGGCGGATCTACATCCAAGTCAAGCCGCTGGAGATCGTCGAACGGCATCTCTGGGAACCGACCATGGAGCTGATCGCATCGCAGCTGTCGGCGGACGACGTCGACGAGGTTCTGCTGCTGACCGACGCGGAGTTGCACCCCGACACCATCGCGAACGCGAAGCTGCTACGCCACGCGCGCCGTTGCCCCGCGCTCGAAGCGGAGAACGTCGTCCTCGACCTCGCGGAGAACGCCTCCGGGTTCGTCACGATCGGTGACCTGGTTGCATCGAGCGGTCTGGATGGAATCGCCTTCGTCGCCGCCCTGCGCCTGGTCGACCGCGGCCATCTCGTCGTCCTAGACGAAGGCCGCATCGGATACGGAAGCCGTGTCCGCGTGGCGGAACCCGCTCCCGGCGAGGCGGAGGCCGACGTCTGATGGCCGCCCGCAATCCGCTCGCGAAGATCACCCGGATCGATTCCGATGCCAGGATCCACGGATTCGGGGACATCTGGCGCCTGAGGAAATCGACGCCGAAGGGTCATTGGCTCTCGCAGGTGTACGATCCTGCGTCGAAAATGTTCGTCTCCCACCTCGAGTTCAACACGGAGGCGCAGCGGGCGGACTTCGTCTACGAGCCCGGTTTCTTCCGCGTCGACTGCGTCCTCGAGCGCAGCAGGAAGCATCATCTCTCGATCGCGCATCTGCCCAAGCAGGACCAAGCCGACGTCGTCTTCAAGGTCAACTGGATCCGAGAATTCTACAAGCTGTACAGAGATGGCACGGTCGATCGAAGCACGAAGGGCTTCGACCTGGCCGTCGAACTCATCGCCGCCAACTTCGGGCTCGCCAAACCCCGCATCAACTGGAACGTCGACGATCCTAATCCGCCACCCAAGAAGCGTGGATGCCGGAACAACGTCAACGCCATTCCGAGCGGATCCTCGCTGCGGCGCTGGATCGAGCGGCTCGAGGAGTGCGACTGGGACCTGACCGAACTCCGGGACGGCAGGCACAACTCCGGCAATACCAAGGGCTGGTTCTCGGACGAGACCTACGATCTGCTGGACAAGTTCGCTCACAAGTTCGCCAGCGCTAAACGCCCCACCCGGTGGGAGATCTACGGGCGCTTCGAGATCGCGTTCAGATGGCAGAACAGGCGGTTCAAGCGCGAGGGGCGCGAGCCCGACCGCAAGCCGAGCTTTTCCCGCTTCTGCCTGGAGGTCGCGAAACTCGATCGCTTCGAGGTCGATCTTGCGCGCCTCGGGCGCGACAAGGCCCACCGCAAATGGAAGATTCTCGGCATCGGGCAAGACGTCACGAACGCGCTCGAACGCGTCGAGATGGACTTCTACAAGGTCGATCTGCACGTCGTCTTCGCCGATACGAAGGTCTGGCAAAGCCTGTCGCCGCGGCTGCGCGAGAAGA
The DNA here is from genome assembly GCF_001043975.1 of Methylobacterium variabile. Lineage (GTDB taxonomy): Bacteria > Pseudomonadota > Alphaproteobacteria > Rhizobiales > Beijerinckiaceae > Methylobacterium > Methylobacterium variabile. Next base: position 12,933 of record NZ_LABY01000200.1, read on the forward strand.
TCGAGCGCGGCTCCTGGTACCTCTGCGTCGCGCTCGATGTCGCGACGCGATGCGTCCTCGCGATGAAGCTGACGCAGCGGGAGGACGCGAGGGTCGCGCTCGAAACGCTGCGCATGATCTATCACGACAAGAGCAGCATCGGCCGTGCCGCCGGTGCTCTCACGCTCTGGGATCAGCACGGGCCGCCTTGGGAGCTGGCGACCGATCAGGGGGCGGCGTTCGTCGATGCCTTCTTCCAGAGCCGCGCCCTGTCGCTGCTCATGGACGTCTTCAATCCCCCCGCGGCGCAGCCGCAGCTCCGCGCCTTCATCGAACGGTTCTTCAGAACGGTGAAGGAGAATCTTCTGAGCCGCTTCGAGGGCAATACCGGCGGAAGCGTTGCGGCACTCGGCGACTACCCAGCCCAGCTGCGGGCCGTGCTGACGGTCGACCAGTTTGCCGATCTGCTCGTGCGCTGGTGCGTCGACATTTACCACAACAGGCGGCATGCGGGCTTAGGCGGCGAGACGCCCCGCGACGCATGGCTCCGCCTCACGAAGCTACTGCCGCCGAGACCGGCACCGGATCGCGAACGGGTGCGGATCAGCTTCGGGATCGACCTGACCAGAACGACGCGGAGGACAGGCGTCCGCGTTCTGGGCCTGGATTACAGCTCGGAGCAATTCCAGGCCCGGTGCCGCAAGCAGGGCGATGCCGAGGTCGAGGTCAAGCTCGATCCCTACAACCTGGGCGCGGTCTCCGTCCGCTTCGATCCGGGGAGCACGGACTGGATGACCGTCCCGTGCCGGACCAGGTTCATGGAGGGGCGCCGTCTCCGCGACTGGCTTTCGGCTTCGGAGGATCTCGCGCGCCGGTTCGATGATGTCGCGCAGATGAGGTGGCCGATCGTCCTCGCGGCGATCGAAGCGATCGAACGTACCCACAAGGATGCCGTCGGGATCGCGCAGATCGGCGACGAGCAGTACGACAGCGATGCGATCGCGTTCCACGAGCGCAAGCTCAGGCTCGGCTTCGCGGTTCCGCCGACCGACGATGGGATCGAACCCGGATCGACGCCGGGCGGAGCAGCGGCATCCGTCGCCCGTACGGGCACGCTGCCGACGAGCTTCGCGCTGCCGGGCAGCCGCAGCTTCGCCGCCGGCGCTCCGCGCGCGACCAGCCGCGTGCACCGGCCTGAACCCCATTCCCCGATCCGGGCGACGCCCGCGGCCGAAGCTCCGGTCTCCGACCGGGCGGCCGCTCCGCCCGTGCAGCCCTGCGGTCCGAACGACCAGACGCCCGGCGAGGACGCCGTACCTCAGCCCGCGCGTCGTTCGGATGCAACCGAGCCCGCCCGGCCGCGCCGGAGGCAGTCCACCTGGAAACTGGAGAAGTAGCATGCTTACCGACGAAAAAGCCCCGGCCGGCGACCGCCGCGCCCCGATGTCCCCTGCCCTGCGCCGCGACCTGATGTCCGGCGTGCGCCGTCAATTCCTGACGACCAGCTCCTTCGAGCATCTATCGATGCAGTTCGACAGGATGCTCGAGCTCCTCGACCCGTCGATCGGCGGGCTCGACGAACCGTCGCCCGACGAGAAGGGCGGCGACATCGCAGCAGGGTGCGTGGGTCCGCTCGCCGCCGACATCGACGTGCAGCCGGTCGACGACATCGACGACGACGCCCTCATGCCGGAGGGCCGAATCCTGGTTCTGACCGGTGAGACCGGTGCTGGCAAGTCGCGTGCGCTCAAGCGACTCTTCCGGAAACGCCACAACGAGCTCGGGGGTCGGCTCCTTTCGATCACCGCACCGTCGCCCTGCACCCTGATGCAGCTGGGGCGTACGCTTCTTCCGGAGTTGGGCTACCCGATCCAGCTCGACAGGAAAGAGCACCTGATCTGGGAGGAGGTCAGGCGCCGCCTCAAAACGGAGGACAAGCGGGTGCTGCACATCGACGAGATGCAGCACGTCACGCAGACCGCGAACGTCGACCAGCAGGAGCGCATCCTCAACACCATCAAGAGCCTGGTGCAGCGTCGCCGCGATCCGATGATCCTCATCCTCTCCGGCACCTGCGACTTGGCGGACTTCCTGCGTACCGACGGGCAGGTGATGAGGAGATGCAGGTTCGTCGAGTTCGGTCGCCTGACGCTTCCCTCGGCAGCCGATCCCATCGCGGAGACGATCGAGAACCTCGTGTCCTTCACGCCTTTGAAGATCGAGCCCGAGGTCGCCGACGATCTGGCCGGCCGGCTCGTGCACGCGGCGAACTTCGCGCTGGGCGTCGCAATCGAGCTGATCTGCGAGGCGATCGAGGAGGCGCTGCGCTTCGGAGACACGCGCCTCCTCCCCGACCACTTCGCGACCGTGTTCTGGTTGCGCACCGGTTGCCCGAATACCATGAACCCGTTCCGGGTCCAGAACTGGTCCGACACGGATCCCATGCAGGTCCTGGATCGCCCGCGCACCGACGCCGATCCGCAGAAGCCGGCTCCGAAGCCGCGCAAGCCGCCGAAACCGCGCAAGGCGGCGACGCCGAAGCAGGGACGGGGCGGCAGGAAGGCCGGAGACTCGAAATGAGACTTCCTTCGGCACGGCTTCGCCCGTCGCTGCCGCATCTGGCGGGGGAGGCTCCGGCCTCCTTCGTCTCGCGGCTGGCACAGCTCCATCTCGGCCGGAACGCGAGCGCCCCGTTCTTCTGTGCGGACATGGGGCTCAATTTCAGGGGCATCGTCGACGGAGACCACGATGCCTTGGGTGCCCTCGCGGGTCTCGCGGGTGCCGATCCGGATCGTCTCGCGGCAGATGCCCTCCGCCGCGTACCGGACGGCCAGACGTTCAGAACAGAGCTCTTTCCCGGCAGGCACCTTCTCAGGACGGCTCTACGCGTGTGCCCGGCCTGCCTTCTCGAGGATTGCGGCCAGGCGTCGAGGCCCGAAACCGCTGCCTACGGGCGGGCAGTCTGGTCGATCATGGCGATCAGGACTTGCCGCGAACACGGCATGGGATTGGTCGAGCTCGAGCATCAGGAGACGTCGCGCAACCACGACTTCGCGAGGCTTCTGAAGCCACACCTGCCGGATCTCGGAGCGCTTTCCGAGAGGGCCACCCGCCGTACCGCCTCGGGCCTGGAAACCTACGTGCTCGACCGCCTCGACGACGGACGCGGAAACATTCCCTGGTTGGACACGCTGCCTCTGCATGTCGGCATCGGGGTTTGCGAGACCATCGGCGCCGTAGCACGCTTCGGCCGCGACGTTCGTTTCAACGCCCTCTCGGACGACGACTGGTGCGCAGCCGGAACGACGGGTGTCGCGATCGCGGAACAGGGCGAGGTCGGCATCCGCGAGTTCATGGACGGGCTCGTCCGCTCCTATCCCTACACCCGCGGCGCGACCGAGGGACCGCAGGCTGTTCTCGGGCGGTGGTTCAAGGTTCTGTGTTTCGAGAAGCTGCACCCCGACTTCGACGTGGTCCGGAATCTGGTCGCGGATTTCATCGTCGAGAGGATGCCGTTCGGTCCGGGAGACACGATCTTCGGAAAGCCGGTCGAGCGCCGCGTCCTGCACTCCGTGCACACGGCGTCTCAGGAGTTGCGGATACATCCTAAACGTCTGCGCAAGATCCTCCAGGCGACCGACATCCTGACGAAGGAGCAGGCTGAGCTCCCGAACGGTAGCGTATTGTTCGACGCCGTCGCCGCATCTTCGACCCTCGCGGACGCCGCCGACGGCTTGTTCATGACGGAGGTCGAGGAGTACCTCGGCGCCGGCCGCGTCCAGACGAAGCTGCTCGTCGACGGCAGGTTCATCAAGCCCATGTTCCCGAAGCGGCCGGAACTCGATCACCTGTTCAGGCGCCGCGACCTCGACGCGTTCCTGACGCGCCTGTTCGCCGATGCCGTTCCTGTCGCAGAGCCCGACGAGGACATGGTCGACGTTCAGAGAGCGGTGAAAAAGGTTTGCTGCAGCACCGTCGAGATCCTCGATCTCGTCCTCGGGCGCAAGCTCGCCTGGGTCGGTCGACGGAGCGACGCTCACGGCTTCTCGGCTCTGCTCGTACGGGTGTCCGAGGTTCGTGTCCGGACGCGGGGCTCCATGGACGGCTTTACGACAGCCCGAGCGGTCGAGAAGGTGATGCGCACGAGTTCCGCGGTCGTCCGCAAGCTCATCGATCTGGGCTTTCTCGAGACGACGACGATCGTCAGTCCTTTGAACCGGTGCCCCGTGAACGTGATCAGGGAAGCCAACCTCGAGGCATTCCGGGCGGAGCACGTCACCCTGTTCGAAGCGATGGCGACGACGGGAGTTCACTTCCGGCAACTCCAGAAGCGACTGACCGAACTCGGCATCGAGCCACGGATCCGGCGCGAGGAGGTAGGGGCCGCGTTCTATCGACGATCGGACCTGGCGCGCATCTGAAGCGCTCGCGTGAACGAGCTTCCGAGCCCCCGCAGAGAAATCTGCGGGGGCTTTTTCGTCGCTTCAATCGTGCTTCTTGCGGCGTACCGGCGATTCAATGGTGGGCCTGCAGAGCATCTTATTGTGCCGGAATGAGCATCTTTCGTTGTTCCTCTGAACCGAGAGACAAAATAGATACGCATAATCAATGGCTTAGTAGCTACGTAGATTCCATGTTTTGCCTGAATCTACAGCGGTGGGATCTGATAGATATATTAGGCCGAGAAGCGAAGAGACGATATCTCTTGAGGCCGAAAAATGTCGTCAGCTTTCCACCGCCGCACTCTCATACGATTTTAATGTTGCCGATTTTATAGAGGAATATCTTCAATCCAAGCTCTGGCGAGGCTATTTCGACATAGAATTTTTTAACCGCCGGAATGACAACGAAGATCCAGCTTTTGTCAAGTATATGCCGCTGGAGCTACATTTTGATAGAGGTATATGGCAATCGGCGAAATACAATATCCCATTTGCGCGATACATAGCTGCACATGAAGTTGGACATATATGGCTTCATGATAAATTTGATCTAGCCTATTCAGTTGGAAAAGAGAACCAACTCAAATATGCAGATGATATACATTCGGCGGAGTGGCAAGCCAATACATTTGCGCATCATTTTCTGATACCAAATCACGTAGTCGACAAAATGATAACTGAAGACGATATTATTAGTTTCTGCAAAGTTGAACCACAGGTCGCAAGCAAGCGATATCACGATCGAATTATATTGGGCTCTCAAAGCATTTTTGCCGGAGGTCTACAATGCAGGAGTTGTTTCCGACATGATGTTTATCTTACAGTGTCGGGCGTCAAGTGCATCTTTTGTAAGGCAGATGCCCCTTTTGCTCCAGGCCTGATCAAGCGTGCGGATCCGGACTTAACCATTAATAGCTCGCATAGAGAGGGTATCGAGCCTGCGAACCCGGTAAACGAATGTTCGAAAGCGTTGCATACTGGTGAACCCTGTCCCAGATGCGCAAACTTCTCATTGCTCCGTGAGAAAGGTCAATTTAGATGTAACTCTTGTCAATACAAAGAGGGCATAAATCAGCAATATAAGTTAGATATATAATTATCATATATTTATTTAAAAATTGGTGAGCAGTCAGACGGCAAAGAGACGCTTCATTGAGCTGCTCGGATACGAAGAGCTGATCACCCGCGGTGTCCGTTCACGTAAGCAGGCAGATCGGCGTCAGGCCCGCGACGTCGTCCAACCGTCCGGCGAGCATCTCACACGAAACCCTCGTCCACGAGGCGGGCGCCGGCGGACGTGATCTCGTGGCGCTGCCCCGAGCCTCCGACGACCCGGCACCAGCTTTCCGCGACAAGCGTCGCGTCGACGCCGTCGCGTCTCAGATGGTAGGAGAAGCCCCCGTACATGCCCGGGATGGCGAACCAGACCGGCTCTGTCTCTTGCGGCATCTCAAGCAGCGGTGCGAGCGGCGGCAGCCGGAGGCCGGCCTGTCCGACCAGGCGCTCGGCCCGTCCCCGGATCACGTCGTGGAAGTGCGACTGGATCACCAGGAGAATGCCAGCGGGAACGCGTCGCGCCAGTGTCGGGCGCAGGATGTCGCGAGCGCGCCGATGCCCGCACCGCTCGGCGATGTCGATCGGGCGCTCGCCGCGTGCGGTCTCCAGCATACGCCATGCGCCGAGCTGAACGAGTTCCTCGCAGACGCTCGCCGGCGCGTCGCCGTGAGCCGCCTGATGCAGAGGCGCAAAGAACGAGGCCCCGCCCGGACGCGTCGTATTGACCAGGTCGCGATGGTCGCGAAGAACCGTCAATACGGCCGCCCAATCGTACGATTTCGTTGCATCGGCCAGCCGGTGGCGCAACGATCGGGCGTTCTCGTTCAGGACGCTGCCGTCGGTGATGCCCTCCCAGATGATGCCCATGCGTCCGCCTCCGCGAGTGGCCGGCCACGGAGGCTTCGATCCCCACAGGCCTGGTGTCGGCGCTGGAGGAACAAGGCCGTCGAGGTCACATGCATGGTCGACGGGCGAGCGTAGGCAGTCCCGTCAGCCCGGTGGCTTCACTGCCTGCGCAACAGGTCGGCGCGCCTGCCCTACGCCGGCAACACCACCACCTTTGTCTTCACCGGCGTGCGCTCGTACAGATGGATCATGTCCTGGCTCAGTAGGCCGACGCAGCCGCTGGTGATGCCCGACCCGATCGATTCGGGGTCGCTGCTGGCGTAGATCGTGTAGAGCGTGTAGGCGCCGTTCTGGTAGAGATGCAGGGTGCGGGCACCGAGCGGGTTGTCGAGGCCGCCGGGCATGCCGCCGGCCCATTTGGCGGCCTCGGGCTGGCGCTTGATCATCTCCCGAGGCGGAGTCCAGGTCGCCCACTCGCTCTTGCGCCCGACATAGGCGTCGCCGCTCCAGCGGAACCCGTCGCGGCCGACATTGGCGCCGTAGCGCGTGGCGGTTCCGCCCTCCTCGATTCGGTAGACGTAGTAATTGGCCGGATCGACGATGATCGTACCGGGCGCCTCCTTGGAGGCGTATTGCACCGTCCGGCGATAGTATTTCGGATTGACCTTGCTGACATCGGTCGCCGGGATCGGGAATTTCTCCGTCGGCACCGGGCCGTAGAGCGCCGAGGCCTCGGCGAGGCTCAGGCCGTCGGAGGTCGCGCAGCCGGCGAGGCCGAGCCCGCCGAGGCTCGCGGCACCGAGCAGGAACGACCGGCGATGAAGAAGCCCCGGCCGATGTCCGAGCAAGGCTCCGTCGTTTTCCTCGCCGGCAGCGGCGATCCCATGCTCCGAGATCATGATTCTGGACTTCCCGTGCCCTGTCGTCCGACGAGAGACGTCTCCGGCATTCATCCCCGAACCGTCTCAGCCGAGCGGAACCTGCCTTCATATGGCTCAGCTGGCAAGCTCGGATGGTCCGCCCCATCTCCGATCGGACCCGCTTGCCGCGAGCCGTCCGGCCGGCCCGAACGCGCCACGCGGGAGAATAATCCCGGCAACCTCGAAACTTTCTCCCGCCCGGCTGGTTCTCGGCTCCGGATCGGCCGATCCTTCCTCAGGGAGACGTCACGGTGAGCACGGCAACTTCCTCTCCTGCCTCTGCGTCGGCCGTGCCGGACAGGCAGCCCTCCACCCGCGCCCTGCGGGGGCTCGACGCGCTCAACTTCACCCTGGCGGACGTGCGCGACGGCCTGGGGCCCTACCTCGCCATCTACCTCATCGCGGTGCGCGGCCCCGACCAGGGCTGGAACGAGGCCACCACCGGCATGATCATGACGATCGCCGGCATCGCCGGCCTCGTCGCCCAGACCCCCGCCGGCGCCCTCATCGACCGCTCGCGGCACAAGCGGGCGATCGTCATCGCGGCGGCGCTCGCCGTCACCCTGAGCTGCCTGGCGCTGCCGTTCATCACCAACTTCTACGCCGTCGCCGCCACCCAGTCCCTCGCCGGCATCGCGGGCGCGATCTTCCCGCCGGCGCTTGCCGCCATCACCCTCGGTGTGGTGGGACCAAAACTCTTCTCCCGGCGCATCGGCCGCAACGAGGGCTTCAACCACGCCGGCAACGCCGTCTCGGCGGCGCTCGCCGGGGGGCTCGCCTACCTGTTCGGGCCGATCGTGGTGTTCTGGCTCATGGGCGTGCTCGCCGCCCTCTCCATCGCCGCCATGCTGATGGTGCCGGCGCAGGCCATCGACGACGACCTCGCCCGCGGCCTCGACTGCGCCGAGGACGAATCCTGCGAGCAGCCCTCCGGCCTCGCGGCGCTGCTGCAGAACAAGTACCTGATGCTGTTCGCCCTGCTCGCGGCGATCTTCCATCTCTCCAACGCCGCGATGCTGACCTCGGTCGGCCAGCTCCTCACCCACCTCTCGGGCAAGGAGAACGCCACCTCGCTGATCGCGATCTGCATCGTGGCGGCGCAGTGCGTGATGGTGCCGGTGGCGATGTTCGTCGGCGCCAAGGCCGACGCGATCGGGAGGAAGCCGATCTTCCTCGCCGCCTTCGGGGTGCTGGCC
>NZ_LABY01000201.1 GCF_001043975.1 Methylobacterium variabile
CTGAGCACGCCCGAGAGCGGTCCCACCCCGTGCATGAGCATGCACGGCAGCCTTCGCGCACCGCCGCGCCGCGGCGGCCCGAACGGTCGGGGCCGCGTATCCAGACGCTCCGGAACAGGATCATCCCCGTGTCCACCGAACATCCCGCATCCCCGCGTCCGCGTCTTGCCCCAGGGGCCCCGGCGCATCCCGCACGCCCCGAGCCGCGCGGCCCGTTTCCCCATCCTCTCGGCCCTACGGGTGGCGCTATGACGGGCCAGGAAGACGTTTTCGACGCTTGCCAGGAGGGGCGCCGGCCGGCGGGGAGAGGCGCTTGGCTCCTGCTCGGGCTCGTCCTCATCGTAGGAGCACTGGTGGGAGCCGGCGCCGGCTACGGGCTCGCGCGCGGCGCATGGGTCATTCCCGGTGCGGTCGCGACACGGCTTCCGGAACCGGTCGCGGCGTGGCTGCCCAAGAGCGCGCCACCCATGCCCCCGGAACTCAAGGATTATGCCTTCGAGCTCCTGGACCCAGGGACAAAATCGGGCGAGGCGACACTCAAGGTCCGTCTTCTCGACAAGCGCGTCGAAAAGCCCGTGGCGGACGCGCTCGTCTACGCGCATCGCCTCGACATGGCACCCGACGGGATGCCGACGATGACGGGCAAGCTGAAGCCTGAGGCGAGCCCGGGACCAGGCATCTACGCCTTCAGGGCCAACCTGGCGATGGAGGGCCGCTGGCGCCTCTCGCTGGCCGCGAAGGTACCGGGCGAGACCGGCACCGTCCAAGACCAACTCGTGCTCAAGGCCGTCGAGTGATGGACCAGACGACACCGGTCCACTTGGCGCGGCAACGTGACCGTGCGCACCGAGGCGGCCATGCGAAGGCATGGGTCGCGGGCCTCGTTCTCCTGCCCCTCGCCGTCGGGGGCGGCGCCCTCGCCGGGCTGCGGGCCGGCGAGGCGGGATGGCCCTTGCCGGCGTGGTTGCCGCCCTCGGTCTCCGGTCTGCTCGTCGGCCGCGATGCGAAGCCGGCCGCGGCCGCGGATGCGCCCGTCCTCTACTACCGTGATCCCGACGGAAAGGCGGCCTACGCGCCCGCGCCGGCGAGAACGCCCGACGGACGCGACTACCTTCCCGTGCATGTCGGCGAGGATTTCGACTTCGAGCCGCGGCCCGCCGCGGCAAAGGCGGTCGAGGCGAACGCCGCCTATGCCGCGCCACCGGGAGGGACCCGGAAGATTCTCTACTACCGCAACCCGATGGGCCTGCCGGACACCTCGCCGGTGCCGAAGAAGGACTCGATGGGGATGGACTACCTCCCCGTCTACGAGGGCGAGGCCGAGGACGGCAACACCGTCAAGATCTCGCCCGGTAAGGTCCAGCGCACCGGCGTCCGCTCCGAGCGGGCCGAACGTCGCGTCGTCAGCCGAGCCGTGCGGGTGCCCGGCACCGTGACGCTCGACGAGCGCCGCGTCACCGTCGTGGCGACCCGCTCGGACGCCTATGTCGACCACGTCGAGAACGTCACGACCGGCGACCGCGTCCGCAAGGGTCAGGCGCTGGTCCACGTCTACTCGCCCGAGATCAACGCGGCGGCGGCCCAGCTCATCGCCAACCCAGGCTTCGACGGCTCCCGGCGGCGCCTGCAGAACCTGAACGTCTCGGAAGCCGTCATCGACGAGATGGAGCGCACCCGGAAGGTGCCGATGGCCATCACCTGGTCGTCCCCGCGCGACGGGGTCGTCCTGGAACGCAACGCCATCGAGGGCATGAAGGCGTCGGCCGGAGACACCCTGTTCCGGATCGGCGACATCTCGACGATGTGGGTGCTGGCCGACGTCGCCGAGTACGACCTCGGCAGCGTCAAGGTCGGCCAGCCCGTCAGCGTGCGCGTGCGCTCGCTGCCCGGGCGCAGCTTCAGCGGCAAGGTCGGGCTGATCTACCCGCAGGTGAACACGCAGACCCGCACCACCCGCGTGCGCATCGAGTTGCCGAACCCCGACGGGGTGCTCCTGCCCGAAATGTACGCCGACGTCGAGATCGGGACTGGCGCGGCCAAGCCCGTGGTGGCGGTCCCGAACGATGCCGTCATCGACACGGGCGCGCGCCAGGTCGTGCTCGTCGACAAGGGCGAGGGCCGCTTCGAGCCGCGCGAGGTCAAGGTCGGCGCCCGCGGCGAGGGCTACACCGAGATCCGCGAGGGCGTGCAGGCCGGCGAGCAGGTCGTGACCGCGGCCAACTTCCTGATCGACGCCGAGAGCAACCTGAAGGCGGCGCTGCAGAGCATGGCGGCGCCCAAGTCCGCCGCCGAGCCGCAGGCGCAGGCCACGGAGGCCACCCGATGATCGCACGCCTGATCGCCTGGTCGGCCCGCAACCTCGTCCTGGTGCTGATCGGCACCGTCTTCGTGGTGGCGGCCGGTCTCTACAGCGTGCGCACCCTGCCGCTCGACGCCATTCCGGACCTCTCGGACGTGCAGACCATCGTCTACACCGAGTACCCGGGGCAGGCGCCCCAGGTGGTCGAGGACCAGGTCACCTATCCGCTGACCACGGCCATGCTGACGGTGCCGAAGTCGAAGGTGGTGCGCGGCTTCTCGTTCTTCGGGGTCTCGTTCGTCTACGTGATCTTCGAGGACGGCACAGACCCGTACTGGGCCCGCTCGCGGGTGCTCGAATACCTGAGCGCGGCCGGCAAGCGCCTGCCGGCCGGCGTGACGCCGACGCTCGGGCCCGACGCGACGGGGGTGGGCTGGGTCTACCAGTACGCCATCGTAGCCAAGCAGCAGACGCTCGCCGAGCTGCGCTCGCTCCAGGACTGGGTGGTGCGCTTCGGGGCCTCGCGCGCCGAGGGCGTGGCGGAGGTTGCGAGCGTCGGCGGCTTCGTGAAGCAGTACAACGTCGTCGTCGACCCGAACCGGCTGCGAGCGCAAGGGATTTCGCTGAAGGCGCTCCGCGACGCAATCCGGTCGAGCAACGCGGATGTCGGCGGCCGCACGGTCGAGCTCTCCGAGTTCGAGTTCATGGTGCGCGGACGCGGCTACCTGAAGAGCATCGCCGACATCGAGAACATCGTGCTGAAGACCGAGGCCGGCACCCCGCTGCGAGTCCGGGACATCGCCCGGGTTGAGCTCGGGCCAGACGAGCGGCGCGGCATCACCGAGATGAACGGTGAGGGCGAGGTCGCCGGCGGCATCATCCTGCAGCGCTTCGGCGCGAACGCGCTGAACGTCCTCGAGGGTGCCAAGCAGCGCCTGGCCGAGGTCGCCGCGAGCCTCCCGAAAGGCACGGAGATCCTGCCGGTCTATGACCGCTCGCAGCTCATCGAGGCGGCCATCGACACCTTGAAGCACACCCTCGTCGAAGAGAGCGTCATCGTGGCGCTCGTCTGCATTGTGTTCCTGCTGCACCTGCGCAGCGCGCTGGTGGCCATCGTGATGCTGCCGGTCGGCATCCTGATGGCGCTCGGCGCCATGCATCTTCTCGGGATCGGCGCCAACATCATGTCGCTGGGTGGCATCGCCATTGCGGTCGGCGCCATGATCGACGCGGCCATCGTCATGATCGAGAACGCCCACAAGCACCTCGAGCGTGCTCCTCGGGGCAAGCCGCGGGTCGAGATCCTGGTCGAGGCGGCCGCAGAAGTGGGTCCATCGCTGTTCTTCTCCCTCCTCGTGATCACGGTCAGCTTCCTGCCGATCTTCACCCTGGAGAGCCAGGAAGGGCGCCTGTTCGGGCCGCTCGCCTTCACCAAGACCTTCGCCATGGCGGCGTCGGCGCTCCTGTCGGTGACCCTGGTGCCGGCCCTGATGGTGCTGTTCGTGCGCGGGCGCATCATCCCCGAGCACCGGAACCCGCTGAACCGCTTCCTGATCTGGGCCTACCGCCCGATGATAGAGGTCGTGCTCAGGGCCAAGGTGCTGACAATCATGCTGGCGGTGGCGGTTCTCGGCCTGACCATCTGGCCGGCCCGCCAGCTCGGCTCCGAGTTCATGCCGGACCTGAACGAGGGCACCCTGATGTATATGCCCACGACCCTGCCGGGCATCTCTGTGACCCAAGCCGGGGAGCTGCTGGCGACCCAGGACCGCATCATCAAGTCCTTTCCCGAGGTCGCCTCGGTCTACGGCAAGGCGGGGCGCGCCTCGACGGCGACGGACCCTGCCCCAACCGAGATGTTCGAGACCATCATCGCCCTGAAGCCGAAGGCGGAGTGGCGTCCCGGCGTGACGCTAGCGAGCCTCAAGGCCGAGATGGACAAGGCCCTGCAGTTCCCGGGCGTGTCGAACGCCTGGACACAGCCGATCCGCGCCCGCATCGACATGCTGTCGACCGGCATCCGTACGCCGGTCGGCATCAAGATCTACGGCACCGACCTGACCGAGATGGAGAAGGTCGCCCGGCAGGTCGAGGCGGTCGTGCGCAACGTGCCGGGCACGTCGAGCGCCTACGCCGAGCGGGTCATCGGCGGCTACTTCCTCGACATCGTGCCGGACCGGGAGGCCCTTGGCCGCTACGGCCTGATGGTCGGGGACGTGCAGGACGTCATCGCGACGGCGCTGGGAGGCGAGAGCGTCACGAACACGGTCGAGGGCCGCGAGCGCTACACAGTCAACGTGCGCTACCCGCGCGCCTTCCGGTCGGATCAGCAATCCATCGCCACCGAGGTGCAGGTGCCGTTGCCGGCCGGCGGCACGGTTCCGCTGGGCGAGGTTGCCAAGGTCCAGCTGACCCGAGGGCCGACCTCGATCCGCACCGAGAACGGGCAGCTCGCGATCTACATCTTCGTCGATCTGACCGGGCGCGATCTCGGCGGCTACGTTGCCGAGGCCCGGGACGCGGTCAACAAGGAGGTCCGGCTCCCGCAGGGCATGAGCGTCCAGTGGAGCGGACAATTCGAGTACCTGGAGCGGGCGGAGGCCCGGCTGAAGATCGTGGTGCCCGTTACGCTGCTCGTCATCTTCCTGCTCCTCTACCTGAACTTCCGGCGCCTGACCGAGACGCTCATCGTCATGCTGTCGCTGCCCTTCGCCATGGTCGGCGGGGTGTGGCTGATGTGGTGGATGGGCTTCAACATGTCGGTGGCGGTGGCGGTGGGCTTCATCGCGCTCGCTGGCGTCGCCGCGGAGACCGGCGTGATCATGCTGGTCTATCTCGACCATGCCTGGGGCGAGCGGCGGGCCGCCGCCCGAGCCGCCGGGCGGGAGACCACGCGCGTGGACCTGTACCAAGCCATCATGGTGGGGGCGGTCGAGCGGGTGCGTCCAAAGATGATGACGGTCGTCGCCATCATGGCGGGCCTGCTGCCCATCCTCTGGAGCACCGGCGCGGGGTCCGAGATCATGCAGCGCATCGCGGTGCCAATGATCGGCGGCATGGTCTCCTCGACCGTGCTGACCCTCGTCGTGATCCCGGCCATCTACGGGCTCGTGAAGGGACGGCGGCTGGCGCTTCGGCAGGAAGGGTCGGCCACCGTGCAAGCGAGGCTCCCCCGGGCCGCCGAGTGAGAGTGGCTGGGCTAGACGGGCCGTCACGGCGGCCGTGAGAAGACAGGAGTTGGATATGAGCGAACTTTTCCGACCGTCCCGACGCATCGTGGTCCTCGGCCTGGCGGCCGCCGGCGTACAGGCGGCGTGGGCGGAGGATCTGCCGGAGGTCGTCGCCACGAAGGACCCGAGCTGCGGTTGCTGCGAGGCCTGGGTCAAACACCTGCGCGACGAGGGATTTCGCGTCCAGGTCGTGAACGCTCCGGTGAGCCCGGTCAAGGTCAGACTCGGGGTGCCTCGGGAGCTGGCCTCGTGCCACACGGCCCAGGTCGGCGGTTACGTCGTCGAAGGGCACGTGCCCGCATCGGCCATCAAGCGGCTGCTCGCGGAGAAGCCGACCGCCACCGGCCTCGCTGTGCCCGGCATGCCGGTCGGTTCGCCCGGCATGGAGGTCGATGGCATGGAACCGGCGACCTACGAGGTGGTACTGTTCGGCCCTGGCGGGCGAAGTACCTTCGCACGGTTTCGCGGTCAGCAGACTATTTAGGTGGACATAACGGCGCGGCCGGGATGGCAAGAGAGAGGCTTCGTGACTGATGTCAAGCAGAATGAGACGAATTTTTACTTTCGAGTACGATGCAGAGATTGCGACACGTCATTGCTGTGGCCGCAACGACGCAACGGGAGGCGTCTTTGATAAGCGGCATCATAGCAGAAGGCGTGACCGTAATCACGACGGCTTGGACCGTTGCGCTCCGATGCCGACTTTTTTCGGCATAGGGGAGGTACCTACGTCGCCGGGCCGTCTTCGCGGGGATCACACCACCGCACCTCCGGCGCCGATGTCTTGGGATTGTCGAAAAAGCTCACATGTTAGTCATTGAGATCTAGGACAAGCTGTATTATCGGATCTGCATGGCAGCGTTCTGCGGACAATAGGAGAAGAGCATGAGGCGCACTGTTTTTGTGTTCGTAACCGGTTTGGCTCTCGGCCTTGCGGCGCCAGCCGTGAATAGGGCTGAGGCCGCGTGGTGGGAGAGCGTCCAGCCAGAGGCACGGGTGTGGTTGAACAAAGTTGATCCCCAGCATCGATCGCACCGGTCGGACGACGATCGACCTTGGGTCAGCGCGGAGGTTCACGGAGTCGACCCCCAGGTTGGAGCGGTCACGATCCATCATGGTCCGCTGTCGCAGGCCGGGATGCCGGCGATGACCATGAGCCTCCCAGTGCAGGATGCTGTCCAAGTCAATATGTTTAAGCCTGGCGACAGGGTTCTGGTTCAGGTCGCCGATGTCGGCGGCGTAGTCAGGATTATCAATATCAAGGCCCAGCGCTGAGCCTGAACTCGCGTCCTGCTAAATTCGGACGGTACGGTCCCAGTCTGGCGGTGACACTCTTCCAGTGAACACCGTCGGTCATGTGAGTACTGCGAGCGAAGGAGCCAAGTGTAAAATCAGGTCACACAATGATCTAGAGGCTATTACGGACCGGCGAGTGCGCCATTTTTGGAGAGATGCAGTCGCGCCGCTTCTACCCCTGCTATGTCAGCGATGACGAATGGGCACTGGTCGCGCCCTACCTGACGCTGCTACCCGAGACCGCCGCCCAGCGCGAGCATAGTCTGCGGGAGGTGTTCAACGGTCTGCGATACGTGGTTCGCTACGGTGTGACGTGGTGCGACATGCCACAGTCCAGGCGTCGAGATGCGCTTCCAGGCCGGCAAAGCTGGCAAAGGAGCGTCCGGCCACGGCGTTCCTCTTGACGTAGCCGACCCCGCGCTCGTCCTTGCCCTTGGTGCGGGCACGGTACGGCGCGCAGGCCCGGACCCGAAGCCCCAGTGTTTGGCGAAGGCCTGCAGGCGCGGGTGGAACACGACCTCGCGGCTGACCGGGTCGTGGTGCAGGACCAGGGTGCGGGCGTTGTCGAGCAGCACCTCGCGCGGCACGCCCCCGAAGGTCCGGAAGGCGATCTCCAGGCCGGTGAACCAATCCTCCTGCCGCTCGTGGCCGAAGGCTCGAACGTGCAGACGGCGCGAGTAGCCGAGCGTGGCCACGAACAGGAACACGCGGATGGGCTCCTCGCCGATCGTCACCCGGCGCTCGCCGAAGTCGATCTGCATCTGCTCGCCCGGCGGCGTCTCGAACTGCACCGTCGCCCGGGCCGCCGCGACCAGGTCCTGGCGCAGGGGAGCCACGGCGCGCTCGACCGTGCGCAGGCTGACGTGGATGTCGTTCTCGGCCGCCAGGTCCTGGCGCACGACGTCGGCATTGCCCGCATGCTGCCGGAAGCGGGCGGCCAGCCAGTCGGCGAGGCCGTCGAGCTGCTTGGAACATGAGGGCTTGGCGCAGGGCCGCCACTCGCCCCGCCGCAGCCAGTCCTTCACGGTGGTCTTCGAGCAGCCAAGCTCCGCCGCAATCCGCTTGGCGCCCCAACCGAGAGCCTTGAGCCGCCGCATCGCCGTCACGTCATCCGGCGTCCTCATCTCGGCCCTCCGCGGATCGTACGTCCGCTCCGGATCCTGAGCCTCGTTCCTCGTCATCGCGACCTCCTCGCTCATCGAGGGGTCAGTTCCTCATGGCGGCAGGGGGTCAGTTTGTGGACTTTCCCTCTCTTTTGGTGCAATTGGAGGCTTTCCGTTTGATGTAACGCTCTGCACGGACTGAGTTTTTCGAGGTGCGCCGCTTCACACCGGCAGGCACCTGCTTGCGTCATAACGGCAGCCGAAAATCCCCGAGCTCTTCAAGAGGTTCATGAGCATGGGCAGGATCCTTCTGCACCAAAAGAGAGGGAGAGCCTGAATCCTGACCCAGGCCATAGACTGAGCTCCTTCTGCGGGAGGAGGCCCGGATGGTGGGTGAGGAGGCAGCGTTGGAAATCCGGGTGTTGCATCGGCACGGGAAGGGCATCCGCGAGATTGCCCGCGCGACGGGTCTGTCGCGCAACACGGTGAGGCGCTACCTGCGCGACGAGGCGGCGGCGCGCTACGGTCCGAGAAGCGACGTGGCCGAAAGGGGTTGCTAAAAATCAGCTTCAGGCCGTACCGCCCAAAAAGTGCAAGGAAACGAGAGAGCTCGCCCCGGGTCGGTTACGCCCGCGGCCCTTCACGGTGGAAGCAAGCATTTTAGAGAAAATTTCACTCACCAAAGCAGGCATATGATGGGCCATGGTGACATGTTCCATGATCGTGGCGCGTGAAGTGGTTGTAGAAACCGCGGTCGTGTGCAAGATGCTCGCAATCGTGATACGAGTAGACACAGCCTAGAAAAACCGAGCGATAATGTGACTGTAGTATCAGG
This sequence comes from Methylobacterium variabile, assembly GCF_001043975.1. Classification (GTDB taxonomy): domain Bacteria; phylum Pseudomonadota; class Alphaproteobacteria; order Rhizobiales; family Beijerinckiaceae; genus Methylobacterium; species Methylobacterium variabile. Next base: position 8,764 of record NZ_LABY01000201.1, read on the forward strand.
TCAGTGGTCATCGCAAAATGGTTCGGTCTGGCGTAATACGTCGAGCTATAGATTGACTGTTTATTCTCAGTGCCCTCGGCCATAACCGCGGTTGGAGCCAAAGACAGGGCGAGTGCGAAGACGTTGATAACCCGTTTTAGCATCGTGCTTCCTCTTTCGTTGTATTTCTGCGGTTGTGATTGCAGGCTTATGACTTGCAACGAACGAGCAGCGTAACAAGGTTTTATACCCCATAGGGGTAGATGAGGCGGTGATACCTCGCTGCCGCACATTCACGGGGTATCTTGAGCCTTGCAATACCACCTCCTGCTTAAATTAGCGAAGGGTACACCTAACTGCAAGTAACAGCTGCGATTTTTGCCGCCAGTGGGAGCTGTCAGTTATCCGCCTACCCTGGCGGGGTACATTAAGGGAACATAAACTATGTCGTTGGATAGTTTGTTACAGAAGAGGCGGGTGGAGAGGCGGACAATGGGTGATATGGGTGAGTTGGTGAGAACGCTCGGGTTGCTAGGCTGCGGCATGGTCTCCGTATCCTGCGCGACGCCGTTGCGCGCTGCCGATCTGCTGCCGACCGCACCGGTGCCAGAACTGCGCGGTACCCTCGCACTAGGAGCCGAGGTTTCAGGCTTTTACCTCCGTGGCGACATTGGTTTCAGCAACCAGTCCGTAGAGCGGCTCTCCAACAGCTTGGACGCATTAGGCACCATCGAGAAGGTCAATCTTGCCTTCGCAGGAGCTCCGTTCGCCGGTGGCGGGGTTGGTTACCGCTTCAACCAATGGTTCCGGTCCGACATCACCGGCGAGTACCGCAGCGCGGCCGCTTTCACCGGACTGGAACGGTACCGCGACGCGAGCCTGCCGCTCGGATACGGCACCGACGAGTATACCGCATCTAAGCGTGGACTGAACCTTCTCCTGAACGGCTATGTCGACATCGGAAACTGGTACGGCCTCAAGCCGTTCGTGGGCGCCGGCGTCGGTGCGGCGCGGATTACGCTGGAAAACTTCAAGGACGCGAACGTCGTCACGCAGGGCCTCGCTTACGCAAAATCAGGCTCTAAGACTAATCTTGCATGGGCGTTGCACGCGGGTGTCGGCTACGAGGTGAGCCCAAGCTTTACGGTCGAGCTCGCATACCGCTACCTCGACCTTGGGGACGGGAGGACCGGTACGGTCTACAACTATGCCGGTCAGTGCGGGTCGTGCGAGGCGATGATTTTCAAGAACGTCGATTCCCACGACGTAAAGCTCGGCTTGCGCTGGTCGCCTGGGGCTTCGGACGTCTCTACCGAGCATGCGCCGATAGTGCGCCGGTACTGATGCCGCGCAACTCTTACGCGGCGACGTGCGCGGTTGTGGCGCCGGTCGAAGGCTCCGCGCGAACCACGATGGCTGCGGCCACGCAGGGAGAACAGTCCCATGGGCCCGGCGTAGGAGCGGGCCGACGTGTGGCCCGACATCACCTGGGAACAAGTTCGGGCGCTTTACCAAAAGCTAAATTGCGGATGCGTTGCCGATATTGCCCATCTGTGTAAGGATTGCTGTAGGTTCGTTGGAGGCGCACGGTCCTTGGCACGTCTTCGCGCAGTGTTGCTCGCCGTTCTGGCGGTGGCGGTTGCCATCGCCCCGGCAGTGCCATGCACGATGATGCGGCATGCCGCCGCCGACCACTTGGGGGTTGCCCTCAAGGCGTCAGAGCCCCACGCGCACCATCGTCATCATCATGCGCGTGCGGGCAACGATGATGCGTCGTCCGGGGTCTCCCTTCAAGCGGAGCACGGAACCGGCACGCTCTCCAGTCCGGGTGCCGCGGCAGACGCCTCCGCCGGCCCTGGTCACCAGCAGTCTCCTGGCGCGCACAGTCATCACAAGCGTGCGGCGGGCTGCATGGCGACCTGCTGTCCCCTGGCCTGCCAGGCAGCCGTGCCGGACGCGCCCTGGTCGGGCGACGCGCTGAGCCTGCGTCCCTCCGAGACCCTCGGCCTGACCCAGCAGGACGGCGTCGCCGAGCCGCGTCCCCTGCGCATCGAGCGGCCACCCAGGTACCGCGCCTGACCGCGGCGGGCGCGCCGCCCGCCCGCTCCCGTACGCCGCCTCCGGCCGAGCTCTGACCAGGCCCCTTCCTGCACAAGGCCGTGCCCCGCATCGTCGGCACAGCCGCGCCTTCGCGCCCCCCCCTGTCCGCCGGTCCGCGCCTGCCGTCGCGGCCGCCAGCCCCCGTTCGGGATCCAAGCCGATGCTCAACCTCCTCAAGCCGGCCGTGGCGCTCACGGCCCTGCCGCTTGCGGCCTGCGTGCCCACCGCCGCGCCGGACTGGCTCGTCCTGCCCGCCAACCCCGCGGTCGCCGTGCGCGCGCCGCACTACTCCGCGGTCACCGCCGGCGTGGCGCGCTACGACGTGGTCGATCCCAAGGATTGGCGCGAACTCAACCGCGCGGTGACGCCGAAGCCAGGCTCGGGCGGCATGGAGGGCATGGACCACTCCCGGATGCCCGGCATGAACATGCCCGGCATGGGCGGCAGGCGCGACACGGGAGGGCGATGATGCGCCGCCCCTGTAACCAATCCCAGCTCGCCGCCGGACTAGGCCTCAAAGGAAACTCACGGATGACCTCGACCAGCATGTGCTCGACGGCCGAGACGGAGATGCCGCTTTCCGCGGTCGCGCGCTTCCGGAAAGCGCGATGAGACAGCAGTTCTTGACGAGGGCGGCAGCCTCAACCAGGGGAGCGACCGCTGGCGCGCAAGGCAGGCCGCTGGGCGCGCCCGTACCCCCTCGTCCTCGGCTGCTCCTCGTCCTATGCGCGGCACTGCTCCTTCCGGCTCCAGCCGACGCTGCCGGGGATGGTCCTACGAACTCGCCGACCCCTGCCGCGCCTATGTCATCTGGCAATCGAGCGGAAGGGGTGGCGCGGCAGGTCGACTATCGGCGCATGCTCGCGCGCGAGGCCGAGGCGCACGGATTGCCCCCGGCCGTTGCCGATGCTGTCGCGTACGTGGAGAGCGGGTACGATGCCGGCGTGGTCGGCGGGGTCGGTGAGCTCGGGCTGATGCAGGTCCGGCCGGCAACCGCGGCCATGCTCGGCCACACGGGTTCCGCCGGTGCCCTCCTCGATCCCGCGACCAATATCCGCTTCGGCGTCGCCTACCTCGCACAAGCTTGGAAGCTCGCGCAGGGCGATCTCTGCCGCACGCTGATGAAGTACAGGGCGGGCCACGGCGAGGAGCGGATGAGTCCACGCTCCGTAACCTACTGTCAGCGGGTCCGCGTCCGCCTCGCCGCGACCGGCTTCCCTCTCGCCGGCACTGCCCTGCCCGCTCCCGACCGGAGCGGCCGTGCGGTTCCTGCATCACCGTCCGCCGGTCGGGATGCCCGATCAGCCGTCGCGCGCCGTCTGTGGGCCGAGCATGCCGCCCGAATTCGCAGCATTGGGGCGCGCATCGACCGCATCATGGGTGGCGGCTGAGGTCATGGCGGAGGACGACCTTTGGACGTCCCACTCAGCCCGGTTCCCCCGCCGACGAAACGCACGTCCGCCTCGCCGGGCATGCCCCGGCCCGCAGCAGCTTGGAGGCCCGACCCCATGGACCACGCTCACTCCGAGCCTCATGCCCACAGGCATCGTGATAGTCACGGTGCAGCGCCGGCGGCCGGCGCGTCCGCGACAGATCCCGTCTGCGGCATGCGGGTCGACCCGGGAACCACGACCTACCACGCCGAGCACGGTCAAGCGACCTATCACTTCTGCTCGGCTGGGTGCCGCTCGAAGTTCGTGGCCGATCCCGCACGGTACCTGTCGGCGGACAAGCGGCCGTCGGAAGGGCTGGTCGGGGCGGTCTACACCTGTCCAATGCACCCGGAGATCCGCCGCGACCAACCCGGCAGCTGTCCTATCTGCGGGATGGGGCTGGAGCCGCTCACGCCGACGAGCGGCCCGGTCGAGAACGCCGAGCTCAAAGACATGAATCGCCGCTTCCGGTTCGGCCTCGTCCTCACCCTCCCCGTCTTCGCCCTGGAGATGGGAGGACACCTTACGGGTCTCGTCGACCACCTCGGCCTGCAAACCTCGAACTGGGTCCAGTTCCCGCTCTCCGGTCGTCCTCTGGGCGGGTTGGCCGTTCTTCGAGCGGTGCTGGCAGTCGCTGGTGACGCGCCGACTTAACATGTTCACCCTTATCGCCCTCCGAACCGGCGCGGCCTATCTCTACAGCGTCGCCGCGAGCGTGGCGCCGGGGCTCTTCCCCGAAGGGCTCCGCGGCCACGACGGCGCGGTTCCAGCCTACTTTGAAGCCGCAGCGGTCATCACCGTCCTGGTGCTGCTCGGGCAGGTGCTGGAACTCGGGGCCCGCGAGCACACCTCGGAGGCGATCCGGGCGCTGCTCGACCTCGCGCCGCAGAAGGCACTGCGTCTCGGGATGGAAGGGATCGACGAGGAGGTGCTCGTCTCGGAGGTGGCGGTCGGGGACCGCTTGCGCGTCCGCCCCGGCGAGAAGGTGCCGGTCGACGGCGAGGTCGTCGAGGGGCGCTCGGCGGTGGACGAGGCAATGATCAGCGGCGAGCCCGTCCCTGTCTCGAAGGAACCCGGCTCCTCCGTGGTTGGCGGAAGCCTGAACACGACCGGTGGCTTCGTCATGCGCGCGACGCGGGTCGGGTCTGAGACCACCCTGGCCCGCATCGTCGCGATGGCCGCCGAGGCCCAGCGCTCTCGCGCGCCCGTCCAGCGCGTGGTGGATGACGCGGCGGCCTGGTTCGTCCCCATGGTCATCGCCGTCGCGGCGCTCGCCTTCCTCGCCTGGATGGCCGTCGGCCCGGAGCCAAGGCTCACCTATGCCCTCCTCGCTGCTGTCGCCGTCCTCATCATCGCTTGCCCCTGCGCCCTCGGCTTAGCGACGCCGATGTCGATCATAGTGGGAGTCGGACGTGGCGCGCAGAACGGGGTACTGGTCAAGAATGCCGAGGCGCTGGAGCGGATGGAGAAGATCGACACGCTCGTCGTCGACAAGACCGGAACACTCACGGAGGGCAAGCCCAAGGTCACCGCGGTGCTCCCGGCACCCGGCTTCACGGACGCCGAAGTGCTGCACCTCGCCGCCGCGGTCGAACGCGCCAGCGAGCACCCCCTGGCACTCGCCGTCGTCCGGGCCGCGGAAGAGCGCGGCATCCCGAGTGCCGTTGCTACCGATTTCGAGGCTCCGACCGGCAAGGGGGCGCTCGGCACGGTCGAGGGCCGCCGCGTGGCCGTTGGCAACGGGCGCTTCCTGGAGGAGCAAGGGGTCGACGCGGCGGCGCTTCACGCAAAGGCCGAAGAGATGCGGGCACGCGGTACCATGGCGGTCCTGGTCGCCATGGGCGGGAAGCCGGCCGGCGTCATCGCTATCCAAGACCCCGTCAAGACGAGCACGTTCAAGGCCGTGCGAAGGCTGCGGGAGGCAGGCTTGCGCATCGTCATGCTGACCGGCGACAATCGGTCAACGGCCGAGTTCGTCGCCAGGTCTCTCGGCATAGACGAGGTCAAGGCCGAGGTCCTGCCCGACCGGAAGGCGGAAGCGGTCAGGGCGCTCCAGGGCGACGGCGCTGTCGTGGCGATGGCCGGCGACGGGATCAACGACGCGCCGGCGCTCGCCGCAGCTGATGTCGGCATCGCGACGGGCGGCGGCACCGACGTCGCCATCGAGAGTGCCGGCGTGACGCTGCTCCGCGGGGACCTGGTCGGCATCGTCCGGGCTCGCCGCCTGTCCCAGGCAACGATGCGCAACATCCGCCAGAACCTGTTCTTCGCCTTCATCTACAACGCGCTGGGCGTACCGGTGGCCGCCGGGCTGCTCTATCCGTTCCTCGGCATCCTCCTCTCGCCGATCATCGCAGCCGCCGCGATGGCCCTCTCGTCGGTGAGCGTGATCGGCAACGCCCTGCGCCTGCGCGCGGCACGGATCGGCTGAGTCGCGGCCGTGCCGAGCCCGCCGCCCTCGAGCCCCACCTGCCCCGTCCCGGCGGGAGCCCGGCGCGGTCCAACCTGAAGAGACGCCAGCCTCCCTTCCTAATCAACTGCACGAGCCTGGCGAGACCATGACCACCCACCCGCTTGCACTGAGCGTCGCGGACGCCTACCTCGGCTTGGTCGATGCCGCCGTCCCGGGGTTCGTCGAGGCCTTGTACCTCGTCGGTTCCGCCGCCATGGGCGACTTCCGGCCGCCCCTCAGCGACGTGGATTTCGTAGTCGTGTCCCCGGGCCGACCGGGGGCCGGGGACACGGCTGCCCTCGCGAAGGTCCATGCCGGCCTCGCGCTCGACCGGGAGATCCCGGCGCTCGACGGCATATATCTGACCTGGGACGATCTGCAGGCCGGTCCGCTTGCCATCCCGGACGGACCCTGCGTCAAGCAGGGCCGCTTCCTCTCGTCCGGGTGTCACAATAGGCATCCCCTCACCTGGAGCGTCTTGGGAGCCAGCGCCGTGACGGTGCGCGGGCCGCTCTGCGCGGGCACGGGGCTCTGGCGCGGGCCGGCGTACCTGGAGCGATGGGCCCTGGGCCGCATCGACGAACGCCGGAGTTCGTTGCTCGAAACCGACCCGGGAAGCGATGAGGAACAGCCCGCCACCGAAGTCATCGAACGGACCGTGCTCGGCATGTGTAGGCTCCATTACATATTTTCGACTAGGGTGGTGCCCTCGAAGAGCGACGCCGGCCTGTACGGGCTGATCACCTTCCAGCGGGAGTGGCACCGCATCATCGACGAGGCCCTGCGTATTCGCAGGGAGCCCAAGGTGGCCTCCCTATACACGACGCCCGCCGAGCGGCGACGCGATGCGCTCGCCTTCGCCCGCCACGTCGCGGACGACGCATACGCACTCGGGTTCGGTCGTTGCGGATAAGGTTCCGGCCGGGAACGCCGCGCTACGCGCGCGCCGGAATGTAGGGTGGACGTTGGTATGGGATCGCCGTGCCTACTCCGGATCTGGCCGGAGCGTTGGGCGTTCGGAGGACCCGGCCGAACGCCGTCGAGCGCGTCGTGCGGCGCGCCGCCCGCGCTCCTAGGGGGCCGCTGCATGCCCATGCGGTCGGAAGGGCAACTCTCGGGAGTGGGTGGAACTCACCGGGACGGACTTGTTGGGGGCCCGGAGGCTCCTCCGGAGGCGCCGGGACGTTCCCCTCCGGGGCGCTAGAGACATCGCCAGGAGTACCCATTGCTGACACCGCCTTTCATCCACGACCTAATCCATCGGGCGATGCCCCTCGACCATCCTCACGCTCACTGGTGGATCGATCTTGTGACGGTGCTGGTCCTCATTGTGGCGCCTGCCTGGACCGCCTGGCTCGCATTCAGATTCGGCCTGCGCTGTGCATTCGTTCGGGTGGACCGCGGCCGAATGCGAGGGGTGGTCCCGTTGCGCAGCCCTGCATCCATTGACGCGGTGGGATCGCCCGAACCCCGCAAGCGCATGGCCGTGGGGCTGGAAGCCTACGTTGTGCGTGCGACATCGCGGCTGCAGTTCCGCCTCGTGCTGCTGTCCATCCTGACACTCCCGGCGGCCTGGCTCCTTCTTGAGATCCCCAAGCACATCATCAACCACGCCCTCGCCGACGCGTTGGGCGACAGTCAACCGAGAATGACTTTCCTCGGCTTCGCTTTGGGCCGCCTCGAGCTGCTGTTCGCGCTTTGCGCCAGCTATCTGGCCGTGCTCACGCTCAGCGGTCTCGCCAAATACGCCGTCAATCGAGTCCGTGGGCGCGTGAACGAGCGCCTCGTGCGGCGCCTGCGCCTCGCCGTCGCCCGGCGCGCACGGGGCGAATGCTTGCCCGAGCGGCGGGCGACATTGGCCGCGATCGCCGTTCAGGAGGTCGAGCCCATCGGCTACTTTGGGGGTAGCTTGGTGGTGGTGCCGCTTGTCCAAGGCGGCACGCTCGTGACCAGCGTCGTCTTCCTCCTCATGCAGAACGCCACCCTGGCGCTCGCGGCTCTCATCATGCTGCCAGTTCAGCTGACCATCCTCCCGCGGTTGCAGGCGCGATTGAATGCGAAGGTTCGCCAGCGGGTCCATGCCACGCGGGCATTGGGGGGCCTCTTTACCGATCCCGGGTCGGAACGGACGTCGGGCGGGACCCGCTGGCCATCGATCGTGTACCGGCAGATGCACCGAGCGCGGGAGCTCGAAAGGGTGCGGATCGAAATCAACGACCTCAATGGCCGGCTCAAGGGATTGTACAACTACACCTCAAACCTCACACCATTCTTCTTCTTCTCGGTTGGCGGCTACCTCGTCGTCCAGGGCCAGCTCTCGCTCGGTGCCCTCGTCGCCGCCCTGGCGGCCTACAAGGAGATTTCACCGGCCATGCGCGAGCTGTTCGATTTCGCCCAGGACTGGTCGGACGCGAGCGCCCGGTTCGAGGAGATCACTAACGCCCTCGGCCTGATCGTGCAGGTGAACCGCGCGACGTAGAGCCGGCACGCGACCGCTCGTTCGAGGCCGCCTGAGCACTACCGGGTGCTGCGGCGGAGTGTTTCGCAAATGAGCCCGGTCCCGCCGAGGGCGCTGCCTCCGGCCCCTCCTCCGCCGGCCTGGACAACCCAGCAGAACCACTCCTACCGCAGCAGCGTCGAGCCGAGTTGTGCCAGACCGCGCGCCAGACCCGGCGCGATGCCGAAGCCCAGCGTCCCCGCCGTGCATAAACCAAGCGCCCATGCGTAGCCGGCGCCGGGAGCCAGGCCCTCCGGGCGTTCCGGTTCCTTGAAATACATCTCCGCGATCACGGCTGCGTAGTAGAAGAGCGCCACCGCCATGTTGGTGGCGGCCACCACGGCAAGCCAGGCGAGCCCCCCCTCGATGGCAGCCACGAGCAGGAAGACCTTGCCGGCGAAGCCTGCCAGCGGCGGGACGCCGGCAAGCGACAAAAGCGCGAGTGCCAGCGCCGCCCCTGGCCATGGCGCTCGCCGTCCGAGGCCGCGGACCGCGGCGAAGCCGTCGCCCCCGATCATGCGCTCGACCTGCGCGACCACCGTGAAAGCCGCGAGGTTCATCAGGAGATAGGCAACGAGGTAGTAGCCGACGGCCGGGAGGGCACCGGGGACTTGGCCGGCCACCGCCACGGCCATCAGCATGTAGCCGGCCTGGGCAATGCTCGAATAGGCCAGCAGGCGTTTCAGGCTATCCTGGCGGAGCGCTAGCAAGTTGCCGAAGGTCATCGTCGCGGCGGCCAGGAGCGAGAGCACGGTCGGCCAGGCGGAGAGGCCGCTTGGCAGCGCCTCCAGAAGGAAGCGGAGCAGGCCGGCGAAGGCGGCCACTTTCGGCACGACCGAGACGAAACCGGAGACCGGGGCCGCCCCGCCCTGGAAAACGTCGGGGGCCCAGACGTGGAAGGGCACCAGCGTCATCTCGAACCCGTAACCGACGACGACCAGGCCGAAGGCCAGTGCGACCCAGGCCCGGTCGGCACCGGCCAGGCCCGCCCCGATGGCCCGCAGGTTCAGGCTGCCGGTGAGGCCGAACAGGAAGGTGAGGCCGTAGGCCATCACCGCGAGTGCGGCGGCGCCGTACAGGAAATACTTGAGCGCCGCCTCCTGCGCCGGCCCGTCGCTACGCACGAGCAGCACGAGCAGGTATGAGGGAAAGCTCACCATCTGCAGGAACAGGATGATCAGGCCGAGGTCGGTGGCCGCCACGAGCCCCATGCCGCCGGCGGTCGCCATGAGGAGCGCGACCGGGTGGTGCGGTTCCTGCTCGCTCGCGCGGAAGTGGGAGGCGAGTGAGAGCAGGCTCACCAGGGCGCCGGCCTCGACGACCAACTGGTAGAAGCCCCGGAACGGATCGACGGCGTAGGTGCCGCAGAAGGCCTCCCGCGGCGTGGACGTCAACATCGGCGCAGTCAGGCCCATCGCGACGAGGAGGGCGAGGAGCGCGATGGCGGCGGGCAGGCAGCGCCACCGGCCCCGGACCCAGCCGGCAACCGGGACCAGCGCGAGTGCGGTCCCGGCCAGGACCATCTCGGGCGCGACGGCGCCGAGGTCCATGCAGCTGCCCATCGTCTGCCCACCGGTCACGGGAGGTGCGCCAGCGCTGCGGTCGTGCTGTCCAGCAGCGTGAGGAGGACGGCCGGCAGGGTTCCGACGCCGAGCGACAGCGCCGCGAGCCCGCCCGCCGACCATGCCTCGCTCGCCGTCAGGGGCGCCAGCGGCGGCGCGTCCGGGGGCGCGCGCCCCATCAGCAGGCCGGTGACCAGCCTCAGGTAGACCGCGGTCGTCACGACGACGGCCAAGACCGCAATGCCGGCGACCCACGCGGAGAGCTGCAGCGCGGCGCCGATGGCCTGGAACTCGGCGATGAAGCCGGACAGCCCGGGGAGCCCGAGCGACCCGAAGGCCAGCAGGCCGAGCAGGCCGCTGAAGGCCGGCATCGCGCCTATCAGCCCTCCGAAGCGGTCGAGTTCCCTTGTGCCGGCGCGGTGCTGGAGCATGCCCACCATCAGGAACATGCCACCGGTGAGGAGGCCGTGGCTAACCATCTGCGCGGCGGCTCCGTTGAAGGCCAGCTGCCGGGCGCCCTCCCCTCCGGCCATAGCCATGACCGCGACGCCGAGCGTGACGAAGCCCATGTGATTGACCGAGGTGTACGCGACGAGCCGCTTCATGTCCGTCTGAGCCAGCGCCGCCAAGGCGCCGTAGAGGAGCGAGGCCAACGCCAGCGCGACGAGAAGCCAGCCGAACCGGGATGTGGTTTCCGGCAGGACCGGCAGCAGGACGGCGAGCATCCCGTAGCCGCCCATCTTGAGCTGCAGGCCCGCGAGGACGACGCTGCCCTCCGTCGGCGCCTCCACGTGAGCGTCGGGCAGCCAATTGTGCAGCGGCACGACTGGGAGCTTGACGCCGAAGCCCGCGAGCAGCGCCAGGAAGGCGAGGCTTCCGGCGAGCGAGGGGCCGTCCAGCGGCTTCGCGCGCGCGATGGCCTGCAGCGAGAAGGTGTGCGGCTCCATCGCCAAGTAGAGGGCGAGGAAGCCCAGCAGCATCGCCAGGCTACCGGCCCGCGTGTAGAGGAAGAACTTGAGCGCCGCGTAGCGCCTCCGCTCCCCGCCCCAGATGCCGACGATGAAGTACATCGGCACCAGGCCGACCTCGAAGAACAGGTAGAACAGCAGCAGGTCCCGGGCCGCGAACAGGCCGATGAGCCCGGTCGCGAGCAGCAGGAACAGGAAGGCGTGGGCGTGCGCCCGGTCGCGCCCGGGCAGCGTGTAGACCATCACCGTCGTGAGCAGGACCGCGGTGAGCAGGATCAGCGACAGGGAGAGACCGCCGACGGCGACGTCGTAGGCCGCCCCGACGGACGGGATCCAAGGCAAGGTCGTCCGCCATTGCAGGTCGCCGCCCCCCGGCTCGAAGCCGGCCCAAAGCGTCAGCGCCGCGGCGAGAGTCAGGACCGCGCCGCCGAGCGCGACGATACGTGCGAGACCCGGGCGGTCGCGCGGCAGCGCCAGCACGACGAGGCCTGTCATGAGCGGAAGGAGGATCGTCGCCGTGAGCATCGGGTCAACCCGGGTTCAGAGCCAGAGCAGGAGGGCGCCGGCCGCGAGGGCGGCCGTGGCCCAGGCGAACAGGCCGAGCGTGTAGAGGTAGAGGCGGCCGGCCTGAAGTGCGCGGAGCCGCTCGCCCCCGGCGGCCAGCCAAGCCGCAAGCCCGTCCCCCAGGCGCGCGAAACCCGCTTCGACGCGACCGGCCGCCTCGCCGGCGCTCCAGGCCCAGCCGGCGACGCCTCGGGCCGCCACGTCGAGCGCATCCTCCACCGACCCGAGGCGCCGTGCGAGCCGCGTTGTCCAGCGCACCGGGGCCGTCGTGATCGCCGACAGCCCGGCGGCGAGACGGCCGGGCCACGGCCCGAGCGCCGGCGATCCGTCCCTTCCCCTGACAGCACCGATGCCGAGGCCCAGGAGGCCGGCCGCGATACCAAGGTTCCTCCAGGCGACCTCGGCCCCGGGGCTTGCCCCGAAGGGCAGGAATGCGTCGAGGTGGCCGGCCAGCAGCCATCCGAGTCCCGCTGCGGCGAGCGCCAGCGCGAGCGTGCCCGCGCGCATCGTCCAGGCGGGCTTGCCGGGCTCCGTCGGACCGCGGCGCGGGCCGAGGAAGGCCGCGGCCCCCGCGCGACCGATGTAGGTCCCACCGAGAAGGACGAGCAACACGACGAGTACCCCTGCCCCAGGACCGTGTCGCGACGCGACGGCAAGGATCTCCTCCTCGCTCCAGAACCCGGAGAGCGGCGGAACGCCGGCGAGCGCGAGGGCCGCGACGAGGAAGGCGGCTCCCGCCAAGGGCAGGGCGCGGATCAGTCCGCCGAGGCGGTCGAGCGAGCGCGTGCCCGCCTGCTCCTGCACGATGCCCGCCGCGAGGAACAGGGTGGACTTGAAGGCCGCGTGCACCGCGAGGTGGAAGGCCGCGGCGCGGGCGCCGCCAAGGCCGAGCGCGACCATCATTTCGCCGAGTTGCGAGCAGGTGGACCACCGGAGCACCCGCTGCAGGCCGGTG
>NZ_LABY01000202.1 GCF_001043975.1 Methylobacterium variabile
ACGGTGGCGGACCTCGCCGCCGCGCATGACGCCGACGTCGTGGTGGTCGTCAACCCGAACAACCCGGACGGGCGGATCGTGCCGCCCCGGGACCTCGCGACGGCGGCGGCGCGGCTCGCCGCTCGCGGCGGCTGGCTCGTGGTGGACGAGGCCTTCGCGGATCTCGATCCCGTCGAGAGCCTGTGCGGCGCGGTCCCGCCCGCCGGCCTGGTGCTGCGCTCGTTCGGCAAGACCTACGGCCTCGCCGGGCTGCGGCTCGGCTTCGCGGTGGCGGCCGAGCCGCTCGCCGGCCTCGTCCGCCGTGGGCTCGGACCCTGGGCGGTGTCGGGGCCGGCGATCGCGGTCGGGCGCCACGCCCTGGCGGATTCCGGCTGGCGCCGGGAGGCGGCGGCGGCGCGGGGCCGCGACGCGGCCCGGCTCGACGCCGTGCTCGAGGCGGCCGGCGGACGCGTCGTCGGCGGCACGAAGCTGTTCCGCACCGCCGATTTCTCGGACGGGCCGGCCCTGTTCGGGCGCCTCGGGCGGGCCGGGATCTTCGTGCGCCGGTTCGAGGCCGCCCCGGCACGCCTGCGCCTCGGGCTGCCCCCGGACGAGGCCGCCTGGACCCGCCTCGCCGCGGCGCTCGGGGGCCCGGGCTTGACCGCACGCCATTAAAAAGGCCGAAAACCGCAGCACTCCGAACCCTGGCCGTCGCACCCGGTCGCAAGGGCTGTCCGGCGCCGGGCGCCGCACGAGGAATCAAGCAGAATGGACGCGGACGAGGTCAAACGGCGCGACAGGCTCGGCAGCATGATCGCGTTCGCGCGTCGCACCGTGCCCGACCTGCGCCGCAACGCCGAGACGGTCGAGCCCGTCCTCCCGGCCGGCCCCGGGGGCCGGCTGCCGGCGCTGCTCAATCCCCTGCGCTGGACCCGCCTGCCCTTCCTGCCCGCCGAAGGAACCCAGAACCGGGTTCTGTTCCGGCTGATCCGCAACATCGGCGTGTTCGTGTTGCTGCCGACCCTGGTGGTCGGGTTCTACCTCTTCGCCATCGCCGCCGACCAGTACGTGGTCGAGGCGCGCTTCGCCGTCCGCGGCGAGGTCGAGCCGATGGGCAGCGTCGCGCTCGGTGATTTCTCCTCGCTGATCCAGAAGAACAACAGCCAGGACAGCTACATCGTCGCGGACTATATCCAGAGCCAGCCGATGCTGGAGAGCGCCCAGAAGGAGCTCGACGTCTTCCGGATGTTCACCCGCGACGAGGCCGATTTCTGGACGCGCTATTCCGGCGACAAGGCGATCGAGGAGCAGCTGCGGTACTGGCGCAAGCGCGTCCAGACCCACATCGACCTCGTCTCGGGCGTGATCACCCTGACGGTGCAGGCCTTCACGCCGGACGACGCCCTGGCGATCAGCCACCACGTCGTGGGCCGAGCCGAGGCGCTCATCAACGCGATCTCGTCCCGGGCGCAGCAGGACATGCTCAAGCACAGCCAGGACGACCTGGCGGCGAGCGAGGACCGCCTGCGCAAGGCGCACCTCGCCCTGCGCGAGTTCCGCAACCGCTGGGGCATCATCGACCCGGCGAAGTCGGCGGAGGCGACGATGACCACGCTCATCGGCCTGCGCAAGGAGAAGATCAAGGCGGAGAACGACCTGCAGGTGCTGCGGGGCTCCGGCCTCGACGAGAAGTCGCGCTCGATCCAGACCATCGTGGCGAGCCTCAACGCCACCAACCAGCAGATCAAGCAGCTCGAGGACTCGCTGACCAGCGACGGGCTGGCCGTCGGCGGCCGGCACGCCTCGGACGCGATCCTGGAATACGAGGGACTCCAGGTCGAGCGCACCATCGCCGAGCGCCTGAACGACTCCGCCACCATCATGCTCAACCGCGCCCGGGTGGCGGCGAACCGCCAGCACGTCTACCTCGCGGTTTTCGTGCCGCCGGCCCGGCCCGAGCTCTCCACCGTGCCGATGCGCGGCCGCAGCCTGTTCGTGGCCTTCTTCGCCTTCCTGGTTCTCTGGGGCTGCAGCAGCCTGCTCATCGCCGGCGTCAAGGACCACAACATGTGAGCCGGGCGACCCGGGTCCGCGCGGGACCCGGGTCGCCGGACCATGCGCCGGGGCGGGCCACGCTGGGCGGACGCGACCGGGGCCTTTTCCCGGCGCGTTTTTGTGCGATGAAGCGGGCCGAGGCGCCCGATGGCGGGCCGGGCGCGCCGAGGCGCCCGCGAGAAGGACGAGCATCACCCCGATGTCCGATTTCACGGACCTGGTCGCCCGGGCCGTCTCCCCGACGATGACGCGCGAGGAGCGCGAGGCGGTCTACCAAGTGGTCAAGCAGGCCATGCGCCGGCTTCAGGAGCGCGAGAATCTGAGGCCCGACGATCCCCGCGCCCTGCTCCAGGAGCACCTCGTCGAGGAGACCATCCGCGACGTCGAGGCGCTGCTCACCCGCTATCTCGCCCGTCAGACGATCGTCGAGGCCGAGCGCGCCGCCGAGGCCGCAGCCGCGGCGACCGCGGCAGGCGAGTAGCACCCCGCGCGGCCGGGCACGAAGGCCCTCAGACCTCCTCGGTCAGCCGCTTGAGCGAGGTCTGGAGCGCGTCGCCGCTCAGCAGGAGCGCCCGGGACAGGTCCGCCAGGGTGACCCAGCCGGTGACGCGCCCGCCCGCGTCCCGCACCGGCAGGCGGCGGACGTGGTGGGCGGCCATCAGGTCGAGGGCGGTGCGCACCGGGTCGGTCTCCGCGCAGGACACGACCGGGCGCGACAGCACCTCGCTCACCCGCGCCGAGCGCGGATCGAGCCCCTGGGCGACGACCCGGTAGAGGATGTCGCGGTCGGTGATCACGCCGTCAAGGGCGTCCGGCGTGCCGACCGGCAGGGCGCCGACGTCGAGCTCCCCCATCAGCACCGCGGCCTCCTGCACCGGGGCCTCGCCGGCGATGAACTCCACGTCCCTGCTCATCACGTCCGCGATCGTTGCGCTCATGCCCGTCCCCGCCGCGGGATGTGCCCGCACCGTCAGGAACCCGCGAGCGGGGCTGGAGGTCCGTCCCGGCGCGGGAAAGTTCCCGCACGGCACCCAGGAAATTTTGGCGAGGGAACGGGAGCTTGGGCGAGGGGCGGCGCGTTCAGCCCACAGTCAGGCTTCTCGCCTCCGGGATCGTCGAACGCCCCCATGAACATGGAACTCACGTCCAAGCCCGCCCCGGAGACCCCGGCGGCCTCGCCCGCGGCCCGGCACTCGCGCATCAGCGAAGGCCAGCCCTTCCCCCTGGGGGCGACCTGGGACGGCCTCGGCGTCAACTTCGCGCTGTTCTCCGCCCACGCCACCAAGGTCGAACTGTGCCTGTTCGACGATTCCGGCGAGACCGAGATCGAGCGGATCGCCCTGCCCGAATACACCGACGAGGTCTGGCACGGCTACCTGCCGGACGCCCGCCCCGGCACGATCTACGCCTACCGCGTCCACGGCCCCTACGAGCCGGAGGCCGGCCACCGCTTCAACCCGAACAAGCTGCTGCTCGACCCCTACGCCAAGGCGCTCGTCGGCTCCGTCACCTGGAACCCGGCCCTGTTCGGCTACGTGATGGAGAGCGGCGACGACACCACCTTCGACACTCGCGACAGCGCCCCCTTCACCCGCAAGTGCCGGGTCATCGACCCCGCCTTCACCTGGGGCCGCGACCAGAAGCCGAACGTGCCGTGGGACAAGACGGTCTTCTACGAGACCCACGTCAAGGGCTTCACCAAGCTGCACCCGGCGGTGCCGGAACGCCTGCGCGGCACCTATGCGGGCCTCGGCACGCCCGAGGTGCTGGCCTATATCCGCAGCCTCGGCGTCACCTCGGTCGAGCTCCTGCCGATCCACTCCTTCGTCAACGACAGCTACCTGCTCGAGAAGGACCTCGTGAACTACTGGGGGTACAACACCCTCTCGTTCTTCGCCCCCGCCCGCCGCTACGCCGCCGTGCCGGACTTCGCCTTCTCGGAGTTCAAGGAGATGGTGGCCCGCATGCACGGGGCCGGCCTCGAGGTGATCCTCGACGTGGTCTACAACCACACCGCCGAGGGCAACGAGAAGGGCCCGACCCTGTCGTTCAAGGGCATCGACAACGCCTCGTACTACCGGCTGCTGCCCGACCAGAAGCGCTACTACATCAACGACACCGGCACGGGGAACACCGTCAACCTCTCGCACCCGCGGGTGCTGCAGATGGTGACGGATTCGCTCCGCTACTGGGCGACCGAGATGCGGGTCGACGGCTTCCGCTTCGACCTCGCGACGATCCTCGGCCGCGAGCCCTACGGCTTCGACGAGGGCGGCGGCTTCCTCGATTCCTGCCGCCAGGACCCGGTCCTGTCCTCGGTCAAGCTGATCGCCGAGCCGTGGGATTGCGGCCCGGGCGGGTACCAGGTCGGCGGCTTCCCGCCCGGCTGGGCCGAGTGGAACGACCGGTTCCGCGACGAGGTCCGCGGCTACTGGAAGGGCGACGAGGGCCTGCTGCCGGCGCTCGCCTCCCGCCTCACCGGCTCGGCCGACAAGTTCAACAAGCGCGGCCGGCGCCCCTGGGCCTCGGTGAACTTCATCACCGCCCATGACGGCTTCACCCTCGCCGATACGGTCTCGTACAACGAGAAGCACAACGCGGCGAACGGCGAGGACAACCGGGACGGCCACTCCCACAACCTGTCCTACAATTACGGCGCCGAGGGGCCGACCGATGACCCCGAGATCCGCGCCGTGCGCCTGCGCCAGATGCGCAACCTGCTGGCGACGCTGCTCCTCTCCCGCGGCACGCCGATGCTGCTCGCCGGCGACGAGTTCGCCCGCACCCAGCGCGGCAACAACAACGCCTATTGCCAGGACAACGAGATCTCCTGGATCGACTGGGAGGGCATCGGCGAGGACGAGCGCGACTTGGCGGAATTCACCCAGCGCCTGCTGATCCTGCGCAAGTCCCTGCCGATGCTGAGCCGCGGGCGCTTTCTCACCGGCGCCTACGACGCCGAGCTCGGCGTCAAGGACGTGAGCTGGCTCACCCCCGCCGGGACCGAGATGAACCCGGAGAACTGGAACGACGGCGGCGCCCGCGCGCTCACCGTCGTCCTCGACGGCCGGGCGCAGTCGAGCGGCATCCACCGCCGCGGCGGCGAGGCCACCCTGATGCTGCTGTTCAATGCCTACCACGATGTGGTGGAGTTCACTCTGCCGGAGGTGGTCGGGGGCGATGCCTGGATGCGGGTGCTCGACACCAACCTGCCCGACACCCAGGACCTCGCCCGGTTCGGCGTCGGCGACGCCTACGCGGTCACAGGCCGCTCGATGCTGATGTTCGTGCTGCGCCCGACCGACGTGGACCATTCCAGCGAGACCTGGCGCTCCTACCAGCACGTGATCCAGGCCTTCGAGCGGGCGGAATCCGAGTGCGTGGCGTTCGGCTTGCCGCAGCAGGGGTGACAACCGGGCAGACCTGCCCACTTTGATCGGGCAGCGGTCCGCCGACCGGGGCGGCGCTGTCCCAGGCTGTCGCCGGCGGCGGTGGACGTGATGCACGAGGAGCCGGTCCGGATCGCCTGCTGCGCGAACCGGACCGGGCCCGGACACCTCTCAGGCCCGCCGCGTCGGCCGCGGACGGGCATGCGTGCGGGTCTTTCGAACAGGCGTGCTGCCTGGGGCGCGGCCGGTCCGGCGCATCCCGGGCGGGGCGCGAGCGTGGAGTGGGGCGGTGGCGAAGATCCTTCTCGTCGAGGACCATGAGGAAATCTGGGATTTCCTGTCCCGGCGGCTCAAGCGGCGCGGCTACGAGGTCGTGCTGGCCCATGACGGCGAGGAGGGCGTGCTCAAGGCGCGCACCAGCCGGCCGGACATCATCCTGCTCGACATGAACCTGCCGGTGCTCGACGGCTGGTCCGCGGCCCGGGCGCTGAAGTCCGACGCCGAGACCGCCCGGATCCCGATCATCGCGCTCACCGCCCACGCCATGTCGGGCGACCGCGAGAAGGTGATCCAGGCCGGCTGCGACGACTACCATCCGAAGCCCGTCGACTTCTCCAAGCTCCTGACCCAGATCGGCGCCGCCCTCGGCACGCCGCCCTCACCTTGAGCGCCCGGCGGGAAGGTCGATGATCGACGATCCGGTGACGGCCCGCCGCCTGCGCGACGCGATGCCGGTGTTCACGGCGCTGGCGGCCTGCCTGCTCGTCCTCGTGATCGGGGCGATCCTGTCCCTGGCGCGGGACGTGCTGATGCCGATCACCCTCGCGGTGCTCCTGAGCTTCGTCCTCGCCCCGGCGGTGCGGGCCCTGCAGCGCCGGCGCCTGCCGCGCTCGCTCGCCGTGCTGGCGGTGGTGCTGGCGACCTTCGGGGCCATCGGCGGCCTCGGCCTGCTGATCGCCAGCGAGACGGCGCAGCTCGCCGCGGACCTGCCGCGCTACACCGTCACCATGCGGGAGAAGATCGGCGCCCTGCGCGCCCAGGCCGGCGGCGGGCCCACCCTGGAGCGGCTGTTCGAGGCCGTGCAGGACCTGAGCCGGGAGCTGCAGCCGCCCGATGCCAAGCCGCGGGGCGGCCTCTCCCCCGATTCCGAGAAGCCCATCCCGGTCGAGGTGCGCGAGCCGAAGGCGGGCTTCCTCGCGACCCTCGGCAGCGTCGCGGCCCCGGTGCTGCACCCGCTGGCCACCGTCGGCCTGATCCTGCTCTTCACCCTGTTCTTCCTCGCCCAGCGGGAAGACCTGCGCAACCGCGCCATCCGCCTCGCCGGTTCCAGCGACCTGCGCGCCACCACGGCGGCGATGGACGACGCGGTGGCGCGGCTGTCGCGCTTCTTCCTCGCCCAGGCCGGCCTCAACCTCGCCTTCGGGGTGGTGGTGGCGGCCGGCCTCTGGGTGATCGGCGTCCCGAGCCCGATCCTCTGGGGCGTCCTCGC
This sequence comes from Methylobacterium variabile, assembly GCF_001043975.1. Classification (GTDB taxonomy): domain Bacteria; phylum Pseudomonadota; class Alphaproteobacteria; order Rhizobiales; family Beijerinckiaceae; genus Methylobacterium; species Methylobacterium variabile. The sequence continues at coordinate 6,913 of NZ_LABY01000202.1, forward strand.
GGCGATCCTGCGCTTCGTGCCGTATATCGGTGCGGTGATCGGCATGGCGTTCCCGCTGCTGCTGGCCGCGGCGGTCGACCCGGGCTGGTCGATGCTGATCGCGACGGTCGTCCTGTTCGCGATCGTCGAGCCCGTCGCCGGGCACGTCGTCGAGCCGCTGCTCTACGGCCATTCCACCGGCCTCTCGCCGGTGGCGGTGATCCTGGCCGCGACCCTGTGGACCTTCCTGTGGGGTCCCGTCGGCCTGGTCCTCGCCACCCCGATCACCGTCTGCCTGGTGGTGCTCGGGCGCCACGTCGAGCGCCTCGCCTTCCTCGACGTGATGCTGGGCGACCGGCCGGCGCTCGCGCCCTCCGAGATCTTCTACCAGCGCATGCTGGCGGGCGATCCCCTCGAGGCGATCGACAAGGCCCGCCAGGTGCTGAAGGAGCGCGCGCTCGCCACTTACTACGACGAGATCGCGCTGGGCGGCCTGCGCCTGGCCCAGAACGACCGGGCGAGCGGCGCGCTGGCGGCGGAGCAGCAGCAGGCGGTCGGCAAGGCGATCGAGAGCGTGGTGACGACGCTCGGGCACATGCCGGTCCCGAAGGGGGCAGCCTCGGTGCGCAGCGCCGAGGTCGAGGCCACGGTTGCGGCCGTCGGGCCGGACCGGGCCGCGACCGCCATCGTGCGCCGGCCGGAGGACCTCGCCCCCGCCTGGCGCGGCCCGGCCCCGGTGCTGGTGGTGGCGAGCCGCGGGCCGTTCGACGCCGCTGCCGCCGGGATGCTGGCCCAGGTGCTCGGGCGCCACGGCCTCAACACCCGCACCACCAGCCAGGAGGCGCTCGCCCGCGGCGAGCGGCCAGACACGCAGGGCGTCGCCCTGGTCTGCCTGTCCTACATCGAGCCGATCAGCACCTCCCACATCCGGCTCGCGGCGCGCCTGGCCCGGCGCGCGATTCCGGGCGTGCGGGTGATGGTGGCGATCTGGCGCGAGCGCGACCCGGCCGGCCGCGACCGCCTGCGCCGGGCCACCTCCGCCGACATCCTGGTCACCACGATCAGCGATGCCCTCGACGCCGCCCTCACTCTGTCGGGCGCGACCGAGACCCGGGAGGCCCGGCGCCGGGCGGCCTGAGCGGACTTGCGCCGGGTGCTTCCGCTCGGGCAATTGTTTTTGCATGATGGCATCCGGCCGCCAGTTCGGCACCGGTCCGGCGGACGGAACGAGGCTTTGACGCCAATGCGACGCTGAAGGACGCGAAGATCGAGAGCAGTGCGGGCGAGCGCCGCCCTCGATCATCCGCCGTCACCAGGCCTTCCCCGGCCAGGAGCGATGCTGCGGCAAGCCCAGTCGCGCCGTCCGTGAGAGGAAGCAGAGCGCGGCGACAGGAGTACCCGCGCGGGCATGGGCGGGCGCGGGACGAATGAAGCGATTGTCCCGGTGCGTCCACGGCAATGGTCCTGCCCTGGGAGACAGGTCGTGCGACCGCAGGTCGGGCGGGCCTTTCCCTAACGGAACGGACCTTCTATGCCGCATCGGCGGCGGTGCTGGGCGTGACGACCTGGCATCGTCTGTCCGGCCCGGCTCCGGGGGTGACGCCCGGTCGCGGGTGACGCGGGGGGCGTTTACGGTTGTGCATGGGCGCGGGGTGTAGGATCCCACGCGGTCACGGGTCTCGGTCAGCGGGCCACCGGAGCGACGATGAGTGTGAAGCGAACGCCGACCGAACTCGGGACCCGGCCGACCGTGGCGGCGGGCGCGCCCACCGACGTCTCGGACCAGCACAGCGACATCTTCTTCGCCGCCGTCGAGATGACGCGGATGCCGATGATCGTCACCGATCCGCGCCAGCCGGACAACCCGATCATCTTCGCCAATCAGGCCTTCCGGGCGATGACGGGCTACGCGCCGGAGGAGCTGGTCGGCCGCAACTGCCGGTTCCTTCAGGGCCCCGAGACCGACCGCGAGACGGTGGCGGATGTGCGCCGCGCCATCGCCGAGCGCAAGGAGATCGCCACCGAGATCCTGAACTACCGCAAGAACGGCTCGACCTTCTGGAACGCGCTGTTCATCTCGCCGGTCTACGACCAGAAGGGCGAGCTGGTCTACTTCTTCGGCTCGCAGCTCGACGTCTCGCGCCGGCGCGACGCCGAGGAGGCCCTGCGCCAGTCGCAGAAGATGGAGGCGCTCGGCCAGCTCACCGGCGGCATCGCCCACGACTTCAACAACCTGCTCCAGGTGGTGGTCGGCTACGTCGACATCCTGCAATCGGGGCTCGAGGATCCGGCGACCGATCCGCGCCGCATGGCGCGGGCGGTCGACAACATCCGTAATGCCGCCGAGCGCGCCACCACCCTGACCCAGCAGCTGCTGGCCTTCGCCCGCAAGCAGCGCCTCGACGGGCGGGCGGTCAACCTCAACAACCTCGTCGAGGGCATGCGCGACCTCGCCGGCCGCACCCTCGGCGACCAGATCATGGTGAACGCCGAGCTGGCGGACGGACTCTGGAACGCCCGCCTCGACCCGACCCAGACCGAGGTCGCGCTCCTCAACATCCTGATCAACGCCCGCGACGCGATGCCGGGCGGCGGCAGGGTGACGATCCGGACGCAGAACCACGTCTTCGACGCCGACGAGCTGCCCTCGGGCCTGCCGCAGCCCGGGCGCTACGTCTCGGTGTCGGTGACCGACACCGGCGACGGCATGCCGCCGGAGATCCTGGCGCGGGTGATGGAGCCGTTCTTCACCACCAAGGAGGAGGGGCGCGGCACGGGCCTCGGCCTCGCCATGGTGTACGGCTTCGCCCGGCAGTCCGGCGGCACGGTGGTGATCGAATCGCGGGCTGGCCACGGCACCACCGTCCGCCTCTATTTCCCGATGAGCGACAGCGAGGAGCGCCCGGCGCCGGGCCCGGGCACCCGCGCGACGCAGCGCTCCGGCACCGAGACGATCCTGGTCGTCGACGACCGCCGCGACGTCGCCGAGCTCGCCCGGGCGATCCTGCGCGACTTCGGCTACACCACGCTGCTCGCCACCGACGGCCGCCAGGCCCTCGAGCTCCTCGACGGGGGCGACAAGGTCGACCTCCTGTTCTCCGACCTGATCATGCCCGGCGGCATGAACGGGGTGATGCTGGCCCGCGAGGCGCGCCGCCGCCAGCCGCGGCTCAAGGTATTGCTGACCACCGGCTACGCCGAGGCCTCGCTCGAGCGCACGGATGCCGGCGGCAGCGAGTTCGAGATCATCAACAAGCCCTACCGCCGGATGGAGCTCGCCCGCCGGGTGCGGGCCGTCCTCGACGGACCGACCGGGGTGACATGAGACGCGACGCGATCCGGCTTCGGTCGGGAGCGGGATCAGGGAGGAGCCGATGCGGGATCGCCCGACGCGCCGCGTGATGCTCGGCACCCTGGCGGCCGGCCTCCTGGCTCCCCGGCCGGTCTCGGCGACGTGCCTCCTGACCCCGCAGGCGGTGGAGGGACCGTTCTACCTCGATCCCCGCCTGCTGCGGTCGGACATCCGCGAGGACCGCACCGGCACGCCCCTCGGGGTGAGCCTCCAGGTCGTGAGCTTGCGGGACTGCCTCGCCCTGCCGCAGGCGCGGGTCGATCTCTGGCACGCGGACGCCAGGGGGCTTTATTCCGGCTATCCCGATCAGGGGGACCGGAATGCGTCCACCGTGGGCCGGACCTTCCTGCGCGGCACGCAAGTCGCCGACGGCGCCGGCCGCGTGGCCTTCCGGACGATCTATCCGGGCTGGTACCCGGGCCGCACGCCCCACCTGCACGTGAAGGTGATCTTGGGCGGACGCACGGCGCTCACGGGCCAGATCTACTTCCCGGACGCGGTGAGCGAGGCGGTGTACGAGGGATCCGCCTATGCGGGCCGCCCCCGGCGCGGCCGGATCGGCAACGCCCGCGACGTCCTCATGCGCCAGGACGATCCCGAGGGCCGCGGCATCGCGGCCGTGCGCGCGGAGGGCGAGGGCTACGAGGCGGCGCTGACGCTGGTGGTGCGAGGAATGTGAAGGGCTCCCCGCGGCCTGATCGAGGCCGCGGGGAACGGAATCCAGTGAGGCTCGGAGGCGGCCGGGAACCCGGCCGCTCCTTCGGCGCCTCACGCCGCCATCGCGGCCTTCAGATTCTCGTCGATCTTGTCGAGGAAGCCGGTGGTGGAGAGCCACTTCTGGTCGGGGCCGACCAGGAGCGCGAGATCCTTCGTCATGAAGCCGGCCTCGACGGTGTCGATGCAGACCTTCTCCAGGGTCTCGGCGAACTTGGCGAGATCGGCGTTGGAATCGAGCTTGGCGCGGTGCGACAGGCCGCGGGTCCAGGCGAAGATCGACGCGATCGAGTTGGTCGAGGTCTCCTTGCCCTTCTGGTGCTCGCGGTAGTGGCGGGTCACCGTGCCGTGGGCGGCCTCGGCCTCGACGGTCTGGCCGTCGGGGGTGAGCAGCACCGAGGTCATCAGGCCGAGCGAGCCGAAGCCCTGCGCGACCGTGTCCGACTGCACGTCGCCGTCGTAGTTCTTGCACGCCCAGACGTAGCCGCCCGACCACTTCAGGGCCGAGGCCACCATGTCGTCGATCAGGCGGTGCTCGTAGGTGATGCCGGCCGACTGGAACCGCGACTTGAACTCGGCCTCGTACACCTCCTCGAAGATGTCCTTGAAGCGGCCGTCATAGGCCTTGAGGATGGTGTTCTTGGTCGACAGGTAGACCGGGAACTTGCGGGCCAGGCCGTAGTTCATCGACGCGCGGGCGAAGTCGCGGATCGAATCGTCGAGGTTGTACATCGACAGGGCGACGCCGGCGCCCGGGAACTTGAACACCTCGCGCTCGATGACGGTGCCGTCCTCGCCCTCGAACTTGACGGTGAGGCGGCCCTTGCCCGGCACCTTGAAGTCGGTGGCGCGGTACTGGTCGCCGTAGGCGTGGCGGCCGACGACGATCGGCTGGGTCCAGCCCGGCACCAGGCGCGGCACGTTGCGGCAGATGATCGGCTCGCGGAAGATCACGCCGCCGAGGATGTTGCGGATCGTGCCGTTCGGCGACTTCCACATCTCCTTGAGGTTGAACTCCTTCACCCGGGCCTCGTCCGGCGTGATGGTGGCGCACTTCACGCCGACGCCGTGCTTCTTGATCGCCTCGGCGGCCTCGATCGTCACCTTGTCGTTGGTGGCATCCCGGTGCTCGACCCCGAGGTCGTAATACTCGAGCGGGATGTCGAGGTAGGGGTGGATCAGCTTGTCCTTGATGGACTGCCAGATGATCCGGGTCATCTCGTCGCCGTCGAGCTCGACGACGGGGTTCGCCACCTTGATCTTCGCCATGTGTGATCAGCCTTCCGTGATCCGCGGGCCGCCCAGCACGCCCGCGCGGGGACGCGGCCGGCCGTGGCGCGGTCATAGCGCGCTGCACAAACAGGGGGAAGCGCCGCGGCCGGGGCCGGGCCGGCAAAAAACCTCAACAAAAAGGCCCCGGTGCGGGGCACCGGGGCTGTAAGGAGGTCTGTTCTCTCAACGCCCCCCGACTTTGGCGGTTCCCGCCGCCGGCGGATGTGCGCCGGCATACGCGGGACGCAGAGCCCCTTCGCGGCGCGCCCGCGAGGGCTTATGTGCCGCCGATCCCGCTCTGGTCCCACCCGTCCTTGCCTCTCCCGCTGCCCATGACCGATCCCGCATCCCCCCGCCCCGTCATCATCCTGGTCGAGCCTCAGCTCGCCGAGAACATCGGCATGACCGCCCGCGCCATGGGGAATTTCGGGCTCGACGCGCTCCGGCTCGTCGCGCCGAAGGGCGGCTGGCCGATGAAGGGCGTGCGGGAGACCGCATCGAGCGCCACCCACGTCCTCGATCGCGCGCGGATCTACCCGACCGTCGCCGAGGCGGTGGCCGATCTCCACTACGTGCTCGCCACCACGGCCCGGGAGCGCGGCCAGATGAAGCGGGTGTTCGGGCCCGACGAGGCCCTGGCGGAGGCGGCCGGGCGCCTCGCCAGGGCTGAGCGGGTCGGCATCCTGTTCGGCCGCGAGCGGGTCGGCCTGTCGAACGACGAGGTCTCGCTGGCCGACGCGATCGTCACCTTCCCGGTCGACCCGGAGCACGCCTCGCTCAACCTCGCCCAGAGCGTGCTCCTCGTCGCCTACGAGTGGCGCCGGGCCGCCGGCCGGGCGGTGCTGCCCTTCACGGGCGCGATGCGCTCGAGCCCGGCGCCCCGGGAGGCCCTGATCTCGCTGTTCGAGAGCCTGGAGGCCGAGCTCGACGCCGCCGGCTACTACCCGCCGGAGAAGCGCGGCGGGATGATCCGCAACATGCGCGACATGTTCCACCGCATGGCGATGACCGAGCAGGACGTGCGCACCTTCCGGGGGGCGCTGCGCGCGCTGGCGCGGCGTCCCCCGGAGGAGGGGTGAAGCTTACAGCTTCGCGTGAAGCTAAAGCTTCACCACCAGCTTGCCGAAGTTGCGGCCCTTGAGCAGGCCGATGAAGGCCTCGGGCGCGCTCTCCAGCCCCTCGACGACGTCCTCGCGGTAGCGGATCCGGCCCTCGCGCAGCCACTGCCCGACATCCGAGAGGAAGGCCTGCTCCTGGTCGGCGAAGTCCCAGACGATGAAGCCGCGGAAGGTGAGGCGCTTGCTCAAGGTCGCGCGCATCAGGGCCGGCACCCGGTCGGGCCCGGGGGGCAGCTCGGTCATGTTGTAGTTGGCGACGAGGCCGCAGACCGGGATCCGGGCGAAGTCGTTGAGGAGCGGCAGCACCGCGTCGAACACCGCGCCGCCGACATTCTCGAAGTAGACGTCGATGCCGTCCGGGCAGGCCGCCGCCAGCGCCCCGGGCAGGTCGCCCGTGCGGTGGTCGACCGCGGCGTCGAAGCCGAGCTCCTCGGTGAGGTGGCGGCACTTGTCGGCCCCGCCCGCGATGCCGACCGCCCGGGCGCCCTTCAGCTTGGCGATCTGGCCGACCAGCGAGCCGACCGGGCCGGTGGCGGCGGCCACCACCACGGTCTCGCCGGCTTTGGGCGCGCCGATGGTGAGGAGGCCCGTATAGGCGGTCATGCCCGGCATGCCGAGCACGCCGAGGGCCGTGGTGACGGGGGCGGCGGCGGGATCGAGCTTGCGCAGGCCCTGGCCGTTCGAGACGGAAAAGTCCTGCCAGCCGCCATAGGCCAGCACCGTCTCGCCGACGGAGAAGCCCGGATGGTGCGAGGCCACCACCTCCGCCACCGTACCGCCGACCATCACCTCGTTGATCTCGACCGGCTTGGCGTAGGACTTCGCCGCGCTCATGCGGCCGCGCATGTAGGGATCGAGGGAGAGGTAGCGGTTGCGCAGCAGCACCTCGCCCTCGCGCGCGACCGGCACGGCCCCGCGCTCGATCCGGAAATGGGCGGGCGTCGGCTCACCGTGGGGCCGGGACGCCAGGACGATGCGGCGGTTCACGTCGGACATGCGGGACCTCCCTGCAGGGGCGTCGGGCCGTGGCCGGCCATGCGGCCACGCTCGCGCTCGGCACCGTCGCACTTGGGACGATGGACCCCGCGCGTCAACGCCGCGCTGGCCGCGGCGTGTCGGAGCGATAACTCCCGGGAGCCGCCGGACCGCCCGTCCGGGGCGATCGCGAAAGGGTCCGATCATGCTCCCGTCCTCGCTCCTCGCTGGCGCAGCGCTCCTCGCGGCGGCCCTGCCGGCCGCGGCCGCCGGCTCCGACCTCGACCGCTACCGCTGGAAGTCCCGGGTGCTCGTGATCGCGGCAGCGGCCGACGACCCGCGCGCCGCCGTCCAGGCCCGGATCGCCGAGGCGGCCGGGCCCGGGATGCGCGAGCGCGACCTCGTGGTGGTGCGGGCGATCGGGGAGGGGAGGGAGGCCGCCTCCTTGCGCCGTCGCCTCGGCCTGCCGGCGACGGGCTTCCGGGCGGTGCTGGTCGGCAAGGACGGCGGGCCGAAGCTCACCGCCGAGGAGCCGATCCCGGCCGAGCGGCTCTTCTCCACCATCGATGCCATGCCGATGCGGCGCGACGAGGCGGCGCGGCCGCGGAACTGATCCGGGCGGCCGGGACGGGCGGACATGCAGGAGAGGCGGACATGGAGAGAGGACCGCCCGCCGGGCGGTCCCCCCGTCGCGCGCGGGGGCCGGCGCTCAGTAGCAGCGGGTCACGAGGACGCGGCGGTAGCCCCAGGGCGTCCAGCGGACCCGGGGCACCTCGTAGCAGCCGCCGCCGTAGCCGTAATCGTAGCCGCCGTAATAGCCGACCGGAGCATAGCCGTAGCCGCCGTAATACGGGTAGGCCGAGGCCGCTGCCAGGCCGAGACCGAGGCCGATCCCCAGGCCCGCCGCGCCGTAGCCGAAGCCGCGGCGATAGCCCCAGCCCCCGCCGCGCCAGCCGCCGTAACCTCCGCGCCAGCCGCCATAGCCGCCGCGCCAGCCACCGAAGCCCGCCGGGCGGAATCCCCCGAAGCCGCCGCGAAAGCCGCCACCCGCGAGCCCGCCGCGGAAGCCGCCGCCATGGAATCCGCCACCCCGGAATCCGCCGAAGCCGCCGCCCCGGAAGCCACCGCCGTGGAAACCGCCGCCGTGAAAGCCACCACCGCCGAAGCCTCGCGCCTCCGCGGTGGCCGGCAGCACCAGCAGGGCGCCCGCGAGCGCCGCCGACGCCGTCAACATGCCTTTCATGATCCGCTCTCCCTTCGAGAGAAAGTCCGACCCCCAGGCACTCAGAACGCCGAAGCTCTGGTCCGGTTCGTGCTGCAAAACGTCACGATCGCCCTATACCGGTATCACGAAAACGGCCCGCACGGGTGCGGGCGAGGCGGAGGGGCACATGGCGGGATTGGCGGGACGGATCGGCGGGGTGCTGCTGGGTGCAAGCCTCTGGCTCGCCGGCGGGCCTGCGCCGGCGGCCCCTGCCGCCCCGGCTCCTGCCGCCTCGTCGGCGTCCTGCCGGCCGCAGAGCCACGAGGGCCAGGCCTACGCGGTCTGCACCGTCGACCTGAGGCGCGCCCGGGTGAAGCTGTTCTGGCGCGGGCCCGACGGGCTTCCCTACGGCTCGCTCTCGCGCCTCGCCGGCCAGCAGGGCACCGGCCTCGTTTTCGCGATGAACGCCGGGATGTACGATTCCGGCCTCGCCCCGGTTGGCCTCTACGTCGAGGACGGGCGCGAGCTGAAAGCCGCCAACACCGCCAACGGCCCGGGCAACTTCCACCTGAAGCCGAACGGCGTGTTCTACGTCGCCGGCGACCGGGCCGGGGTGCTCGAGACCGGCCGCTACCTCAAGGCCCGCCCGCGGGCCGAGTTCGCCACCCAGTCCGGCCCGATGCTGGTGATTGGCGGCCGCATCCACCCCAAGATCTCCGAGGACGGGCCTTCGCAGAAGATCCGCAACGGCGTCGGCGTGCGGCCGGACGGGCACACCGCGGTGTTCGCGATCTCGGAGGCGCCGGTGAGCTTCGGCGCCTTCGCGCGGCTGTTCCGCGACGCGCTCGGCTGCCCCAACGCGCTCTTCCTCGACGGCAGCGTGTCGAGCCTCTACGCCCCGGCGCTCGGCCGGCAGGACCTCAGCCGGCCCCTCGGGCCGCTGGTCGGGGCGGTCGCCAGGTGAAGCTGGGTGCCAAGTGAGGCTTGAGGCCGGGCACCGCGTGAGGCCGGCCGCCGGACGGCCTGTTCCGTTCAACCGGGAAATGCTCTACGTGGGGCAACGATGAACCGCACCGCGCTCTACGCCGGCTCCTTCGACCCGGTGACCAACGGCCACCTCGACGTGGTGCGCCAGGCCTGCCGCCTGGTCGGCCGCCTCGTCGTGGCGATCGGCGTGCATCCGGGCAAGACCCCGCTCTTCACCGCCGAGGAGCGGGCGGAGCTGATCCGCGCCACCTGCGCGCCGCTCGCCGCCGAGACCGGGGCGACGCTCGAGGTCGTCACCTTCGCCGACCTCGCGGTCGCGGCGGCGCGGCGGCACGGCGCCAGCCTGTTCATCCGCGGTCTGCGGGACGGCACCGATCTCGACTACGAGATGCAGCTCGCCGGCATGAACGGCGCCATGGCGCCCGAGGTGCAGACCGTGTTCCTGCCGGCCTCGACCGGCGTGCGGCCGATCACCGCCACCCTGGTCCGCCAGATCGCCGCCATGGGCGGCGACGTACGGCCCTTCGTGCCCGAGGCGGTGGCCGACCGCCTCGCGGCCCGCTTCGCCCCGTCCGCCTGACGCGGGCGCTCCACCCGGGCGGGCCTGCATCGCGCAGATCCGCTCGACCTCTTGGTTGCGCATCATTGTTCCGCCGGACCGGTCACCGCTTCGGTGCATGATGCTGAGGAGACATCCCGATGATCCGTTGGCTCGCAGCCCTGGCGCTGTCCGTCGCCGCGCTCGGTTTCGCCGCCCCGGCGAGCGCCGCGCCCGACCAGAACACCGTCTATCTCGACACCAAGGACGGCCGCATCACCATCCAGCTGCGCCCCGACCTCGCGCCCAAGCACGTCCAGCAGCTCAAGACGCTGACGAAGCGCGGCTTCTACAACGGCGTCGTCTTCCATCGCGTCATCGACGGCTTCATGGCCCAGACCGGCGACCCGACCGGCACCGGCATGGGCAAGTCCGACCTGCCGAACATCCCGGCGGAGTTCTCGAAGGCGCCGTTCAAGCGCGGCACCGTCGGCATGGCCCGCTCGCAGGACCCGAACTCGGCCAACTCCCAGTTCTTCATCTGCTTCGGCGATGCCTCGTTCCTCAACAACCAGTACACGGTGGTGGGCGAGGTGACCTCCGGCATGGACGTGGTCGACAAGATCAAGAAGGGCTCGTCCGCCCAGAACGGCACGGTGCAGAATCCGGACAAGATCGTCCGGATGAGCCTGGCGCAGGACGGCCAGTAGCCCTTGGGCGGCCGGCTCATCCGCGCCGCCGGGGCGGGCCTCGCGCTCGCCCTGCTGCCGGCCTGGCCCGCCGCGGCGCAGTTCAGCGTCTACGACAACCCCTCGGTGCTCTCGCTGCCAACCACCCTGCGAGCGACCGTGCGGGTGCCAGTGGCGAGCGCGCCGGAGGTCCCCGCCGACACCCTCGCGGCGCTCTATCCCCGTCTCGCCGCCTGCTGGCGCCCGCCCGCCGGCCTGAAGGACGCCGCCGTCACGGCGCGCTTTGCCCTGCGGCGGGACGGCAGCCTCCAGGGAACCCCACGGATCACCTTCGCGCGCGTGCCCCCGAAGCAGCGCACCGCCCTCGTCGCCGAGACCCTGGCGTCGCTCGCCCGCTGCACGCCGGCGCGGCTGACGGCGGGGCTCGGCGGCGCCATCGCGGGGCGTCCCATCGCCCTGCGTTTCGTCTACCCTGGTCCGAATCAAGGAGACCGACCATGACCGACAGCAACCGACTCGTGATGGAGACCAGCAAGGGCCGCGTGGTCATCGAGCTGCGCCCGGACCTCGCCCCGGGGCACGTCGAGCGGATCAAGACCCTCTCGGAGCGCGGCTTCTACGACGGCGTGCCGTTCCACCGCGTGATCGACGGCTTCATGGCCCAGACCGGCGACCCGACCGGCACCGGCACCGGCGGCTCCGACCTGCCGGACCTGAAGGCCGAGTTCAACGCCGAGCCGCACGTGCGCGGCACCTGCTCGATGGCGCGCACCAACTTCCCGCACTCGGCCAACTCGCAGTTCTTCATCTGCTTCGCCGATGCCCGCTTCCTCGACAAGCAGTACACCGTGTGGGGCAAGGTCGTTGAAGGCATGGAAGTGATCGACCAGATCAAGCGCGGCGAGCCGGTGCGCGACCCGGACACGATCAAGACGATGCGCGTCGAGGCGTAAGGACGAGATTCGGCGGACACCCTCCGCCGAGGTGAGCGCAGAAACCCTCCCCCACTGTGGGGGAGGGAGACATTCGAGCCTTACTGGATCGAAGGACGGCCCTCGTCCGCCACCAGCCGCTCCGCCGCGAAAAAATCCTCCGGCGTGTTGAGGTTCAGGAACGGGTCCACCGGATCCGTCTCCCACGCCGCCTCCGCGGCGTTGTGCCGGGCGATCCACATGCCGACCCGGCGCAGGCCGCGCTCGACGAGCGCTGCCCGCAGGTCGTGGCGCAAGCCCACCGCCCAGAGCCCGTTGACGAAATGCAGTTGTCCGCCGGAGGCGGCGACCGCCATCTCGACGCCGTCGCGGGCGCGCGCGGCGTGCAGGCGGGCGACGAAGTCGGTGGGGAGGAACGGCGTGTCGCCGGCCGCGCTCGCGACGTAAGGCACGTCCGGGAAGTGCGCGGCGCAGAAATCGAGGGCGGCGAGCACGCCGGCGAGCGGCCCGGGCGCGTCGGGGAGCGAATCCGGCACCACGAAGCCCGTGAAGGCGCGGAAGCGGCGTGGGTCGCCGTTGGCGTTGAGGATCAGGCCGGCCGTGCATTGCGGGCCTAAGCGCTCGGCCACCCGCTCGAGCAGGGTCTTGTCGCCGAGCCGGAGCAGCGGCTTGTCGCCGCCGCCCATCCGGCGGGAGAGCCCGCCGGCGAGGATCACCCCGAGGGTCGGCGGCACGCTCACTCGATCACGATCCGGGGCGCCGGGCGCGGGCCGGCGCCAGCGCTGAGGTTAGCCCACAGGGCGGCGGCGATCGCCCGGTAGGCGGCGGCCTGCGGCCCGTCGGGATCGACCGCCACCACCGGCCGGCCGGAATCGGACGATTCGCGGATCGTCATGTTGAGCGGCACCTCGCCGAGGAACGGCACGCCGAGGGTCTCGGCCTCGTGGCGGGCGCCGCCATGGCCGAAGATGTGCGAGGTGCCGCCGCAATGCGGGCAGACGAAGGTCGCCATGTTCTCGACCACGCCGAGGATCGGCACCTCGACCCGCCGGAACATCGTCACGGCGCGGCGGGCGTCGATCAGGGCGAGGTCCTGCGGCGTCGAGACGATCACTGCGCCGGCGAGGGGCGTCGCCTGGGCGAGCGTCAGCTGCGCGTCGCCGGTGCCGGGGGGCATGTCCACGACGAGCACGTCGAGCTCGCCCCAGGCGACCTCGCGCAGGAGCTGGGTCAGGGCCGACTGCACCATCGGGCCGCGCCAGATCATCGCCGTGTCGGCGCTGATCAGGAAGCCGATCGACATCACGGCGAGGCCGTAGCCGCTGAGTGGCACGATGCGCTGCCCCTGCGGCGTGTTGATCGTCTCGGGCTTGCGGTCGAGGCCGAACAGCTTGGGCACCGAGGGGCCGTAGATGTCGGCATCCAGGAGGCCGACCTTCAGGCCCTGCGCCCGCAGGGCGAGCGCGAGGTTGCAGGCGGTGGTGGACTTGCCGACGCCGCCCTTGCCCGAGGCCACCGCCACGATGTGGCGCACCCCCGGCAGGGCCGGGCCGGGGCGGGGACCGCCCTGCGCGCCTGCACCGGGGCCCGCGGGGCGCGGGGCGGGACCCGCACCCGGTCCGCGCTCGGCGGTGAGGCTCGCCAGGGCCGCCTTGACGCCCGGCAGCTTCAGGACCGCGATCTCGGCCGCCTGCCGCACCGCCTCGAAGGCCTTGGCCTCCGGGGGCGCGATGCCGATCGAAAAAACCACCCGGCCTGAAGGGTCGATGACGATCTCGGACAGGCGGCCGGAGGCCGGCAGGCTCGTGCCCGCCGCATCGACCGTCACGCCCGCGAGCGCCTTCAGCACGTCGTCCCGGGTGATCGCCACGTCGCCTCGCTCCTCTCGGGGCCGGTTCCGGCCCGTCCGTTCCCGTCCATCCGGGGCCGCGAGGCGGCCCCAGGCCTACCCGTCCATGTAGACCCTGGACGCCGAAACACCAGCGCGTCGCGCGACAGCCATTGGCAGGGGGCGCCGCGCCGGGCGCAAGCCTCCCGCCGCCGGAACATCGCGCACGCCGCCCGCGGCCCGCATCCGCCATCATCCCGGCGCCCAGGAAAAATCCCAGGGGTTAAGTCCAAGGATCTCGCGGCCGCCCGCGTCCCATGCATCGGAGCGGGGCCGGTGGCCGCGCACGGAAGCGGGACACGGAATGCAACCTCTCGCCTCGCCCGCGGTCGCCGCGCCGGGGGCCGCCTCGCCCGGGAGCACGACCCCGGGCCATCCGCCCGGCGCGCCGCCGGAC
>NZ_LABY01000203.1 GCF_001043975.1 Methylobacterium variabile
CCCGAACGGGCGCCGGCGCTGATGCGCCGGACGCCTTCGCATCGACACGTCGATGCGAAGGCGCGAGGGTATCAGGCCGTTTTTCGGGTGGGGAAGGGGGCGGTGAGGTCGGCGATCCGGGGAAGGTCCGCCGCCCGCGGCGCCGGGCGTCCGAGGAGGTAGCCCTGGACCTCGCTGCACCCCTCGGCGATGACGAGATCGAGGTGGGCCTGGGTCTCGACCCCCTCGGCCACGGTCGTCACCCCGAGCCTCCGGCCGAGATCCGCCACCACCCCGACGATCGCGGCGCAGTCCGGCCGCTGCACGGCATCGCGCACGAACGAGCCGTCGATCTTGATCTTGTCGAACGGGAACGCCCGCAGGTGGGCCAGCGAGGAGAACCCGGTTCCGAAATCGTCGAGCGCCACCCGCACGCCCATGTCGCGGATGCGGCGCAGATCCGCCAGGCCGGCCTTCTCGTCGCCGAGGAGGGCGCTCTCCGTCACCTCGATCTCGAGGCGGTCCGGGGACAGGCCGCTGGCAAAGAGCGCGTCGAGCACCGCCGAGGCGAGGGTGCCGGTGCCGAGCTGGCGCGGCGAGACGTTGACGGCGACCCGGGCGCCGTCCTCCCAGGACGCGGCGTCCTCGCAGGCCCGGCGCAGCACCCAGGCGCCGAGGTCGCGAATCAGGCCGCTCTCCTCGGCGATCGGGATGAACTCCGCCGGGGAGATCCAGCCCCGCCCCGGATGGTGCCAGCGGATCAGGGCTTCCCGGGCCGTCACCGCCCGGGTGCGCACGTCGGTGATCGGCTGATAGTACAGGAACAGCCCGTCCATGTCGGCCAGCGCGGCGCGCAGCTTGGCCTCCAGCCGCACGCGCTCGTGCAGTCGGACTTCCATCTCGGTGCAGAACAGCCGGAAGGTCCGCTTGCCGGCAGCCTTGGCCGAGTAGAGTGCCATGTCGGCGCGGGAGAGCAGCGCCTCCGGCGCATCGCCGTGCTCCGGCGCCACCGCGATGCCGATGCTCGCCCCAACCTCGAGGCAGCGCTCGGTCTCGACCTGGTAGGGCGCCACCAGGGTGTCGATCAGCCCCTGCGCGAAGGCCGCGAGGTCGGCCGGCGCGATCTCCGGCGTCAGCACGGCGAACTCGTCGCCGCCGAGCCGCGAGACCATCATGCCGGGCCGGGCGCAGGCGACGCGCAGGCGGTCGGCGACGTGCCGCAGCAGGGCGTCGCCGACGAGGTGCCCGTGCGAATCGTTGACGATCTTGAAGCCGTCGAGGTCGATGAACAGCAGGCCGAGTCCGGCCCTGCCCCGGGCGAGCGCCGCGCCGAGATGCTCGCGGAAGGTCGTGCGGTTGGCGAGCCCGGTGAGCGTGTCGTAATGGGCGAGCTGCTGGATCCGCGCCTCGGCCGCGACCTGCTGGGTGACGAGCGACCAGGTCAGCATCGGGCCGAGATAGGCCCCGTCGGTCCCCCGGACCGCCGAGGCCTGCAGGTCGAGCACTTCCGGGCCGACCTTGATCCGGGCGTTGTGCGGCAGGTTGGCCGGATCGGCGAGGAGTCGGCGCTGGTGAGCCGGATTCTTGTGGAAGACGTCGATCGACGCGCCGAGCAGGTCGGCGGCCTTGAGCGGCAGGTGCTCGTCGATCTGCCCCAGGGTGCGCTTCGAGGTCTCGTTGGCGTAGGTGATGCAGTAGGTCGCCGGATCGACCGTCATCACCGCCACCGGCATGTCGTCGATCATGCGCAGGAGCCGGTACTCCTCCTGCTCCTTCAGCACCTCGGCGGTGGCGATCGACCAGACCAGGAGGGCTCGCCTGACCTGGCCGTCCGGCTCCGGCAGGGGATGGATCCGCAGGTCGAGCCACTCGTCGCCGAAGCGGATCCGCGCCTTATGCGGCAGGTTCCCGGGCTCGCTGAGGAGCTCGCGCTGGTACGAGGGATTCTTGTGGAAGACGTCGATCGAGGTCCCGATGATCTGGTCGGGATCGATGCCGATCGTTTCGCGGATCGAGTGCAGCAGCTCGATCGAGTACGGATTGGCGTAGTCGATCGTGAAGGTGGTGAGGTCGCAGGTCATCGCGCCGATCGGCATCACGTCGCAGATCTGCGCGAACGAGACCGGGCCGGGCCGCGCCGCACCGGGGGACAAGGTCACGCCGGAGAACGGACACTTCGTCATGCGCGCGCGATCTCCATCGATACCGTCCCGGCCGTTCGCCGCGGGTTCGATCTTCCTCAGCGTTAGATTGAGGGTAATTCCTTATCAAAAGATGCGGGTTTGCGTCAGATAGAAGACGAGGCCGGCGGCGGGCGCCGGCCTCGCGGTGGCGTCAGCGGCGCTCGTAGAGCAGCCGCGCCCGGATCGTGCCGTCGATGGCGCGCAGCTCCTCGAGCAGGGCCTCGGCGTCAACATCGGTCGCATCGGTCTCCACCACGACGTAACCGACCTCGCCGTCGGTCTGGTAGAACTGCGCCGCGATGTTGATGTGCTTGCGGGCGAAGGTCTCGTTGAGGCGCCCGAGCATGCCCGGCAGGTTGCGCTGCACGTGGATGTAGCGCAGGCCGGTCGGCCGGGCCGGCAGCTGCACCTGCGGGAAGTTCACCGCGCCGACCGTCGAGCCGATGTCGGAATAGTCGACGAGCTTCCTCGCCACCTCGGCGCCGATGCGCTCCTGCGCCTCCTCGGTCGAACCGCCGACATGCGGGGTGAGGATGACGTTCTCGAGGCCCTGAAGCGGCGAGTTGAACCGCTCCTGGTTCGACTTCGGCTCGACCGGGAACACGTCGACCGCCGCGCCGCGCAGGTGCCCGTCGCGCAGGGCCCCCGCCAGGGCGTCGAGGTCGACCACGGTGCCGCGGGAGTTGTTGATGAGGTACGAGCCCGGCTTCATCGCCCGGATCTGCGCCTCGCCGATCATGTTGTGGGTCGAGGGCGTCTCGGGCACGTGCAGCGAGACCACGTCGCTCTGGGCGAGCAGCGCGTCGAGGCTGTCGACCGGCTCGGTGTTGCCGTGGCGCAGGCGGTCGGTGAGATCGTGGAAGATCACCCGCATGCCCATCGCCTCGGCGAGGTTCGAGAGCTGCGAGCCGATGTTGCCGTAGCCGACGATGCCGAGCGTCTTGCCGCGCACCTCGAACGAGCCGGCCGCCGACTTGTCCCAGCCGCCGACATGGGCCGAGACCGAGCGCGGCACGATGCGGCGCAGCAGCATCACGATCTCGCCGATGACGAGCTCGGCTACCGAGCGGGTGTTGGAGAACGGCGCGTTGAAGACCGGGATGCCGCGCCGGCGCGCCGCGTCGAGGTCGACCTGATTGGTGCCGACCGAGAAGCAGCCGACGGCGATGAGGCGGTCGGCGGCCTCGAAGGCGGCCTCGTCGAGCTGGGTGCGCGAGCGGATGCCGAGGATGTGGACGCCCTTGAGAGCTTGGCGCAGGTCCGCCGGATCGAGGGCCTTGGCCAGCCGCGTGACGGTGACGTAGCCGGACGCCTCGAGCAGCGCCACCGCGCTGTCGTTGATGCCTTCGAGCAGCAGGACGCGAATCTTGTCCTTGGGCAGTGAGAGCTTGTCGGCCATGGCGGATCTTCTTGGCAGGTATTCTTGGGAAAACGGGAGTCGGAGACCGCGGGAGGCGCGGGCCGGTCGGCGCGACCGATAGGAGAGGGCGCGACGCAACGCAACATGGGGTCCGGTCGCATGGGCCTGCCCGCACGCAGGGCAGCGCTGCGCCCACCGCGCGGGCAGCCGGCCTCGTTCCGGGGCGACCCCGTGCCCCCTTGCGGGCGGAAACGGGCGGTGCTCCACCGGCCTGCGCCCGCCATGGGACCCAGGACCACGGGAAGCCAGGAAGAGACCGCCGATGCCCCTCACACCCCGGATGCGCCGCGCCGCGATCCCGCTGCTCGTCTTCGTCCTCGGCCTCGCGGTGCTGGGCCTCGCCGCCAGCCTGATGCTCGGCCGCCCCGCCACCGGCACCAGCGCCGTCGGCGGGCCATTCACCCTGGTGAACCAGGACGGCCGCACCGTCACCGACCGGGATTTCGCCGGCACGCCGCACCTCGTGTTCTTCGGCTTCACCCACTGCCCGGACATCTGCCCGACCACCCTGCAGCAGATCTCCGACGTGCTGGCGGCCCTCGGCCCGAAGGGTCGGGACGTGAAGGCGCTGTTCATCAGCGTCGACCCGGAGCGCGACACCCCGGCGGCACTGAAGGATTACCTGTCGAGCTTCGACCCCCGCATCGTCGGCCTCACCGGCTCGGCCGAAGCGGTGGCCGCCACCGTGAAGGCCTACCGGGCCTACAGCCGCAAGGTGCCGCTGAAGGAGGGCGACTACACGATGGAGCACACGGCGCTCGTCTACATCATGGACGGACGGGGCAACTTCGTCGGCTCGCTGAACCTCATGCGCCCGGCCTCAGACGCCGCCGCCGAGGTGGCGCGCCAGCTCTGAGACCAGCGCGTTTTCGGGCGTGCCTTGCGCCTTCGAACGACTCGTTCGAAGGCGCTGCGGTAAGAGGCTCAGGGCACCTCAGCGTCCCTGCCGCATCGCCCCGGTGCGGGAGGTGGCGGCCAGCCCGTGCTCGGTCTTGTTCCAGCGGTGGGGCGCCAGCAGCAGCTCGACGAGGCCGAGCCAGGCCGCGGCGCTGACGAGGCCGTAGTAGAACGGCAGCGCGAGGACCCACGGGGCGAGGCCCCACCATCCCCGCCGCAGGCAGCCGACGAGCGCCGGCAGCAGCATCGCGCCGAGCCCCGCGGCGAGGACCGTGAGCCCCGTCGCCGTCACCAGGTTGGCGAGGAAGTCCGGGGCTGCCGGCAGCGGATCGGCGACGACCTGCCGGACGACCAGCGCGAGGCCGAACGGGTAGGCGAGGGCGGAGACGACCGTGCCAGGCACGCCCGCCACGGCGCAGAGCAGCCCGAGGGGGCCGAGGCGTCGGAACGCCTGGAGCGGGTGCCGGCCGTGGGTGATCGCGGTCTGGATGAAGCCCTTCATCCAGCGGGTGCGCTGGCGTAGCCACGGGCGCAAGGAGGCGGGGGCCTCCTCCAGGGTGGAGAGCGGCAGGTCGCCGACCCGGTAGCCGGCGATCGCGAGGCGCATGCCGAGATCGGCATCCTCGGTGACGTTCCAGGCGTCCCAGCCGTGCAGCTCCCGCAGTACCTGCGTCCGGAAATGCGTGGTCGTGCCGCCCAGCGGTACCGGCAGGTGCGCGGCGGCCAGCAGCGGCAGCAGCACGTCGAACAGGGCGGCGTATTCGAGGGTGAAGCAGCGGGTGAGGCAGGAATCGCCGGTATTGTCGATCACCAGCCGGCCCTGCAGGCAGGCGAGCCGCGGCGAGGCGGCGCGGAACAGGGCGGCGGCAGCTCGCAGCTGGCCAGGGTCCGGCACGTCCTCGGCGTCGTAGACCACGAGGTGCTCGCCCCGCGCCAGCGGCAGGGCGACGTTGAGGGCCCGGGGCTTGGTGCGGGGCAGACCCGCGGGCGCCGTCACCACCTCGAACCGCGCCGGCAGCGGCAGCGTGGCGAGGGCGGCCGCAGTGGCGACGTCGTCGGCCTCGATCACGAACTTGAGGTCGAGCTTGGAGGCCGGATAGTCGAGGCGCGCCAGCGCACGCACCAGGCGGGGCACCACCCGGGTCTCCCGGTAGAGCGCCACCAGCACCGTGTAGACCGGCAGTTCCGCGTCCGGCACCCGGGCGAGGTCCGGCAGGGGATCGGGCCGCACCAGCGGCGCGGCGAGGCGGAAGACGATCACCGCCAGGACCGAGAGGTTGAGGAGCACCAGGGCGGCGAGCTGCAGCCAGACCGCGGCGTCGAGGAGCTGCACCGCCGCCGCGGCGGCGAGCGCCAGGACGAGGACCTGGGCCGGGTGCAGGCCCGGGCGGTAGGCCCAGTCCGGCGCCCGCACCTCCAGGGCCTCGGCGGCCCGGGCCGCGGCGCGAGGACCGGCCGCCCTGAGCACCGCGGCGCTCAGGGCGGCCGGGGTCGTGAAGACCGCTCCCGGCGGCGCGCCGGCGGACAGGAGTGCCGCCACCGCCTCGGCCGGAGGGGCCAGGACCAGTTCCCCGGCAACGCCGAGGGCCGCGCCGATGTGGACGTCCTCGGGGAAGCGGACCTCGGCCTGCAGCGCGAGGCCGGTGCCCCGGAAGGGTCGGCCGAGGGCCCGGGCGAGGGCGGTGTAGTAATCCGCCTCGCTCATCAGGCCGGACCGGAGCAGCGCCGCGACCGGTGCCGTCCCCTCCCGCCGCGCCAGGATCGCGGCGGCGTGGACGATCTCCAGGTCGACGCCCTGGCCGAGCAGGAAGGCGAGCTCGGCCGGCAGGACGATCGCCGCACCGCGGGGAGACCGGACCTCGACGAACATAACAGGCTCCGCACTTGCGGGCTCCCCCTGGCGGAGGTTCGTGGTACGAGAGCGTATGGCTCCTCCCGTTCCCGCGACAGCGCCGCGCCGCCCTGCCGGCGGATTCCTCGCAACCGTGGCGCGGATGCCGCAGCGTCATCTTCGCGGCTTGGTGGCGGCCCTGCTGATGCTGGCCGCCGGGCCGGCGGTCGCCGAACCGGTGACGATCCCGAACTTCTGGAACCCGCGCGCCCGGCTCGAGCGGCCGGAGCCGCCGCAGGCCACGCGGGCGGTGCGCTTCCTGACCGACGACGAATACCCGCCGCTCCACTTCGCCGGGCCGGACGGCAACCCGACGGGGTTCGCCGTCGAGCTCGCCCGGGCGGCCTGCGAGAAGCTCGGCCTGACCTGCACCGTGCAGGTCCGCCGGTTCGACACCCTGCTCGACGCGCTCAAGGCCAACCAGGGC
>NZ_LABY01000204.1 GCF_001043975.1 Methylobacterium variabile
TTATTCCACGCCTAATCACAGACCTTCGACCGAAGACCCTGGAATGGCCGCTTGGAGCTCAACAGCTGCCGTTGATATGAGATGCTTAGTCCGGCGGCCACGCCGTCAGCAGGTACGAGCACATTAGCGGCCCAATACCCGAGGAGGTTAGCTTAGCCGTCTTGCGTCAGCAGGATGAAGCCGGTGACGAGGGCAAGTCGCGCTCGCGGGATAGGTCGCCTCGATGGCGCCTCAACATCTGCCGCCAGACGCTTGAACGGCCGAGCTCCCGCCCGCCTTAGCTTCATAGGAGCCTGAAGTCGGACGGGGTTGAGCGCCCTCGTAGCGAGGAGGCCATCCATGGTCGGGGACGTTTCACTCGTCCGACATCCCGTAATGCTGCCGTAACCCATCACTCCTATCGAGCCGGCCTGCCACAACGGGAGGCGCCGAGTGGATACGGAACCAGAGAAGGTGGACGACATCTTCGAGAAATTGCTGAGGCAGGCGGTCACGAAGACCGTCACCTCGGTTCTGGACGAGGATCTCTACTGGGACGAGGACATCATCACTCGCCTGATGAACTACGAGAGGCGCGCGCGTCAGGAGGAACTGAGTTCCCAGACGCTGCAGGTCATCCAGTCGGGGAAACGCCTGCTCGGCAAATGACCGGAAAGCCTCCGGCCGCCCCGCCGCAGCACACGCGTCCCGCCGGGCGTCCCACGAGGAACGGATGACGGATCCGGGAACGCCACTTCGGTTGAAAGATACCGTACGGTATGTATGATAAGCCGAGCCGGAAACGTCGACCACTGCGGTACTGGGCGCACGGTAGCGGGCCAAAGGACCAGCAGCGCTCCGTCGCGGTCGAAGACGGCACCGAGCAACCGACCCGTGGCGACACCGGAGAAGGCGATGGCCCGTCCTGCCGGAGCCGTACCTTCGACGTCGCGAGAACAAGACCATGGCGACCGAAACAGGATACCGACGCAAGAAGCAGCCCGAGCTCGTCCGGCGCACGCTGCTCGACTGCGCCGCCAAGCTCGCCCTGGAGCAGGGCCTCGCCGCGGTGACCGTGCAGGGAGTCTGCGAGGCCGCCGGCGTGACCAAGGGCGCCCTGTTCCATCATTTCGCGAGCAAGCAGGTGTTGGTCGAGGGCGTCGTCTCCGACCTCATCGAGCAGCTCGATGCCGACATCGAGGCGGCAATGGCCAGGGACGCCCACCCGCATGGTCGGTTCACGCGCGCCTACATCGACGTGACGCTGCACGACCCGATGATGACGGAGGGAGGCCAGTGGGCCGCCCTTCACATCTCCATCCTCGCCGAGCCGAGGCTGCGCCGACTGGTCTCGGACTGGTTCGCGGAACGTCTTCATCGCCATCACGCGACGGACGGCGGACCTGACCTGGAACTCGTCCGGCTCGCCGCCGACGGCGCCTGGCTCGCCTATCTCGTGCGCGAGAAGCCGAGCGACCCGGTGCCCATCCTCGGCAAGCTCCGCGAACGCCTGGTCGCCATGACCCTGGCCGGGCGGGCAACGACCTCGAACGACGGCAATCCCTGACTCATGAGACAAAGCCCGACGAACGGCTTCGCACCGGACGATGCGGACGACATGGCCTACGAGGACCTTGCCACGGCGCACGTGTCGGTGGTGCGCATCATCGACCTTTTCCGGCCCTACGGGGGGCGGATCGCGCTCGTCCTATTCCTGATCGCCCTGGCATCGGCCGCCGGGCTCGCCGCCCCGTTCCTGCTACGGGCGATCATCGACGATGCCCTGCCGAAGAGCGACATCGCGTTGCTGGCCGCCCTCTCCGGCAGCCTGGTCGCCCTCGCGGCGGTCGGCGCTAGCATCGGCGTGCTGCAGGTCCTCGTCACCGCGAAGGTCGGGCAGGCGATCATGCACGATCTCCGGGTGGCGGTGTACGCCCACCTCCAGTCGCTCTCGCTGCGGTTCTTCACCGCGACCCGCGCCGGCGACATCCAGTCCCGCATCGCCAACGACATCGGTGCACTGCAGGCACTGGTGACCCATACGGCCGACGAGGCGACCCGGAACGCCAGCACCGTCGTCATGACTGCCGCCGCGATGTTGCTCCTGGATTGGCGGCTCGCCCTGCTCTCGTTCCTCGTCCTGCCGCTCGCGACCTGGATCAGCGACTGGGTCGGCCGTAAGCGCGAGGAACTCACCTACGAGCAGCAGGGACGGATCGCGGAGATGTCGTCGGCGGTACAGGAATCCCTGTCCCTGTCCGGTATCGTCCTCGCCCGCACCATGGGGCGGACCGCGCATCTGACGCAGCTTTTCGCGCGGTCGTCGCGCGAGGTCGCGACGCTGGAGGTCCGGTCCCACACGGCGGGCCAGTGGCAATGGTCGGTCATCGACTTGGTGCTCCAGGCCATGCCGGCCCTGACCCTCCTCCTCGGCGGCTGGCTGATGGCCTCCGGCACCGCCATGACCGTCGGCACGCTCGTCGCCATGATCGCCCTGCAGGAGCAGCTCCTATTCCCGCTCGAAGAGGTGCTGCGCTCCGGCGTCGAGGTCAGGAAGACCCGGGCCCTGTTCGCCCGCATCTTCGAATACCTCGACGAGCCCGTGGGCATCACCGAACGGCCCGATCCCGTCACGCTCGACCCTGCCACGGTCGCGGGCCACGTCCGGCTGGATCGCGTGGCGTTTTCCTACGACCGGGCAGGACCGGCCACCATCCGCGGCGTCACCATCGACATCCCGGCGGGGTCGCACACCGCGATCGTGGGCGCCACCGGATCGGGCAAGTCCACGCTCGGCTATCTGCTCGCTCGTCTTTACGACGTGGATGCCGGCGCGGTGCTCTACGACGGCGTCGACGTGCGCGACTTGAGCCGGTATTCGCTCACTGAAATCCTGGGGGTGGTGACGCAGGACCCCTACCTGCTCCATGCCAGCGTCGCGGAGAACCTGCGCTTCGCCCGGCCCGACGCCAGCGACGAGGACCTGTACGCGGCCGCCCGGACCGCGCAGGTGCACGACCTGCTCGCGGCGTTGCCCGACGGGTACGATACCGTGGTCGGCGAGCGGGGACACCGCTTCTCTGGCGGCGAGAAGCAGCGCCTGTCCCTCGCCCGCACCCTCCTGCGCGATCCGCGGGTCCTGCTGCTCGACGAGGCGACGAGCGCGCTCGACACCGCAACGGAGCTGGCGATGACCCGTGCCCTCGACCGGCCCGGCACGACCCGCACCACCATCACCATCGCGCACCGGCTCTCGACCGTGCGCCGGGCGGACCAGATCATCGTGCTCGACCGGGGGGCGGTGGTCGAGCGCGGGACGCACGACGAGCTGCTGGACCGCAGCGGCGCCTATGCCCGTCTCGTCCGCAAGGCGGCTTGACGACCTGCTTCGGCCGGCCCCGTCCTGCCGCCATCGTTCCTTGGAGGTCCAACCGTCTTGCGAGTCCTGGTCGTAGAGGATGACCCGCAACTGAGCGCGTGGCTCAAGACCACGCTCTCGGACGCCCTCGGGCACGCCGACGTCGTCGACAACCTCGACGAGGCGCTGGCCGCCGTCAGCGTCCAGCCGTTCGACCTCGTCGTGCTGGACCGCCGGCTGCCGGACGGCGACGGCATCACCTTGATCTCGCGCCTGGCGCAGCTCAGGCCACGGCCGGGGGTGCTGATGCTGACCGCGTTCGACGACCCGGTCGAGATCGCGCGGGCGCTCGACGCAGGGGCCGACGACTACGTGCCGAAGCCGTTCGAGCCGGTGGAACTCGTCGCCCGCGCCAGGGCCGTGATCCGCCGGCTCCAGGTCGACAGGAAGGGCGTGCTGAGGGTCGGCAACCTGTCCTTCGACACGGCCGAACGCTCGGTCAGCATCGACGGTCGCCCCATCCCGGTCCCGCGCCGGGAACTCGCGTTGCTCGAAGCCCTCATCCGCCGGGCCGGGCAGGTCGCCATGCGGGAGGCGCTCGAAGCCGCGGCCTACGGCTTCGACGACGAGATCCAGTCCAATGCCCTCGACGCCCATATCTCACGCCTGCGCAAGCGGCTGCGGGACGCCGACTGCTCCGTGGCGATCAAGCCGCTCCGGGGCCTGGGCTACATGATGGAAGCCGGTTGATGCCACGCGGGCAGCCCTCCATCGCCCGGCTCGCCGCCGTCCTGCTCAGCGTGGTCGTCGCCGTCACCATCCTGTGCACCTGGACGCTGGTCATCGCCCTGCAGGGCGACGATGGCCTCCTCGCGCAGTATGACGCGGCGAGGGCGATCAAGGGGGCTCTTTCGCGCGACGGGGACGGGGCGCCGGTCGTGTCGTCGACGGGCGACCTCGACGGGATCAAGCGCTCCTTCCCCGACCTCTGGTACGTCGTGACAACTAAGGGAGGGACTTTGCATTACGGCGCCGTACCCGCATCGGTCCGGGACGGCGACGTCGCGGCTCCCGACGCGTCGGACTTCCCGGAAGACGGCGATGCCCTGCGCCTGACCAACGCGACCGTGGTGACGCGGGTCGGGGGGGAATTCGTACGGATTCAGGTCGGCGGCGCCGCTTACACTCCAGCTCAGGCCGCCCTGACCAGCCTGCGCGACGTGAACTACACGGCCATCCCCATCCTTGCCGTGGTCGTCGCGACCATCCTGGTCGCCCTCATCACCGTCCCCGCCCTGATCGCTCGACCCGTGCGCCGGGTCTCGCACTCGGCGGAGCGCATCGACGGTGGGTCGGACGGTATTCGCCTGCCTTTGGAGGAGGCGCCGCGGGAACTCGTCCCGATGGTGGCCGCCTTCAACCGCGCCCTGGAGCGCATCGACGTTGCCTCGGCTGCGCAGCGCCGGTTTCTGTCGAACGCGGCCCACGAGCTCCGGACCCCGCTGACCCGGGTCCGGACCGGCCTGGAGCGGGTCGAGGACCCTCACCTGCGTCGGTCGCTGGTGGCCGATATCCAGTCGCTGTCGTCGACCGTCACGATGCTGCTCCAGATCGCGCGGCTGCCCTCGGACAGTCCGGAGATGCGCAGGTTCGACCTCGTGGCGGCGGTTCGCGCCACGACCGCGGAGCATGTCCCCGCGGCGCTTGCCGCCGGGGTGGACGTCGCATTCTCCGGAGAAGGCGAAGCGGTCCTCGTTACCGGTTCGGAAACCGCCGCACGCATCGCCGCCGGCAACCTCCTGCGCAACGCCCTCCAGCACGCCCGCTCCGGAAAGTCCATCTTGGTCGAGGTCCGTTCCCCCGGGACCGTTCGCGTAATCGACCACGGCGACGGGGTCGGGGACGGAGCCCCGGCGGAGATGCTCCAGCCGTTCGCGCGAGGGCAGGCGAGCGACGGCACGGGGCTCGGGCTCGCCCTAGTCGCGCAGGTCATGGCCATGCACGGGGGAAGCGTCGCGATGGACGAGACCCCCGGCGGCGGCTTGACGGTTTCCCTCATGTTCCCGGGCGCGGCGGCCTGACCCGCGCCTCCGTCCAACCCCGCCGGGCGTAATGTTGCGGCAACCTCGGCCGCTAGGATCGGCCCGATCTCCCCTCCCGGGAGCCGAGG
Source organism: Methylobacterium variabile (assembly GCF_001043975.1). GTDB lineage: Bacteria > Pseudomonadota > Alphaproteobacteria > Rhizobiales > Beijerinckiaceae > Methylobacterium > Methylobacterium variabile. The sequence goes on from NZ_LABY01000204.1 coordinate 5,508, forward strand.
TGACCCCATGCGCAACAAAGCCCTACTCCTCGCGGCCGCACTCGCCGCGTTCTCGTCCGCCGTCCCGGAAGCCCAAGCTCGCGGGCGGTCCGGGGCATTCGCCGCCGGCCTCGTCGGGGGGGTCGCCCTGGGGGCGCTCGCCGCGTCCTCAGCACGGGCGCAGCCGGTCTACGACGACGGCTACGAGTACGGGCCGCCCGAGTACTACCGCGTCTATCGCCGCCAGTTCGTCATGCGCGAGTACGAGCCCCCGTTCGAGCCGCTCGGCTTCCACGACGACTGGGACGACTGAGGGATCCGGTCCTCCACCCGGCCCCACGGCACGGGTTCACGAAGACACGGGGCCGCCGTCGCCGTCGGCCGCCCGATGAACCGTGCGTCCGGGGCTCGGCCTTTGCCCAACGGGATTTCGAGATGCGGTTTTCGAGTTCGAGCGCCCGCTCGACCATGACATGGTGCCTCGCCGCGGTGATTGGGTTGGAGGCGTCCATCGCGACGGCGGCGACGACGGCTCCCGTAATAACAGGGGTGCCGCAGACACGCGCAGACGACGGTCCGCTGGCGGCGCTTGAGCGCTCCTGGTCGGAGGTCGCCGCGTCGCTCGGCCAAGCCATGTCCGGAGCGCCCTCGTTCGGGCTGGTCCTCGTGTTCTCGAAGGCCCGGTGCCCGAGCGTGGACGACGGAGCGTCCCTGGATTGCGGGCTGGCCGCCGACCGGATCTGCCGTGAGGCCGGTCGCACGACGGGCATCTCGTTCGACCAGACGACCTCGCGGACGTGCCGGGGCAGCGTCGCCTCGCAGACAGGCGGGCCGTCGCTCTCCTGCAAGCCGTCGGCCTGGATAAGCCATGCTCTATGCTGGTGATGCGCCCGTGATAGCACGCCCGATCCCATCATCCCTGCGCGTGCGGCTTCGTCGCCCGCATCCCGTCGTGGCGACGGTTGTGGCCGGCTTGGTCGTCCTCACCCTGGCCGGATGCGAACGGGGCGCCGACGGTAAGGCCGCGCCGGGAGCGGACGCGGGGCCACCGACGGTCTCGACGGTCGTCGTTGAGGCGGCGACGGTCCCGCGTACCCTCGACCTGCCGGGACGCCTTGCCTCGACGCGGGTCGCCGAGGTGCGTGCGCAGGTCGCCGGCATCATCCGTGAGCGCGCCTTCGAGGAAGGCAGCTTGGTCCGGAAGGGTGACGTCCTGTTCCGCATCGATGCCGCGGTCTACCGGGCCGAGGTCGATGCCAAGGCCGCCGCCCTCGCCCGCGCCGAGGCGACCAAGGTCCAGGCGCAGCGCCAATCGGAGCGCACCGAGACGCTGTTGGAGCGGCAGGCTGCCAGCGCCGCCCAGCAGGATATCGCGGTTGCCGCCCTGCGCCAGGCCGAGGCCGACGTCGCGAGCGCCAGGGCGCAACTCGCCCGAGCCCGGATCGACCTCGACTACGCCACCGTGCGGGCGCCCATCGCCGGCCGCATCGGCCGGGCGCTTGTCACCGAAGGGGCGCTCGTGAGCCAGGGCGAGGCGACCAAGCTTGCACTGATCCAGCAGGTCGATCCGATCTTCGCCGACTTCAACGCCCCCGCCGACGACCTCGGCCGGCTCGGAGAGCGGGCCTCGGGCAAGGAAGGGACGGAGGTGCACCTCGTCCTGCCGGACGGCTCGCTCCATGCGGACGCCGGGCGGCTGCTGTTCACCGACGTGAGCGTCGACCCCGGCACCGGCCAAGTCTTCCTGAGGGCCACGTTCCCGAACCCGGAGGTCGCCTTGCTTCCGGGCACCTACGTCCGTGTTCGCATCGCACAGGGCACTCTGCCGGGAGCGGTCGTCGTCCCGGCCCAGGCCATCCAGCGTTCCAGCGCCGGCGTCGCGCAGGTCTACGTCGTCGGCGATGACAGGACCGTGGCGCTGCGACCCGTCCGGGCCGGGGCCCTGACGGATGCGGGTTGGATCGTCGAGGACGGCCTCAAGGCCGGTGAGACCATCGTGGTCGAGGGCTTCCAGAGGCTGCGGTCCGGCATGGCGGTCAACCCCTCGCCCTGGCACCCCGCCCGGATGGCCGCCGCGTCCGCGAAGCCCTGACCGCGCCGGGACCTGACCGAGATGAGCCGCTTCTTCATCGCGCGCCCGATCTTCGCCTGGGCAATCTCCATCTTCATCATGCTCGTGGGTGGGGTCTCCGTCGCCTTCCTGCCGGTCTCGCAGTACCCGGACGTTGCCCCCGTCACGATCCAGGTGAGCGCGACCTACCCGGACGCCCCGCCGGAGCGCCTCTACGACGGCGTCACCCGCATCATCGAGGAGGAGCTCAACGGCATCCCGGGGCTGATGTATTTCGAGTCCACCAGCGACACCTCCGGGATGGTGTCGATTACGGCCTCGTTCGCGCCGGGCTCGGACCCGTCGAAGGCCACCGTGGCGGTCCAGAACCGGATCAAGCGCATCGAGGCGCGCCTGCCCCGGGCGGTGACCCAGCAGGGTGTCACCGTCGAGGAGGCCGGCACTAGCTTCCTCCAGTTCGTCACCGTCTCGTCCAGGGACGGCTCCCTCAGCGAGACCGACCTCGGCGACCTCGCCGCCCGTCGCCTACTCGGCGAGCTGCGGCGCGTGCCGGGCGTCGGCCGGGCGACGCTGTTCTCCTCGGAGAAGGCGCTGCGCATCTGGATCGACCCGGTCAAGCTCGTCGGGTTCGGCATGGTGCCGGGCGACGTCACCGCCGCAGTAAGCGCGCAGAACGCGCAGGTGGCCTCGGGGACCATCGGCGCACAGCCCGCGGTGGAAGGCCAGCGCATCGCCGCCAACGTGCTGGTCAAGGGGCAACTCACCACCGTCGCCGAGTTCGGGGAGATCGTGCTGCGGGCCAACCCAGACGGCTCGCTGGTGCGCCTGCGCGACGTCGCCGAGGTCGAGCTCGGCAGCCAGTCCTACGGGATGCAGACCCGCCTCGATGGGCGGCCCGCCGCCGGCATCGGCATCCAGCTCGCCCCGGGCGCAAACGCGCTGGCCGCCGCCAGCGGCGTCAAGGCGAAACTCGCTCAGCTCCAGCGCACGCTGCCGGCCAACGTCAGCATGAGTGTGCCCTACGACACCACGCCCTTCGTCGAGGTCTCGATCAGGAAGGTGCTGACGACGCTCGCCGAGGCGATGGTGCTGGTCTTCGCGGTGATGTTCCTGTTCCTCCAGAACGTCCGCTACACCCTGATCCCGACCATCGTCGTGCCGGTGGCCCTGCTCGGCACCTGCGGCGCGCTCCTGTTCGCCGGCTTCTCGATCAACGTGCTGACCATGTTCGGCATGGTGCTGGCCATCGGCATCCTCGTCGACGACGCCATCGTGGTGGTCGAGAACGTCGAGCGCATCATGAGCGAGGAGGGGCTCCCCCCGCGGGATGCGACTGCCAAGGCCATGGGCCAGATCACCGGCGCCATCGTGGGCATCACCGCGGTGCTAGTCGCGGTGTTCGTGCCGCTCGCCTTCTTCCCCGGCTCGGTCGGGGTGATCTACCGCCAGTTCGCGGTCAGCATGGCGACCTCCATCGCCTTCTCGGCCTTCCTGGCGCTGTCGCTCACGCCCGCCCTCTGCGCCACCCTGCTGAAGCCCGTCGAGGCCAGGCATGGCCACGCCAGGGGCGGCTTCCTCGGCTGGTTCAACCGCCGCTTCCGGGCCAGCACGCTGGCCTACCGCTCCGGCGTCGCCGGGCTGCTTCGCCGACCCGTGCGGGCGCTCCTCGTCTACGCCCTGCTCGTCGCCGCGCTCGGCTGGAGCTACGCGCGCATGCCGTCGAGCTTTCTGCCCGTCGAGGATCAGGGCTACGTCATCGTCGATGCGCAGACCCCGCCGGAATCGACCACCGGGCGCACGCTCGACGTGGCCAAGCGCATCGAGGAGCATTTCGCGCGTGAGCCCGGCATAGACAGCCAGACCCTGCTGCTCGGCTTCGGCTTCTCCGGCCAGGGCCAGAACGCGGCCCTTAACTTCGTCGGGCTGAAGCCCTGGGGCGAGCGCGGACCGGACGACGGGGCCGACGCCATCGCGGCCCGCGCCAACGCGGCGCTCGGGGGAATGCCGGACGCCATCGCCATGTCGCTGTCGCCGCCGGCCATCGACTCCCTCGGCAATTCGAGCGGCTTTTCCTTCCGCCTGCAGGACAAGGACCAGCAGGGCCATGCGGCGCTGGCCGCCGCGCGCGACCAACTGCTGAAGGCGGCGAGCCAGAGCCCGATCCTGCAGGGCGTCTACGTCGAGGGCCTGCCGACGGCGCCGCAGATCGAGCTCGTCCTCGACCGGCAGAAGGCCAACGCCCTCGGCGTGACCTTCGCCGATATCAACGATGCGCTCTCGACCAGCCTCGGCTCGGCCTACATCAACGATTTCCCGAACCAGGCCCGCATGCAGCGGGTCATCGTCCAGGCCGAGGCGTCCCGGCGCATGAAGGCCGTTGATCTGCTCAATCTCAACGTGCGCAACGCCAAGGAGCAGATGGTACCGTTCCGGTCCTTCGCGCGGGTGCAATGGACGATGGGCCCATCGCAGGTCGTGGGCTTCGACGGCTACCCGAGTATCAAGATCTCCGGCAGCGCGGCCCCGGGCTACGCCAGCGGCGACGCCATGGCCGAGATGGAGCAGCTGGCCGGCCAGCTGCCGCCGGGCTTCGACTTCGCCTGGACCGGGCAGTCGCTGCAGGAGAAGCTGTCGGGCTCACAGGCCGTCTACCTGCTCGCGCTGGCGCTGTTCTGCGTTTTCCTCTGCCTCGCCGCCCTGTATGAGAGCTGGTCGATCCCGCTCGCCGTGCTTCTTGTGGTCCCGACCGGAGTGGTCGGCGCGGTCTTCGCCATGTTGCTGCGGGACATGCCGAACGACGTCTACTTCAAGGTCGGCCTGATCACGGTGATCGGGCTGACGGCGAAGAACGCCATCCTGATCATCGAGGTGGCCAAAGACCTCGTGGTTCAGGGCCGGTCCCTGCATGAGGCGGCGCTGGAGGCGTGCGAACTACGCTTCCGGCCCATCGTCATGACCTCGTTCGCCTTCATCTTAGGCGTGGTGCCGCTCGCCGTCGCGACGGGCGCCAGCATGCACAGCCAGCGGGCCATCGGTACCGGCGTGCTCGGCGGCATGGTCACCGCGACGGTACTAGCCGTCTTCGTCACGCCGCTCCTATACGTCCTGATCGCGAAGGCATTTGGGTCACGCAGGCAGCGCAGCGGTGGGAACGGCGAGGCGGTGCGACCGGTGGCGGCCTTGCAGGCCGGGTCGCCCCGGTAGGGTTGATAGTCAGCAGGTTGTTGAAGTCGTGCGCCACTCCACCGGTCAGCTGGCCGACCGTTTCCATCTTCTGCGACTGCCGTAAGTTTCATGAGCACAGATGGCACCAGCAACATTGATCCGATGTTCATTTTAAAAGCAGTAATATTCCAGCTGATAGTCATCAAGATAAGCATCAATAGCCATGCCAAGATATTAAATACTGATATCTCAACACGACACCAAATCCCAGATCGTTTGGTTGTTGCGCATCTTGATTAAATCCGTCCCCATGCTCAACTCTCGGGCGTATGTGTTTTTCTGCAAAGTCTCGCAACTCCGCAGGGGTATTTTCCTGCTTTCGAGGCACGTACGCCGTGTGTGCGCAGGCCGGTCAAGTCGGCAGGAACGCGTGGTTGACTCCTGCAGCGACATAGCCGACACATGAACACGTGCTCATGCGTTGGGGTGCCTAGACGTGCCGCAGCTGTCTGAAGCTCAGGTGATTGATGTCGCGGAGGTTTTCCGGCTTCTTGGTGAGCCGAACCGATTACGGATCGTCCTGGCTTGCCTCGACGAGGCGCATACGGTCGGCGACATTTGTGAGACCCTGGGTCTTTCGCAATCTCTGACCTCCCATCATCTGCGCTTACTGCGTACCGCCCGGATCATGAGGGCGGCGCGACAGGGGCGGCAGGTCGCCTACACGATCGACGACGATCACGTGCGCGATGTTCTACGTAACATGATCGCGCATTTCGTCGAACCGCATGAGCATACCTATGATCCAGCCATCGAGGAGGCCGGATCCTGATCTTCCAGCAAGGGAACAAGCCAATGACGAGCGTCAATGTCGAGATGGTGAAATGCGCCTGCCAGGATTGCGTCTGCGTGATCCCGCTGACCAAGGCTGTGGACCGTGACGGCAAGGCCTACTGCTGCGACGAGTGTGCCGACGGTCACAAGGACTATGCCGGCTGTGAGCACGCCGGCTGCACCTGCCACGGCTAAGCTGGTTGTTGGCCTCCGGCGGCGCCCTGCCGGAGGCCGGCATGGGATCAGAACCGGGCGGTCAGGAACAACCGCACATTCCGGCCCGGCAGCAGGATCTCGTCCTTCTTGAACGACGCCGAGTTGCGGATGTCGTCGTCGAGAAGGTTGCGGCCCTGCAACCCGAGTGTCACCTCGCTGGCACCGTAGACCGCGGGATCAAGAGCTTTAGTGTAGCTCACTTCCGCGCGCAGATCGTTCCAGCCTGGGGTGTCGGTTTCAAACGGGGCAATCTGCGTGTGCGCGAACGCGTGCAGCAGGTTTATCCGTGCAAACCATCCGTCGGCGCGCAGATAAACTCCGCCGCCGAGGCGGTAGGGCGGGATCCGCGGCACGTTGGTGCCGTCGTCGAACTTGGCGCGAACAAAGTCGAACTGTCCCTCAACACCGATGAACCCATTGCCGATCGGCAGAGCGTCATACTGCCCAATGAGTTCCGCCCCATAGAAGGTGGCGTTCTGCTGTGAGTAGACGATCTGGCGCAGCTCGTCGCCGCTGCCGCAGCTCCCAAAGTCGTCGTCGCACAGGGTGCCGGTCAGGCGCTTGTAGATGAACCCGGTGTACCGCGTGTAGTAGCCGGTTGCCTCGAAGCGCAGCGGCCCGTCACCGTGGCGGATGCTGGCTTCAACTGTGCGCGCCCGTTCCAGCCGCAGGGTCGGATCGCCGATCTCGAAGGTGGCCGTCGCGTCGTGCGGACCCTGCGAGAACAGCTCGTAACCGGTGGGCGCGCGCTCGACGTAGGAGCCGGTGAGGCTTGCCACGAAGCCGTAGGGCAGGTCCTGCAGCAGGCCGAAGCTCGCGCTCTTGGGCGCGAAGCGGCGCGTGAGCCGGTAGCTCAGCGGATCCTCACCATCGACGGGGAGGTAGTCACCCGGGAACTGGACGGCGGTGCTGCGGATGCGATCGCCTTCGATGCGGCCCGCCGCCTGCAGGCGTGTACCGGGCAGAACCTCCAGCTCCTCGAACAGGTAGACGGCTCCAGCCCGCGAGTCGGTGCGCGGCAGGAAGGCTTCGAGCTGGGTGTTGATCAGCCGCCGGTCGGCCTGAACACCGATGGCGCCCGTGAGCTTGCCGAAGGACGTGAACACCGGGACATGCTGCGCCTCGATCCGCACCTCGGCTTCACGGTTCTTGAAGATCGCCTGCTGACCCTCAAACCCATCCTCCCCGATGCCGATCTCGTCGTGACGGTAGACCGAGTAGCCCGCCCAGTAGCGGATCACCTCGAGGGGACCATCGAGCGGGCGGTACTCACCCCGCGAGATCACCCGGTCCTGGTTCGGGGTGAGGCGGGTGCGGGCCTCCTCGGCCTCTCCGCCCGGGATGGCGTAGATCGCGTCGTAGTGGCTGAACGCGACGCCGACGAACCCACGGTCGCCGATCGCCGACACGCCGACCGAGCCGCCCTGCGACTCGCTATAGGAGTTGCGCTGGATCCCGCCGGGGATCGCGTAGCTGTCCGAGGCCGTCTTGAAGCCGTCGGCGTGCACGGCAAAGCCGTCCTTGCCGGCGTCCACGGTCGCCGCGCCGAGACGGCCGTTGTCGACCGTCGAGTAGCCGGAGGTCACCTGCCCGGAGTAGCCGTTCGCCGGGATGTAGGTTGGCACACGGTTGTTCTCGGCCGAGACCACACCGCCGATGGCGCCTGAGCCGTAGCGCAGCGTGGCGGGGCCGCGGATCACCTCGAGGCGGTCGGCCACCAGAGGATTGATCGGGACCGTATGATCCTCGCCGAGATCGGACACACCGCCATTGACAATGCCGTTCTCCTGGATGCGCACCCGGGCGTTGTCGAGGCCGCGGATGATCGGCCGGGAGGCGGCACCTGGCGCGTAGGTGGTCGAGGAGATACCAGGCCGGTCAAACAGCGCGTCACCGAGCGTGCGCGGCTGGTCACGCGCGATCTGCTGCTGCGTGACGACGGTCACGGGCGAGAACGTGTTGGTCACGACCGGCAGCACGCCGATTGGGAACGCAGATCCCGCGCCGGTCACCGGCCCAGTAGGACGTGCGACGATCGGGCTTGGTGAGGAGACAGTGATTTCGTCGAGCTTGATGTCCTCCGCCCGCGCCGCGGCTGTGGCGAGGATGATGAGGGGCAGCGCGGTGCTGAGCGCCAGGAGGCCCAAGCGGCTACGGTACGGCATCGGAGTTCCAAGCGCACGTTATAATGTTGCATTTGCGCGTGCCGGGCTGGGACTGACAAGCTTCTGATCACCGGTTGGGGCACATTCGCCGCAGGCGTTACACTGTTACAACAGGTGTGTGCGGCGCCTCGAGCGACCCCAGCAAGCTGAGCGTTTGCATGTTCGTGTGCGGAGTGGCACCCTACAATTAATTTAGGAAACCCAGTCTGAGGCTCCGTACCGGCTGGTGCATGAGGCGCATTCACCTTCCAACTCGATCACAGGTCGGTGTGCTGCGAAGTCGACCTGAGCCGTGGCATGGCTTAACACACGGTCGAGACCTTCACACAGCATTTCGTCGACCACCCCACAGCCTTTACAGATCAGCAGCAGGGCTGTTCCGCTCGCCGGCCCATGTTCGCAGATCACGTAAGCGCTCTTGCTCGCGATACGGCGCGCCAGGCCCGCACTGACGAGGAACTCCAGTGCACGATAGACAGCCACAGGCGCGACGGTGCGCTCCAGGCTGAGCCGATCAGCCAGCAGGTAGGCCGACATGGGCTGCCGCTCGCGCCCGAGCTCCTCAAGCACCCGCCGGCGGATGGGTGTCATGCGCAACTTCTGCTCCTCGCAGTGTCGTTCGGCCCGCGCGAGCACGGCCTGCACCTGCGCCTCAAGGCGCTTCGGGCAGCTGGGATCGTAGACGTGGGTGTGCACCTGGCTGCCCATCGGTCCCCCAGAGTTGACACTGTTACAAAGTTACATTCTAAGTCGCCTGAGAATGTAACATTATAACATTATGAGGTCTCATGCCAAGCTCGTCCGCTCCTGCCGCCCGTCTCCCCGTCACCGTGCTGTCCGGCTTCCTGGGCGCCGGCAAAACCACCCTCCTGAACCACGTCCTTAATAACCGGCAGGGCCGGCGGGTGGCCGTGATCGTCAATGATATGAGCGAGGTGAACATCGACGCCGATCTCGTCCGCAGCGGCGGCTCGGACCTGTCGCGCACCGACGAGAAGCTCGTCGAAATGACCAACGGCTGCATCTGCTGTACCTTGCGTGACGACCTGCTTGAGGAAGTGACCCGGCTCAGCCGTGAGGGACGGTTCGACTACCTGCTGATCGAGGGCACGGGGATCGCCGAGCCTCTACCGATCGCCAGTACGTTCTCGTTCCGCGACGAGGAAGGACACAGCCTGTCGGACGTTGCGCGTCTCGATACGATGGTCACCGTCGTCGATGCGATGAACCTGCTGCGCGACTATGGTTCGAACGACTTCTTGCGTGACCGGGGTGAGACCGCTGGGGCTCAGGACGAGCGCACCCTGGTCGATCTGCTGGTTGAGCAGATTGAGTTCGCGGATGTCGTAGTGATCAACAAAGCTGACGATGTCAGCGCCGAGCAGCTCGCCACCGTGCTTGCTGTCGTGCGCGGTCTCAATGCGGATGCCAAGATCATCCCGGCGAGCTTCGGCAAAATTGACCTCGAAGAGGTTCTCGATACCGGTCTGTTCAGCGAGGAGAAGGCTCAGCAACATCCTTTATGGTACAAGGAGCTGTATGAGCCGCATGCGCACACGCCGGAGACGGAGGAGTACGGCATCAGCTCCTTCGTCTACCGCGCACGGCGGCCGTTTCACCCGGAGAAGTTCAACGCGTTCATCAACCAGACCTGGCCTGGCCTGATCCGCGCCAAGGGCCATTTCTGGCTGGCGACACGTGCCGAGTGGGTTGGTGACTTCTCCCTGGCTGGTGCGGTCGCCCGGACAGGAGGGATGGGGTTCTGGTGGGCGGCGGTGCCCCGCGGACGCTGGCCTGATCATTCAGAGTGGCGCCAGTTGCTCAACCAGCACTGGAGCGAGGTCTGGGGCGACCGACGCCAGGAGCTGGTGTTCATCGGGACGAACCTTGACGAAGGCGCCATCCGCGTGGCTCTCGACGCGTGCTTGGTTGGTCCCGAAGCAGCGACACGCTTTGAACCGAAGGATTTCCAGCACCTGCCGGATCCGTTCCCGCGGTGGGGGCAGGCGGCCGCCTGACATGGCCTTCGTAACGCTGAAGGATTGGCGCAGTCGGCTGGCCGCCAATGCTCCACATTCAGCCGCGCTAAAGGCGCGGCTCACGCCAATGTTGGAGCTTGGTCCGAATGACTGCCTGAGTGTCAGTGAAATCAGCTGCGGCGATCCGGACTGTCCGGACATTGAGACCGTGGTGCTGGTGATGCGTGCCGGTGAACAGAGCCGTGCCGTTCACATCTTTCGAGCTCTGAGCGAGGTCGACGATGCCGACCTTGCCGCAGCCTGTGCCGAGGAACGTCAGCGACGCTCAGCGCAGCTACCCTGACCGATTGTAGTGAGGATCAGCTGCGGCAGCATCTCATTTCACCTGTCAAGCTTATGCGCCGCCTCGTGGTTTTAATTTCCAAGCATGCTAACCTAACAGGTTTAAGTGGCTGAAAAACCGTCGTTTTTCTTATATTTGCGATTGTGGACCGAAAGTTGTGCCGATATCCAATCCGAATTTCGCATCAATCACTGATGGTATATTTGGTTTCATATGCGTTGACTCCATCAACGGGACGCTTGATGATGACATATCTGCATTTCTACTTTGGGTAGTATCAAATTTGCTTTGTGAGTACCTTTTGTTGATCGGCAGGATTGACCCTGAGGATGGAAAACCGCCGTCGCCGGCTTCGGCGACCGATCTTGAACAAGCTCCTCCCGAAGCATGAGGCCCACATGGCAAAGAACCTCTTCGGGCGCCCACCGGCCCCACCACCCGCGCAGAACAGTCGAGAGCCACGGCGTGATGCTATCACCTTCCGGGTTGTTACTGAGGAAGTGCGCGACAATCGCGGATCTTACTTTGTTATCCGCGACATTGAACCTAACAATAAGCAGGAACATTCACGTTTTGAGGCTAAACTCAGACGTGTGATTTCTGGAGATCGTTAAAGTGGCGGCCCAGTTTTGGGCCGCCACACTTTTTTAAACCTGTAATCATTGATGCCCCCCATAGGCGCCCTCATCAGGAGTATTCAATGTCGTTCCGCAGGCCTTGCAATGCACCGCGTCAGACTCGTGCCGCAAGAGCCAGTTGCAGACGCCGAGCAACCTAAGCCCGGCGCTGATCCGCTCGCCCCCGGCGTCTCAGGCCGCCATCTTGCGACAGCTCTCAGCGCAGCGCCGGCACTGGTCGACACAATCCTGCATATCGCCGACCTGCGCGCGGCTCTCGGCGCAGGCCTCGCAGACTTCGGCGCAGGCGCGGCAGGTGTGTTTGTGCGCGGATGTCCCGAGCAGCATGAAGTGCGCGCTGGTTCTGCAGATCTCGGCGCAGGCCAGCATTAGCCGGAAATGCTCCGGCTCGACGTGCTTGCCGCCGGCCGGCAGGCAGTGGTTGGACGCCATACCCAGGCAGGTCTGATAGCAACGCAGGCACTCATCGATACAGTGCTGCATCTCGGTAGCGATTTGGTTCATAGTAAAATACTCCTGTCGCTTGTTTCAGAACTTTCTTATGGACCTACTGATCAGCAACAAACACGGCTTCCCTGATTAGGGCTTTGCTCAATCTACGCAGATTGCATTGCGGCTGCCCCTCCGCACGCAACTACCACCACAAGGAAACAAACGAGGTATCCGCGCGTCCTCCCGGATAGGGCTAACGCAAGAGGGCATCACGATTTTCGACAGCTGGACAGGGCTGGGGCGTGTTCTCCTTGTTGCGCCGCTCGCCTATGTCGCTCTCGTGGCCATCTTGCGCGTTTCTGGAAAGCGCACACTCACAAAACTGAACGCGTTCGACCTTGTGGTCACGGTCGCGCTCGGCTCAACCCTTGCGACCGTTTTGCTCAGCAAATCCGTCGCGCTCGCCGAGGGTGTGCTCGCAATGGCGCTCCTGGTGACCTTCCAGTTCGTGATCACCTGGCTTGCGGTTCGCGTGCCTTGGGTGAACACGCTGATCAAAAGTGAGCCAACCCTGCTCTTGCACAACGGCACTTTCCTTTCCCAGGCTCTCCGCTCCCAGAGGGTTACGCAGGATGAAGTCCTTTCAGCACTCCGATCGTCAGGGGTTAGCAACTTGTCTGACGTCGTCGCCGTTGTGTTGGAGACTGATGGCTCGATGAGCGTCCTGAAGGGGCAGGATTTTAAAATCGATCCGCAAACCCTGAGCAACGTCGATCGATATCATGCACGTACAGGCGCAGAGCGCCGGCACGATTAAGCCGGCACTCTGCAAATTGCTCAGCTCTTGGTCTTCGTCTTGCTGTAATCGAATGTCGGAGCCTTGCTCAAATCGTCTTTACTTGTATTGAGCATTGCCTTGACGGTGTTGCCATCCTTATGGATGGCGAGATTGGACGGATCGACCGCCACATAGCGCTCGCCCATACCCAGGAAACCACCGACGCTGATAATGACACCGTTCACCGATTTGCCGTCGGTGATCACGAAGTCCTCAATCTCTCCCAAGTTCTCATTCTTGTTATTGTAGACATTCACGCCCTTAAGACGCGACGTCACCATGTCGGTAGGTTTGCTGGTGATGAAGTGGACGGCCACGGTCGTCGTATTGACCGTGCTCATGCCGCCCTTGTCGTCAGTTTTCATCGCGCCCGGCACGGGGGCATCCGTTTTTGGTGCCGTCGACTGTGCCGGCGCGGTGGATGGCGTCTGAGCCAGGGCCGGGACAGCGCAGGCGGTCAACGCCGCGGCAAGCAGAATGCGGTGCATGATCGTGCTCTCCGAGATTGAGAAATGAGGGTGCTGAATATGCGTCAGTAGCGCGGTCCGCCCGACGTCGAGCCGCGGCGCTTCTGACCTTTTGGACGGGACGGGTGCTTGCCGTTACTTATGCTCCGGCCGCGCATGTAGCGCGCAGGCGTTGTGAGCGACGGCCCCTCCGTGAGGCTGCCAGCTCCGAGGCCGGGACCACCCGCCCACGTGGGTCCGGCCGGTGCGGCCCCGGCAGGTGCGGACATCAGGATCGCCCCGAAAAGACCGGCGCAGGTTGCCGTGATCAGGGGAGTTTTGGGCTGCATGTCTTACCTCACAGGCACGTGATGAGCATGCGGGACCAACACAAGCCTAGGACTGTCGTTCCATTAAAAAATGATCATATTGGTCATCGACGGTACAGCTTCGCCATTTTTAGAGCGAAATCCAGAGTTGATGATCAAGCCAGACTAACTTAACTTGTGATTACATCTTTTCCTTGATGCCGGCGCTCACCAGCCACCAGTTCACAGGGTAGCTGGTCAGGAACCCAGCGAGCATCGCGAACTGCATGGCAAACCAGAACTCGGCCGTGTTGACCTCAGCCCGCTGCCCGAACAGGTGCGGGAACAGGTAGAGCTGGGCAAAGGCCATGAAGCCGTACATGCCGACCTGCCAAGCGATCAGCGAGGCAGTATCGGCTTTCAGCGCCGCCATGATGCCCTCGCCCGGCGAAAGCCCGCGCATCGGCACGATGGCGAAGTATTGGAACACGATGCCGAGCCCAAAGGCGAACAGGAAGTCGAGCACCCAGACCGCGTACATCTCCTCGGAGAACAGCGACTGCCAGCCGAACCAAACCGCAATCGCCGGCAGGAAGAAGGCCAGCCACTCGGCGGCGACATCCCCCAGCATGCAGCTGCTACCGCAGTGGAGCGCGCCCTTACCGACCATCACCGGGAACGGCGTCTGAGTCATGTTCGGCGGCTTCTGCTCCCGCTGTTTGGCGCGATGATGCGCTTCCATCGTCGCAAGACGCCCGTACCGGAAGTACGCCCAAACCACCGAGACTGTGCCGAACAGCGCCGTGACCGGCCAGACCACGTTCATCACGGTCATGTGCTGCGGATGGCGGACCACATCGACGGAGATGATCAGGGAGCAGACGGCGCCGAGCAACAGGGCTGCAATCGAGAGGGTATCCAGCCAGGCAGGAAACATAGGGTGCGCTTTCGTACTCTGGAGCGCAACGATAGGTCCGCGCGTGTGTTCCGCCCGGCGGCTCTCACGTCGGAACGGCTGTTCACCCATTGCGTTGCGCCAGTGCTAATGCCGCGTTCGGGAGGTTGGAGTGAGGCATCGCATCCCGCGCATGGCCACCCTGGCTCTTTTCGCTGGAGCAGGCTTCTTGGCCGGCAGTCAAGGGTTCGCCCAGGAGGCCGGCTGCCAGAATGGGACCGTGCAGGTTCAGCCCGACGACACGCTGAGCCGGATCGCCAGCCGCTGCGACGTGTCCGAAGGTGCTCTCCTGGCTGCCAATCCGTCCATTGATGGCTCGGCCGACCTGCAGGTTGGCACCACCATGCGTCTGCAGCCGACAACCAGTCAGAGCCAGGATCTCGGGAGGAGGCTCAACCACTTCGCACGCGAGGCTAACGATGCTCTAGGCCGGGTTGCCGGGCAGGTCGGGTCCTCCGCCCAGGACCTGCTCGACAAGAACCCCGATCTCAAGGCCCGCCTCGAGCGCTTGGGCCAACGGATCGGTCTGAGCGACGGCAACAGTACACCCAGTCTGACCCTGACCCCGGACAAGGGCCCGGCCGGTTCGACCGTGACGCTGGCAGCGACGGGCCTGCCAAAGGATCAGCTGGTCAAGATCGGGGTTGGTGCACCCAACTCTGCATTCCAACTCTTGCAGGATGCCCGCAGCTCGAATGAGGGCACGCTGAGCGTCAACGTGAAGGTCCCGGAGCGCAGCAACGACACCCGCGTGGTGTTCACCCTACGCGGCGGAGATGCCGTCAAGCTAACCAGCAAACCCTTTCGGATCGTGCCCTGAGCAGGAGATCCTGTCGGTAGGGCGGACGAGCATCCAAGCTGCCGTTTTAACTCTCATCGCTCTGGCTCATCCCGGGTGAGCCCGAGACGCTTGAGGCCAGTGATGACGATGAGGATGACAAGCCCAAACCCCATCGCTGCCGCGAGCAGAGTGAACTGTGCCGCCCCGGCCACGATGCCAGCTGACGCCGCGAGCCAGACGCTGGCAGCCGTCGTGAGGTTTCGGACGGTCCGCTCGGCGTCGCCCTTGGCGACGAAGATGGTGCCGGCGGCGATGAAGCCAATAGCTTGGGCTAGGCCCTGGATGACGCGAAGCGGATCGGCGTCCCCGCCGCGTGCCTGCACCTCGGCGTAGAGGCTCAGCGCGGAGGTCGTGATGACCGCCGAACTCAAGGCGACGAGCGCGTGGGTTCGGACGCCGGCATCCTTACCCTTCCACTCCCGTTCAATACCCAATGCCAAGCCGCTAATCGTCGCCGCGCCGAGCCGGAGCAAAATGTCGGTAAGCGAGATCGCGGTGGCGTCGAGCAGCATTGGGCAATCCACGGTCGGCAGGTGGGGCCTCACAGGAACCTGGGGTCATCCCAAGCCTTGATTACGAAGCCCCTCGATTGGAGGAAAGCCTATGAAGTCATGGGTCATGACGGCGATTGCGACGCTCACCCTGGTCGCACCGGCCCTGGCGGCCCCATGCAGCACGGATGCGACGAAGGCTAAGGATCCAACTCCCGATCAGGTGAACCCAAAGAGCTCGGACGTCGACAGGTCGAGCAAGAACCTGGCTGGAGGACAGCAGCCCGCCTCCCCGGGCACGGTCGGCGCCATGAACAATGTCGGTGTCAACCAGGGACTCGGCGAGAAGCCCGGTTCCGAAAAGAACATCAATCAGGGCAGCGGCGTGGGCACGTCCAGCAAGAACCTGGCGGGTGGCCAGCAACCGGCCTCGCCCGGCACCATCGGTGCCTTGAACAACGCCGGCGCCGACCAAAAGCTCGGCAATCAGGGGAACAAGGGCGACGACTGCTGAGGCGCACCTGGACTACTATGAATAGCGGCTGGGGTGCTGGTGCTGCGGCTGGCGCCACGGACATCAACACCTCAGTAATAGGGTTCTAACGTCTGGTGCTGTCAGTGGCTTACCCCACCTTGCGCGCAGAACCCCTACTCTTACGCGCTTGACCAAGGCCGATGCTCTTGGCGAGTTCGGAACGCTGTGCAGCGTAGTTGGCCGCAACCATGGGATAATCGTGCGGCAGGCCCCACTTCTGGCGGTACTCTTCCGGGGTGATCCCCCGGCTCGACAGGTGGCGCTTGAGCGATTTGTACTGGCGGCCGTCCTCAAGGCTGATCAGGTAATCCGGAGTTACCGACTTTCTGATCGGCACCGGCGGCGTCGGCTTTTCAGCGACAGGCGCGAGCGGAGCGCTCAGCCTCGTGAGTGCCGTATGGGTTGCCGAAATCAGAGCAGGTAGCTCGCCGGCCGGCACGTTGTTACGCGTGACGTAGGCAGACACGATGGCAGCGGCCAGACCGATCATCGGGTCAGCAATCGGAGAAGAAAGATTTTCACTCATTACCCAAGGCCCAAGGCTGTTTGGTCTTATGCCAGGCAGTGTTAGCAGGTGTGCTGTGCGCTTGAAAGTGTGTCAGGAGGTGGCAGGAAGCTCGGTTGCATGGGCAAGCTGTAAGGAGAATGGAACACTCGCTACGCCATGAGGTAAAAACGCTAGAGTCGGGACAATGTGGCGGCAGTCACTCGATTTCAGTAGGTGCCTTGCGGATGAAGGTCAGCACCTCGTTCAGCGGCAAGGAGCCGGGGTACTCAGGGAAAGCGAGGCTCACGGGTGCGCCGAGGACCGCCATGATATCCCGCAGGCCTTCCACCCAGGCGTCAGCCTCGGCTTGGGTTGCAAAGCCAATACGGACCATCGTCTTGCCCGGCTCGATGGTCACCGTGGCGGAAAACCGTCCGTCCGGCATGTCAAAGATTTGGTAGGTCACCCGGCGCGCCATTCCGTGGGCCTACCGCGAATTGTCGATTGTGGCAAACGATGTAACAACGATTTACTTTAGAGCGGCTCAACAGAAGGGGTTGGTGGTCCCTACGTACTTATCATTTGGTCATGTTTTATGAGCGCTGCGCAGCTCCGTCTGCATCCACTTGATCAGCAGCTCAAAATTTGTGAGTCATGAGCAATCAGTGGCCTTAGTTCTTGAGCGGGTCCGGCTTCTGCCCGTCCGGAAGGACTTCTTTTACGTGCGCATGGACCGTCTCGGCGGAGAACGGCTTGCCGATGAAGTGAGCGCCCTTCGGCATGTCGTCCGGTCCTGGCTTGAGGTTGCCGGAGGCAATCACAATCGAGATGTGCGGCCACCGCCCAGCGGTCTCGCGTGCTAGGGCAAACCCATTGCGCGAACCGGGCATCTGCACGTCGCTGAACAAGAGCACGATGCACTTTTGCTCGCGCTCAAGCAGGGTGATGGCCTTGTCGCCAGTTTCAGCCTCGAAGGTGCGGAACCCGGCCTCAGTGAGAATGTCCACCACATCCATACGGATCAGCCCGTCGTCATCGACTACAAGGGCATAGGGGGCTAGGGCTTCGGGCTGCGCATGCATTCTTACATAAGTCAATAAACCGGCAGAAGGTCCGTGATGGCTGTCGGCGCGGCCCACCGCTGCTGTGTGCAAAACGCACCGGACATCTGCACCACGAAAACGGGGTGCGGCTAATCGCTCGGGCCGGTGCGAAACTCATGAGTTTCGCTCTAAGAAGCTTTTCTTGATTCCATACGCCAAGCTTATGAGCTTGGCCCTTGGTTTTGATTTCCAGGCACGATAATTTTGTATTTTTAAGTGGCTTAAAACGGTTGTTTTATTGACACTGATCGTGGAATGATCGTTCCTATTCCTCGGTCGTAACACTTGACCGACGCCAATCGTTTGATGAATGTCAAATATACAGTCCTTCAATATCATAAATCTAACTAAAACGTGTCGATTGCAAACTTGAATGAGTCATAGGCGTAGAGTTGGTCAGCAGCAACGATCGCATAAGCTGGATCGTAGCTTGTGCTGATACTGCCTCATGCTCCTGCTCACTAAGCAGCTCTGCTGCTGTGAACAGTTTCTCGATTGTGCGATCAGGCGTGATGTTGACCATCGACCACTCGCCGAACACGCGGCTATCAGCCCGAACAAACTCCTGCAGGTCGACCCGCCGGTGGCGCAGGTCGCAGCAGATCCGCTCAAACGTCGCTTCAATCGCAGCGAGCGGTCCTTCTAGCGCCTGGATAAACATGCCCCGCGTTTGCAGCAGCGCGCCTGTCAGACCATCGGCCACGTTCCGCGCAGCTGATCGAGCGACAATATCTGCGACCTGCTGCCGGATGTCGGTCTCGCTCCCGATGAGAGCCATTTCGCTGGTGTAGAGAAGCCTATGGAGTGGCATGGGTCAGAACTCCTTAGGCGGTCAGTGCAAGCGGAGACGACGCAAACAGCGCCGTGATCGCCTCAAGCGGAACTGGACGGCTGATCAGATAGCCTTGGAGCTGGTCACAGCCCTCATCGGTGATGAACTCTGATTGCGCCTGCGTCTCCACACCTTCGGCCGTCGTCTTCAGGCCAAGGCTCGTGCCCAGCATCGCGATCGCGCGTACGATGGCGGCGCTATCCTTGTCCTCCGGGGTCTGGCGTACGAAGGACTGATCGATCTTGATCTTGTCGAAGGGGAACCGGCGCAGGTAGCTCAGGGACGAGTAGCCGGTACCGAAGTCATCCATCGAAATACGAATGCCGAGCGTCCGCAACTCGCGTAGGATCGCCAGCGTGCGCTGCTCATCCTGCAGCAGCGAACCCTCGGTGATCTCCACCTCCAGCCGCGAGCCGGGCAGCCCGGTCTCGGCCAGGATGCCCCGGATGGTTGTGGCCAGGCGGGCGTCGCGGAACTGCACCGGCGACAAGTTGACCGCCACCGTCAGGTGCGCGGGCCAGGTGAGCGCGTCGGTGCAGGCCGTGCGCAGTACCCATTCCCCGAGCGGACCGATCAGGCCGGTTTCCTCAGCCAGCGGGATGAAGTCGACCGGCGAGACAACCCCGCGCTCAGGATGGTGCCAGCGGATTAGCGCCTCGGCGCCGTCATACGCGCCCGTGCGTGCATCGACCTGCGGCTGGTAGTGGAGCGTGAACTCCTGTCGGGCGATGGCACGCCGCAGGTCCATTTCGAGCGAGCGTCGCGCCTGGATGCGCGCGTTCATGCCATCCTCGAACACACGGTAACGGCCCCGCCCGTCCTCCTTCGCGCCGTACAGGGCTAGGTCGGCGCTGCCCATCAAGTGCTCCGGCGTCGTGCCGTCGCTGGGAGCCAGCGCAATGCCGACACTGGCTCCGATGTTGAGCACGTGCCCGTCGATCAGGAACGGACGCCCGAGCAGGTCAATCACCCGCTCGGCTAAGGCCTGGATTTCCCCAAGTTTGGTGCCACCCCCCTTGAGGATGGCGAACTCGTCACCACCCAACCGGACGACGAGATCGTCGGCGTGGGTGGCACGCTCCAGGCGGCGAGCCACGCGGCAGAGCAGGGCATCGCCCATGCCGTGCCCAGATGTGTCGTTGACGGACTTGAAGCGATCGAGATCAAGGACCAGGAGCGCGAATGCGTCTTCGCCGTGGCGCGTAGCGAACCGCTCGGCCAGCGCCTCGTTGAAGCGCCGCCGGTTGGCCAATCCGGTCAGGGTGTCGTGGTGGGCCAGGCGGTGCATTTCAGCCTCGGAGCGCAGCCGCTCACGCTGATCGCGCACGGCCACCACGGTATGCGGCTTGGCCTTGATCACGATCGACTGCGCGATCACCCGCACCGGCACGCGCTCACCAGCCGCATCGAGCAGGATGGCATCAAGCTCATGGGACAGGGGGATGTCGGCAGCGGTGAGGTCGGGCAGCAGCCGCTGTAACGGTGCGCCGATCAGCTCCTCCCGTGGCAGGCACAGGACACGTTCCAGGCTGTGGTTGATCCCTGTGATTGTGTCTCCCGCACAGATCAGCAGGCCCTCGACGGCAATATCGGCCAGATCGCGCAACCGCTGGCTCTCGGCCTCGTGGCGCAGCTTGTTCAGACGCCACAGACGCAGGGCAATCAGCGACACCCCGAGGATCAGCAGCGCGGCGTTGGCGGTGAGCAGCGAGAGGATTGTCGTGTTCATGCTGCCGCCGGGAATGGCGACGCTGGGATCAAAGCTGATGGTGAGCGCATCCATCCCGATGAAGTGGGTGCCGCAGACGGCAGCCAGCAGCAGCAGCGGAGCGAGGCGTCGGACCGTGCGCCGCGGATGGAAGCCGACGACCATCGAGAGGCTACCCAGCACGATGCCAATGACGACCGAGACAACCACGGTCCGGACGTCCCAGTGCAGGGTTCCTTGCACAAAGTAGGCGCTCATGCCGGTGTAGTGCATGGCCCCGATGGCAAGCCCGATGAGGCCGCCTCCGAAGATACGGCCAGGTAGAGTTGGCCGCGCTACGACCAGCCCGGCGCCAGAGCCAACGAGAAGCACGGCGACCAGCAAGGATGCGCCCGTAAGGCTGATGGAGAAGCCGATCTCCAGGCTTGGTTCGTAGGCAAGCATGGCGACGAAGTGCGTGGCCCAGATCGCCACGCTCGTCGTCACCACGCCTGTGGCCCACCAGGCGAGCCGTTCCTGCCAGGCCTGCTCACGAAACACCTGCCGCCCAATAGCGAACGTCGAGTAGGTGCCAAGGGCACAGATGATAGCGGCCACCGCAACGAACCGCAGATCGTGCTGTTCTGTGATGCAGGCGTAGAGCTGATGCATAGCGGATCCGGGCAGCGGTCGAAGGATGGCGGACTGGAACGACCCGCCCACGCCAGGCATCTGCGCAGAAGGTACACAGCGCCGTGTTACACGCCCGGAGTATGCAGGTCTAAGATGCAGAAACCGTTAAATGGATGTGCATCTTATCTAACCGTCAGCGTTCCTGTCACAGTCGCTCCCGGCGACGACGAGAATTTCTTGAGTCCTGGCTCTCACTCGAGTTCGCACGCCAATCCTACGCTCGTATGGATCCAGGATCATGCAATCGCTCGGGCAGCGTCCCGCACTTGGCGCGTTGCCACATCCACGCATCCGCTGGCCTGAGCGATGGCCTCGACGCTGTTGGCGATACCGGCTGCTCCTTCCGAGGCGGTCTGCATGCTCCCCGAGATCTCGCGCGTAACGGCTGACTGTTCCTCAACCGCAGCCGCGATGGCGGCCGACGCCTCATCCAAGGAGCGGATGGTGGTACCAATCGTATCAATCGCCGCAACCGCTTGCTGAGTAACATCCTGCGTTGCGGCGATCTGAGCGCGGATCTGGTCAGTCGCCTTGGCTGTCTGGGCAGCGAGCGCCTTCACCTCGGAAGCAACCACCGCGAAGCCACGTCCCGACTCCCCCGCGCGCGCCGCTTCGATTGTTGCGTTCAGGGCAAGCAGGTTGGTTTGTCCGGCAATGCCCTGGATGAGACCGACCACCTCACCAATCTGCGCGGCCTGCCCGCTCAACCCAGCCACGATGCCGCCGGTGCTGCGGACCTGCTCGACAGCCGTGCCCGCAAGGTGCGCCGAATGGCTGACCTGCTGGCTGATCTCCGAGACCGAGGCAGATAACTCCTCGGCGCCAGCAGCCACAGCCTGGATGTCTGCGGCGATGCGCGAGACCGATCCGGTCGCCTCGGCCGTCTGACGTGTCACATCGGCCACCGCAGTACCAATGGCATCGAGGTCTGTGCTGATCGCCTGCTGTGCCTGTGCACGGCGCTGCCGCTCCAGCACCTGAGCCGTGATATCGGTGGCGAACTTGACCACCTTCACGACCCGGTTCTCATGGTCGGTAATCGGGTTGTAGGTAGCCTGAATGAAGATGTCCCGACCACCCTTGGCGATGCGGCGGAACTCGGCCGATTGGAACTCGCCTCGCGCCAGCGCAGCCCAGAAGCCCCGGTAGTCCGGGCTTTCCCATTCAGCCGCGTCGACGAACATGCGGTGGTGCTGACCCCGGATTTCATCGATCTGGTAGCCCATTGCGGCGAGGAAGTTGGGATTGGCGTCAAGGATGATCCCGTCGGGCGTGAAGGCGATAACGGCCTGCGAGCGGTTGAGCGCCGCCATCTGCCCGTCGAGTTCAATTGATCGCTGAGTCTGAGCCGTGACGTCGGTCGCGAACTTGACGACCTTGACCACTTGGCCGGCGCGGTTACGAAGCGGATTGTAACTGGCTTCGATCCAGACCTCGCGGCCGCCCTTGGCGAGACGTTTGAAAGAGCGCGCCTGCGGCTCGCCGCGTCCAAGCGCCTTCCAGAAATCGCGGTAGGCGGTGCTTTCGCGCTCGGCTGGCTCGACGAACATGCGATGATGCCGTCCCCGGATCTCGTCGATCTGGTAGCCCATTGCCTTGAGGAAGTTGGCATTGGCATCGAGAATGGTGCCATCGGGCTTAAATTCAATGATGGCCTGAACACTGTCGAGAGCGGCCAGCTTGGCGCGCAGGTCACGATCGTAGATCTTGGACAGCATAAACGATCCTCCGGCAGCACCTTGGCTGCTCTTCTAACGCCTGACCGGCGCATAGACGCTCTGTCTCAGGATCAGGATCTCTAGCTGCAGGTCATGTCTAATAGGTCTACGAAGACTATGAATTTATGATTAATTCAACACAAACAGATATGATATTGACCTATGTAAGTATGCGCATCACAAGAAATTGATCGCTTCACACGTCGTCGGTTGCAACCACAAATCTGGATTGCAAGAGCGTCAAAATGGATCTTGATTTTCATCCATAAATATTTAACTTTTATTGTAAATGTCGCTATAATTGAGCCATATCAAATCAAGTAATATTTCTCGACTTTTGCCGTCCAGTTGGCATTTGATAATACCGTGCGTTAGACGACGTTGATTAATTTTTGATATCTTGCTTAATCAGGTGGTCGCTGCCGGACAATATGACTGAGGGTACGGCCGAGTTGATCAGCCGAGTACGGCTTGTGCAGCAGTTCGAACTTGGTGACTCCCTCCTGCGCAAGAACATGACTATAGCCTGAGGTCAGTACCACCGGCAGGGCGGGCAGACGCCGCTGAAGGAGCTTGGCCATCTCAAGCCCGCCCATGCCTGGCATCACCACGTCGGAGAAGACGACATCGAACCCTGAGCCGTCTGATCCAAGCTTCTCAAGAGCTTCCTCGGCGTTCACGACCCAGGTCGTCCGATAGCCGAGATCCTCCAGGATCTGTGTGGCGAAGCGACCAACTTCAATGTTGTCCTCCACGACCAGCACGCATTGGCCGCTGCCCAGTGGAAAGGCCTCGTGCTCAAACCTGCTCGCTGGATCCTGAGCCGGCTGAGGCGCGACCTCCGGCAGGTAGAGCGTGAAGGTGGTGTGAACCGCTCCGGGTTTCCC
>NZ_LABY01000205.1 GCF_001043975.1 Methylobacterium variabile
CTCGGAGGGGCGCAGGCTCAGCGCGTCGCCCAACCAGGGCGCGTCCGGCACGGCCGCCTGGCAGGCCAGGGGGCAGCAGGTCGCCACGCAGCCAGCCGCACGCTTGTGGTGCCCAGGCGTGCCAGGAGACTGCTGCTGGCCCGCCGAGGCGTGCCGGTGGCAGTCCGCGCCGTCCCCGCCATCCGCGTGGACCGCCGATCCCGCGGGCGCGCCGGCGCCGCCGAGTGTGGCCAGGCGCCGGTGGTACGCATGCTGGTCGGCAGGGGCCGAGGAGTGATCGGCCGCGGCGTGCCGCTTCATCGTGCACGGTGCTGCCGGGGCGACGGCCACGGCCATCGCCAGAACGGCGAGCAACACTGCGCGCAGAAGTGCCAAGGACCGAGCGACCCCAACGAACCCGGCGCAACTCTTACACAGGCGGGCAATATCGGCAACGCATCCGTAATTTAGCTTTTGGTAAATCGCCCGAACCTGTTCCTTGGCGATGTCGGGGCACAAGTCGGCCCGCTCCTGCGCCGGGCCCGTGAGCCTGCTTTCCCTGCGTGGCCGCATCCATCATGGTCGGGGTGGAGCCTGCGACCGGCGCCACAACCGCGCGCGTCGCCCCGCGCGGGTTCCGCGGCATCAGTACCGGCGCACCAGCGGTGCATGCTCGGTCGAGATGGCCGAGGCCCCAGGCGACCAGCGCAAGCCGAGCTTCACGTCGTGGGAATCGATGTTCTTGAAGGTCATCGCCTCGCACGACCCGCACTGGCCGGCATAGTTGTAGACCGTGCCCGTCCTTCCGTCCCCGAGATTGAGGTAGCGGTATGCGAGCTCGACCGTGAAGCTCGGGTTCACTTCGTAGCCGACGCCCGCGTGCAACGCCCATGCGAGATTCGTCTTCGAGCCTGCCTTCGCGTAGGCGAGGCCCTGCGTGACGACGTTCGTGTCCTTGAAGTCGTCGAGCGTGACCCGCACGGCGCCGATACCGGCGCCTAGGAACGGCGTGAGGCCGTACCAACTCCCGAGATCGACGTAGCCGTTGAGAAGGACGGCCAACTCACGCTTCGACGCGGTGTACTCGTCGGTGCCGTAGCCGAGCGGCAGGCTCGTGTCGCGATAGCGCTCCAGCCCGGTGAACGCGGCGGCGCTGCGATACTCGCCCGTGACATCGGCTCGGAACCACGGGTTGAAGCGGTAGCCGACCCCGGCCCCGGCGAGCGGTGCGCCCGCGAAGCCAAGATTGACCTTCTCGATGGTGCCGAGCGCGTCCAGGCTGTTCGAGAGCCGTTCTACCGACTGGTTGCTGAAACCGATGTCGCCGCGGAGATAGAAGCCTGCAGCCTCGGTTTCCGGCGCAAGGGTCCTGCGCAGCTCCGGCACCGGTGCGGTTGGCGACAGGTCGGCGGCCTGCGACGCCCAAGGCATGCAGATCAGACTCGACCAAAACAGCCCGAGCGTTCTCGCTGCGCCACCCTTTGCACTCATGATCCGATCTCCACCCGCTGCTTTCACGGCCCGACCGTCTCACCTCGTGGTTGACGCACTCCTAACATACCCCTCGCAGGTACCGACCGCCCGCTTTTCCGAGCGCCCTGCCGATAGTTTTCGTACTTGGGTAACCGGCGGCCATAAGCCGGACGCGAGAACGACCTATTCTTTTCCGCGGGAGACGAACCTTCTCTACGATCAGCAGTCCGCCGATTCGATCGTCTCGCCTACCCCCAGGGGGTGTGATACTCTTTCGCGGCCGCGGTGCGTCACGAGCCCGGTCGACGGGCCGCGACCTTGTCGACGGAGACGGGAGGACTAGCGCGATGCCGAGACGAGCAATCTGCGGTTCCGCACTCGCCCTGATCCTGGCACCGGCCGCGGCGGGCGCCGTAGGCCTGCGAGAGACGCAGCCGCCCTACACGGCGGCGCCCGCAACCGGGTCTGCCGGTCGGGGACTGGGCGTACGCACATTCCGGGCGCACTACCGCCCCGTCTTCCTCGGCTGCGTCCACTCGTATCACGAGTGCGAGCATCTCGCCCACGACCATGGGTACTACAACCACTTCACGCGCCACGATCACGCGACGTGCCATCACGGCCCGTCGTATGCCTGCTATGGCCAGTGACGAATTCAGCGAAGACGCCCGCCGACCAGAACGGCGGGTCGAAAGCGTCGGGTCCTCGATGCCAAGCCGCGCAAAAGCCGTCGGGGTTGGGCTGGAAGGCGGTGGGCATGGGCACCATTCCGAGGACGCGGTCGAAGAGCACCATCGTCGCCTCATGGTCGTGGAGCACCGCTGCCATGTGCTACGGAAGACTGGCGAACGGCGTCATGGGATATGTCCGTCCTATCTCAGGTAGGTGCGCACCACGTCGATGAGTCCGGCCGCGCCCGTGGCGCGCGCCGGGTCCGGTTCGGCGTCCGGGTTCACGAGGTGGTGGCGGATGTCGTCTTCATCAGTCCGGCGGTCAGGCCGTTGATGGCCCCGCGCGTCGAAGCGGCCAGCATCAGGATGTCGGCGCAGCCGAGTTCGGCCTCAGGGCCTGCTCGACGGCTCCCGCCTGTCCCTTGATCCGGCGGGTGCGGCTGCTCCCCCTGACACGTACGACCGCGAGGCGCGGTGGGGAGATGTGCAGTCCGTGAAAGGTCGGGGCGCGGCCATTCGCGGCTTCTCCATGACCCAGCGGCGCGGCGGCCAGTCCGCCGATGCCCCCTCCGGCCGCCGAGCCCCGGTCCGGCCAGGACCGCGCTGCCGCGGCCTCCTTTCGCAGGTTGGCCTGCCAGCGGCCTTGCCGGTGACGCCGGGCCCATCCAGGCGCCCGGGCGGCGTGCCCGACCTCAGGCGAGCTCGCCCAGGTTCGTCATTGCCTGGAGCCCCCGGCGCCCCTAGAAGGGCGCGCCGGGCCCGCCCCGGCGGGCCGAAGCATGCTCCCGTCGTTCAGTCCTTCGGCTGACGCTCGTCCCGTGCAACGCGCTTCGGACGGTGACGACGGACGCCTGAGTTCCCGTATGGCGAGCGATCCCAAACTCCACATCAAGGCCAAGCTGACCGAGGTCGAAGCGGCGATTCGCCTGCGTATGTCGCCGGAACTGCTCGAATACTTCACGCGCGTTCAAGCCAAGGCCGGCATCGCGCGCAAGCTCGCATGCGAGATCAAGGACGGATTGCGCTGGTACGAGGAGGCGGAGCTCGTCGCCTTCGACAAGTTCCTACGCGAGCCTTGGCCGGTCAAGAAGGGAAGAAGCCGGCCGCACATGCCGGAGAAGGTCCGCCTCGAGATCAAGCTGGAGGCGAACTGCGCCTGCGCGATCTGCAACCATGGCGCGAACTGCGAGGCCGCGCACATCGAGCCCGTCTCGCAGACGCTGAGCCACCATCCCGCCGGTCTCGTCTGGCTCTGTCCGAACCACCACACCGACTTCGACAAGGGCGTCTACATGCCCCGGGACGTCGACCTCGCGACCGTCAAGGCCGTGAAGCAGGTGCTCGTCAATCGGCGCGTGCGGCAGTGGACCATCGAGCGAAACGCGAGCCTCGCCGTCCTGCGGCTCGTTCGGCAAGTCGAGGAGATCGGCGGCTTGCTTGCCAACGTGGATTTCACGGCGGCCCACGGTGCCGTGCTCGCCATGGCACGGAAGGACCTCGCGACCCTGGAAGTGACCGCGGCCGAGGCCGCAGCCACGCAGTCCGAAGCCGGGCCGGTCGCCCAGTCCTACGCGAAGTTCGCGGCCAAGGTCGCCAGTTCGGCCAAGAGGGCCCGAGCGCTGCCGGAGCCCCGCATCCCGACGTTCGCCGCGACCGTCGTCGAGGCGCGGGACGAATTCCTGCGCGACGCCGCCATGACCCCCTGTCCGCTCTGCACGGGTTCGGGTTCGTGGGACGGCTCCGATTGCCCGGCTTGCGGTGGCGAGGGCTACGTCGCTGCGGCGGACGCCCGGCGTATCGACGTGTCGGCCTACCAAGCCGTCGATTGCCCGGTCTGCGATGGGTGTGGGCAGCGCAACGGGAGCCTCTGCCCGGCATGCGGCGGCGAGTGCCGCATGCAGCGGCGCCACGCGGAAGCGGTCGAGACCAGGGATTACGAGGAGGTTGCCTGTCCGCTGTGCGAGGGCGTCGGGCGTCGGGCGGGCGAGGAGTGCCCGGCCTGCGGCGGCGAGAGAACCATGGAGCGACACATCGCCGACACACTCGATCTGGCCGCCTATGACCTGGTCAAGTGTTCCCTCTGCGCGGGGAGCGGACAGCTCGGCGGCTACGACTGCCCGCCCTGCGCCGGCGAGGGGCGCTTGGAGCGGCAACTGGCCGACCGATACGACTGGTCGCAGTACGACCTGGTGAAGTGCCCCAGCTGCGGTGGAACAGGGCAGCGCCACGATTACGATTGCCGATCCTGCAATGGCGAGGGGCAAGTCTACCGTCGGCAGCTCGACTGGATCGGCGACTGAGGAGCCGCTCCAGATCTTTCAAGGGAGCTGCCGACGCGATGCGGGCCGCCATCCAGAGCGGTTGCAGAAGGATGTCCGTGAACGATTCCTCCCTGTTGCGCGACCCGGGTCGCGCCGCCGAGGGACCCACTCGGCCCCTTGGCGTGACGTCACCGGCCGCGGTCAGACGGGCTGCGCCCCACGAAACCGGGCGAACGTGCTGCGGCCGGCCGGGCCGAACAGCACCACCTCGTAGGTCGCCGGTTCCATGCCATCGACCTCCATGCCGGGCGAACCGACCGGCATGGCGGGCACAGCGAGGCCGGTGGCGGTCGGCTTCTCCGCGAGCAGCCGCTTGATGGCCGATGCGGGCACGTGCCCCTCGACGACGTAGCCGCCGACCTGGGCCGTGTGGCACGAGGCCAGCTCCCGAGGTACCCCGAGTCTGACCTTGACCGGGTTCACCGGGGCGTTCACGACCTGGACGCGAAATCCCTCGTCGCGCAGGTGTTTGACCCAGGCCTCGCAGCAACCGCAGCTCGGGTCCTTCGTGGCGACGACCTCCGGCAGATCCTCCGCCCGCGCCGCCTGTACGCCGGCGGCCGCCAGGCCGAGGACCACGATGCGTCGGGACGGTCGGAAAAGTTCGCTCATATCCAACTCCTGTCTTCTCACGGCCGCCGTGACGGCCCGTCCAGCCCAGCCACGCTCACTCGGCGGCCCGGGGGAGCCCCGCTTGCACGGCGGCCGACCCTTCCTGCCGAAGCCCCAGCCTCCGTCCCTTCACGAGCCCGTAGATGGCCGGGATCACGACGAGGGTCAGCACGGTCGAGGAGACCATGCCGCCGATCATCGGCACCGCGATGCGCTGCATGATCTCCGACCCCGCGCCGGTGCTCCAGAGGATGGGCAGCAGGCCCGCCATGATGGCGACGACCGTCATCATCTTCGGACGCACCCGCTCGACCGCCCCCACCATGATGGCTTGGTACAGGTCCACGCGCGTGGTCTCCCGCCCGGCGGCTCGGGCGGCGGCCCGCCGCTCGTCCCATGCATGGTCGAGGTAGACCAGCATGATCACGCCGGTCTCCGCGGCGACGCCGGCGAGCGCGATGAAGCCCACCGCCACTGCCACCGACATGTTGAAGCCCATCCACCACATCAGCCACACCCCGCCGACCAGGGCGAAGGGCAGCGACAGCATGACGATGAGCGTTTCGGTCAGGCGCCGGAAGTTCAGGTAGAGGAGCAGGAAGATGACGAGCAGCGTCACGGGCACCACGATCTTCAGCCGGGCCTCCGCCCGCTCCAGGTACTCGAACTGCCCGCTCCACTGGACGCTCATGCCCTGCGGGAGCTGGACCTCCTTGTTGACCGCGTCCCGGGCCTCGGCGACGTAGCCGCCGAGGTCGCGCCCGGTCAGATCGACGAAGATGTAGACCGCGAGCTGCCCGTTCTCGGTGCGGATCGAGGTCGGCCCTCGGGTCAGCTGGACCTTCGCCACCTCGCCCAGCGGAACCGTGCCCCCGGCCGGCAACGGCACCTGCACCTCGGTGGCGATGGATTGCGGATCCGACCGGAAGGCGCGCGGGTAGCGCACGTTGACGGTGTAGCGCTCGCGGCCCTCGACCGTGTTCGTGACGCTCTCGCCGCCCAGTGCCGTCGCGATGACGTCCTGCACGTCCCCGACCATCAGGCCGTAGCGCCCGAGGGCCTCCCGGTCCGGCACGATGTCGAGGAAGTACCCGCCGATGACCCGCTCGGCGTAGGCGCTCGACGTGCCCGGCACGTTGCGCACGACCGCTTCGACCTGTCGGGCGACCTTCTCCATCTCGGTCAGGTCGGTGCCGTAGATCTTGATGCCGACCGGCGTGCGGATGCCGGTCGAGAGCATGTCGATGCGGGCACGGATCGGCTGCGTCCAGGCGTTCGACACGCCCGGGAACTGCAGCGCCTTGTCCATCTCGGCCTTGAGGCTCGCCAGCGTCACGCCGGGACGCCACTCCGCCTTCGGCTTCAGGGTGATGATGGTCTCGAACATCTCGGTGGGGGCGGGGTCCGTCGCCGTCGAGGCGCGCCCCGCCTTGCCGTAGACCGAGGCGACCTCGGGGAAGGACTTGATGATGCGGTCCTGGGTCGCCAGCAGCTCCCCGGCCTGGGTCACCGAGATGCCCGGCAGGGTCGTGGGCATGTACATCAGGGTGCCCTCGTTCAGGTCCGGCATGAACTCGGAGCCGAGCTGGCGGGCCGGCCAGATGGTCAGGCCGAGCGCCGCCACAGCCAGCAGGATGGTCAGCACCTTGGCCCTGAGCACGACCTCGATCACCGGGCGGTAGACCCAGATCAGGAAGCGGTTCAGCGGGTTGCGGTGCTCGGGGATGATGCGCCCGCGCACGAACAGCACCATCAGGGCCGGCACCAGGGTCACCGACAGGAGCGCCGCCGCCGCCATGGCGAAGGTCTTGGTGAAGGCGAGCGGCCCGAACAGGCGCCCCTCCTGGCTCTCCAGGGTGAAGATCGGCAGGAAGCTGACCGTGATCACGAGAAGGGAGAAGAACAGCGACGGACCCACCTCCGCGGCCGCCTCGACCAGGATCTCGACCCGCGGCTTGCCCGGGGGCGCCCGCTCCAGGTGCTTGTGGGCGTTCTCGATCATGACGATGGCCGCGTCGATCATGGCGCCGACCGCGATGGCGATGCCGCCCAGCGACATGATGTTGGCGCCGATCCCGAGGAGATGCATGGCGCCGAGCGCCATCAGGATGCCGACCGGCAGCATCAGGATGGCCACCAGCGCGCTGCGCAGGTGCAGCAGGAACACGATGCAGACGAGCGCCACGATGACGCTCTCCTCGACGAGGGTGTGCTTCAAGGTGTCGATGGCCGCCTCGATGAGCTGCGAGCGGTCGTAGACCGGCAGGATCTCCGTGCCTTTCGGCAGGCTCGCCGCGACCTCGGCCAGGCGCTGCTTGGCACCCTCGATGACGTTCAGCGCGTTGGCGCCGAAGCGCTGCAGGATGATGCCGCCGGCGACCTCGCCCTCGCCGTTCAGCTCGGTGATGCCGCGCCGCTCGTCCGGCCCGAGCTCGACCCGGGCGATGTCCCGCACCCGCAGCGGGGTGCCGGCCTCGGTCTTCAGCACGATGTTCTCGATGTCGGCGACGCTCTTCAGGTAGCCGCGGCCGCGCACCATGAACTCGAACTCGGAGAGCTCGACCGTGCGGCCGCCGACATCCGCGTTGCTCGACCGGATCGCGTCGCGGAGCGCCTTCAGCGAAATCCCTTGCGCACGCAGGCGGTTCGGCTCGACGACGACGTTGTACTGCTTGACGAAGCCGCCGACGCCGGCGACCTCGGCCACGCCCTCGGCGCGCGAGGCCCCGAAGCGCACCACCCAGTCCTGGAGCGAGCGCAGCTCGGCGAGCGTCTGCTGCTTGGCCACGATGGCGTACTGGTAGACCCAGCCCACCCCGGTCGCGTCGGGGCCGAGCGTCGGCGTCACGCCGGCCGGCAGGCGCTTGCCGGCCGCGCTCAGGTATTCGAGCACCCGCGAGCGGGCCCAGTACGGGTCCGTGCCGTCCTCGAAGATCACGTAGACGAACGAGACCCCGAAGAACGAGAAGCCGCGCACCACCTTCGACTTCGGCACCGTCAGCATGGCGGTGGTGAGCGGATAGGTGACCTGGTCCTCGACGACCTGGGGCGCCTGGCCCGGGTACTCGGTGTAGACGATGGTCTGCACGTCCGAGAGGTCCGGGATGGCGTCGAGCGGCAGGGTGCGCACGCTGTAGAGACTGGCCGCCACCACGAAGACGGTGCCGATCAGCACCAGGACGAGGTTGCGGGCCGACCAGGCGATCAGGCGTGCGATCATCGGGTGGCCTCCGTGGCCTGCGCCTGCGGCTCGGCGGCGGACTTGGGCGCCGCCATGCTCTGCAGCGCCGCCTTCAGGTTGCTCTCGGCGTCGATCAGGAAGTTGGCCGCGGTCACGACCTGCTCGCCGGCCTGCACGCCCTCGCGGATCTCGGTGTAGCCCTCGCCGCGGGCGCCGAGCTTGACCTCGCGCGGCTCGAAGCGGCCCTCGCCCTTGTCGACGAGCACGACCTGGCGCGCGCCCGTGTCGATGACGGCATCGTTCGGGACCGCCACCACGGGCTTGGCCGCGCCAGTTCCGATCTCGACGTCGGCGTACATGTCGGGCAGGAGCACCCCGTCGGGGTTCGGCAACTCGATGCGCACGCGGGTGGTGCGGGTCTGCGTGTTCACCTGCGGGTAGATCAGCCCGACCTTGCCGCCGAAGCTGCGCCCGGGCAGCGAGCGCACGCGCACGCTGACGGGCTGGCCGACCTTGACGTTGCCGAGGTCGTACTCGGGGACGTCGGCCAGCACCCACATCGTCGAGATGTCGCCGATCCGGAACAGGGTGTCTCCGGCCGACGCCTTCATGCCCTCGATGGCGTTGCGTTCCAGGACGACCCCGTCGCGCGGGGACGACCACGTGATGGCCATCGGCACCTTCCGGGTGCGCTCCATCTCGTCGATGACGGCTTCCGAGACGTTCAGGTTCTGCAGGCGCCGCCGGGAGCCGTCGAAGCCCGGGTTGGCGATGAGCTGGGCCGCCGCCGCGTTGATCTCGGGCGAGTAGACGTGGACCAGCGCCTGACCCTTGCGGACGCGGTCGCCGGTCGTGACGTTCTCGACGTGGTCGACATAGGCGTCCGAGCGGGTCGCCACGACGGTGACGCGGCGCTCGTCGAGCGTCACGGTGCCGGGCACCCGCACGGCTCGGCTGACGACGCGACGTTCGGCCCGCTCGGAGCGGACGCCGGTGCGCTGGACCTTGCCGGGCGAGATCTTGACGATGTTGCCGTCCTCGGCCTCGCCCTCGTAGACGGGGAGGTAGTCCATCCCCATCGAGTCCTTCTTCGGCACCGGCGAGGTGTCCGGCAGGCCCATCGGGTTGCGGTAGTAGAGAACCTTCCGGGTCCCTCCCGGTGGCGCGGCGTAGGCGGCGTTCGCCTCGACCGCCTTTGCCGCGGCGGGCCGCGGCTCGAAGTCGAAATCCTCGCCGACATGCACGGGAAGGTAGTCGCGTCCGTCGGGCGTTCTCGCCGGCGCGGGCGCGTAGGCCGCCTTTCCGTCGGGATCACGGTAGTAGAGGACGGGCGCATCCGCGGCCGCGGCCGGCTTCGCATCGCGGCCGACGAGCAGACCGGAGACCGAGGGCGGCAACCACGTCGGCAAGGGCCATCCCGCCTCGCCGGCCCGCAGCCCGGCGAGGGCGCCGCCCCCGACGGCGAGGGGCAGGAGAACGAGGCCCGCGACCCATGCCTTCGCATGGCCGCCTCGGTGCGCGCGGTCACGTTGCCGCGCCAAGTGGATCGGTGTCGTCTGGTCCATCACTCGACGGCCTTGAGCACGAGTTGGTCTTGGACGGTGCCGGTCTCGCCCGGTACCTTCGCGGCCAGCGAGAGGCGCCAGCGGCCCTCCATCGCCAGGTTGGCCCTGAAGGCGTAGATGCCCGGTCCCGGGCTCGCCTCCGGCTTCAGCTTGCCCGTCATCGTCGGCATCCCGTCGGGTGCCATGTCGAGGCGATGCGCGTAGACGAGCGCGTCCGCCACGGGCTTGTCGACGCGCTTGTCGAGAAGACGGACCTTGAGTGTCGCCTCGCCCGATTTGGTCTCGGGGTCCAGGAGCTCGAAGGCATAGTCCTTGAGTTCCGGTGGCATGCGTGGCGCGCTCTTGGGCAGCCACGCCGCGATCGGTTCCGGAAGCCGTGTCGCGACCGCACCGGGAATGACCCATGCGCCGCGCGCGAGCCCGTAGCCGGCGCCGGCTCCCACCAGGGCTCCTACGATGAGGACGAGCCCGAGCAGGAGCCGAGCGCGTCTCCCCGCCGGCCGGCGCCCCTCCTGGCAAGCGTCGAAAACGTCTTCCCGGCCCGTCATGGCGCCACCCGTAGGGCCGAGAGGATGGGGAAACGGGCCGCGCGGCTCGGGGCGTGCGGGATGCGCCGGGGCCCCTGGGGCAAGACGCGGACGCGGGGATGCGGGATGTTCGGTGGACACGGGGATGATCCTGTTCCGGAGCGTCTGGATGCGGAGCCCCGACCGTTCGGGCCGCCGCGCCGCGGCGGTGCGCGAAGGCTGCCGTGCATGCTCATGCACGGGGTGGCACCGCTCTCGGGCGTGCTCAG
>NZ_LABY01000206.1 GCF_001043975.1 Methylobacterium variabile
TGTAGACGCAGCTGGCCGCGGCGGCCGGTGCCCGTGGCTCTCCTGGGGGGGCCGGCGCCTCGCCCGCGCCACCCCCGCACCTGGGCCCAGCCGGTGATGCCCGGGCGCACCGCGTGCCGCTCGGCGTAGCGCGCGACGATGCCCGCGAACTGGGCGTCGTGCGCCACGGCGTGGGGCCGCGGGCCGACCAGCGACATCGAGCCGAGGAGCACATTCACGAGCTGGGGCAGCTCGTCGAGGCTGGTCCGGCGCAGGACGCGGCCGACCCGCGTCACCCGCGGGTCGTCGCGCCGGGCCTGCGGGATCACCGGTCCGTTCTCGCAGCAGGTCATGGTGCGGAACTTCCAGACCCGGAACGGCCGGTTGCCGAGCCCGATGCGGCTCTGGCGAAACAGCACCGGCCCGGGCGAATCGAGCTTGATCAGCACCGCGATGGCAAGGAGGACCGGCAGCAGCAGGACGAGGCCGGCGGCGGCGGCGGCGACGTCGAGGGCACGCTTGAGCGCTAGGCCCGCCCCGCGCCGGGGCGCGATAGCGGGGAGCGTCCGGGCCGTGGCCGGCATCGCGGCGGCCTCGGCGGCCGGTGCCAGAGGCGGCAGGCCTGGAGCGAGGAGAAGGGCGAGGCTGCCGCCGGCCATCCCACCGCCGAGCCCGCTCCCTGCGAGCCCGGCATTGCCCAGTTCATCGCCGTCGGCCGCGCGGGATTGCGGTCGTGCTCCACGAGCCATTCGCCGTCTCCACCGTTAATGAGCGATTAATGATAGGCAGAGACGAGACCGTCAGGTCAATTTCACCACAATATCAGGCAATAATACGCCGCATCATCTTGCAATACTCCCTTCGGAGAACGGCCACGATGGCCGAATAGACGAACGTGAATAGTGTGCGAGTGGGCAAGGGCCGGGTGGTCGGCGGCGCCTACCGCTTATTGGGAGGCTGCGCCGCGATCCAGGACGGTCGAGGGTCGGCCCGATCCCTCGGCGACGCCGGGCGCCCGGCGTCGAGCCTGCCAGGACGAGAAGGCCTGAACCGCATGCGAGCAGCACACCGTCTCCCCGCCCTTCTCCGGCGCGGGCTCGTCCTTGGCGCGGTGTGCCTGCCGGCCGGCCTCGCGGGCGCGGCGGGCGGGCCGCACCCTGCACCGCCGGTCCCGGCCGCGACGGCGGCCGCCGCGGGCGGCCTCGCCGGCGCGGGATCCGCCACCGGGAATCTGGCCGGCTACAGCCTCGGGCCGCTCGACCGCATCCGCCTCCGGGTGTTCGAGTGGCGGGCGAGCCGCGACGAGATCTTCGCCTGGACCGCCCTCAACGACGAGTTCACCATCGGGGCAGACGGCACGCTGTCGCTGCCGATCGTCGGCGACATCACGGTGGCCGGGCTGCCGACCCGGGAGGTCGGCCGGCTGATCGCCCGGCGCCTGCGCGAGCGGATGGAACTGGCGGACGCCCCCGACACCGCGGTCGAGATCGCGCAGTACCGGCCGTTCTACATCAGCGGCGCCGTCGACAAGCCCGGGGAGTACGCCTTCCGGCCAGGGCTCACCGTCGGCAAGGCAGTGGCGCTGGCAGGTGGACCGCCGCGGGTCAACGACGGGGGCATGCTGCGCCTCGAGCGCGACGCGATCACCGCGCGGGGCGACCTCGCCAGCCTGCACAAGGAGCGCGAGCAGCTCAGCCTGCGCCTGGCGCGCCTGATCGCCGAGCGGGACGACAAGCCGAAGATCGACTTCCCGAAGGAGCTGGCGAGCCGCTCCGAGCCGGGCCTCGTCGCCCTGATCGAGCGCGAGGTCTCGATCTTCGACGCCCGCCGCAAGGCCCTGGCGACCCAGGTCGACGCGATCGAGGACCTCAAGCGCTTCCTGCGCCAGCAGATCGAGGCCCTGAACGGCCAGCTCGCTACGATCGACACACAGATCAAGCTGATCGCCACCGAGATCCGCAGCAACGAGCAGCTCGCCGAGCGCGGTCTCGCCACGCAGCAGCGCACGATCGCGGCCGGCCGCTCGATGGCACAGATGGAGAGCGAGAAGCTGCGCACCAGCACCGACCTCCTGCGCGCCCGCGAGGCGATCTCCCGGGCCGACCTGTCGATCCTGGACATGCGCAGCCGGCGGGCCACCGAGGTCACGGCGGACTTGCGCGACACCCAGCGCGGGCTCGAGCAGCTGAAGCCCCGGATGGAGATGGCCGAGCGCCTGATCCTTGAGGCCGAGGTCTCCGCCCCGCGCTTCCTCACCGACCGCGCCCAGGCCCGCCGCGCCCGGCCGAACTACCGCATCACCCGGCAGGTCGGCGCGGGTGCGCAGGAGATCGGCGCGGAGGAGGGCACGGCGCTGCTGCCCGGCGACACCGTGACGGTCGAGCTGCCCAACATCGACCTGCCGGTGGTGTCCTGGCCGAACCCGCCGCGGCCCGGGGCGATGACGTCGCTGCAATAGCGGGCTGCCGCGCGGTGAATGACGTCGCACCTCTTGCGGCGGCGAGCCTCACACACATTACGCCTGATCTGCAGCGGCAGGCCGAGCGGACCACGGTATACGGCACTGAAAGCCTATTTGGCTGGATCCGACAGGCGCTGAAAGTATCCGGACTGAACGGGCGAGTCATTTCTCGTCAGGCTCACCCGCTCTTTCCGGGCCCGGAAGGGGCCTGCACGACTTGAACGAAGTGGACGGAGATTCGGGATCCAGCGGAGGATGTGCCGCGAAGCGGCTCCGCATGCTGCACCGTTGCAGACACACGGTCGCTTCGCGACGTTTTACAGCTTGATCTCGGATCTCCTTCCGCTTCGCTGCAGTCGTCCGGAAAATGGGAGGAACTTAGCCGGGCTGCCTGTCCGGGAGGGTCTGTTCGCGACCACGTGGCGTGCCGGTCGATGTCGCGTCAGGCCCTTGAGTCCAGGGCTGCGAGGCGACAGCCCGAACCTGCCGCAGGCGCGGGGCTCACCGCCGGCCGCGCCACCACCGGACGAGGCGCGCCCACCTTGCCTCGATCCAGCGGGCGGAGCGCTCCAGCGAGGGCTTCATGCCGGGGATGTCCTCGCTGAGGAGCGCGAGGCCGAGGGGCAGCATCCACAGGCCGAAGACCGGCAGGATCGCCAGGAAGCCGCCGACGATCAGCAGCAGCGCGGCCGGGATGCGGACCCAGCGCCGGGCCGGTGCCCGCAGCCAGCCGACGGAGGTCCCGACCCGCTGCGGCAGGAGTTCGAGCAGCCGCGCGATCCGGTCGTCCCAGGCCTGCGCCAGCGGGTGCGGCCCCGGGCCGCCCTGGGGGGATGCCGGTGCGGCCACGGGCGGGCCGGGGCGCGATGTGGTGTCTTCGCCGATCATGGTGGAGACGAAATCGGCGGGGCCGCCCGACGGTTCCGCACGAAGCCTCTGCCCCTGCGAGGCCGCGCCGCATTGCCGAGGCCCGCAGGCCGACCTAACTCCCGCCCCCATGGAAACTACCGGCGAAGCAGGGTGCGGCGCCACCCCGGCGGCGGGCGCCTTGCAGGTCCGCGTCGTCCAGCGCCTGTCCGAGATCCCGGCGGCGGAGTGGGACCGCTGCGCCCTCTCGGCCGAATCCCTGACGGGGGCGGCCGAGAGCCACAACCCCTTCGTCAGCCACGCCTTCCTGTCGTCGCTCGAGGATGCGGGATGCGTCGGCGGCCGCAGCGGCTGGCTGCCGCTGCACGTCGCCGCGGAGCGGGACGGCAAGGTCATCGGCTACGCGCCCTGCTACCTGAAGTCCCACTCGCAGGGCGAGTACGTGTTCGACCACGGCTGGGCCGACGCGTTCGAGCGTGCCGGCGGGCGCTACTACCCGAAGCTCCAGGTCAGCGTGCCGTTCACGCCGGTGACGGGGCCGCGCTTCCTGATCGCCCCGGGCGAGGACCCGGAGGAGGCGACCGCCGCCCTGGCGGCGGGCCTGCGCGCCCTGCGCCGGGAGACCAAGGCCTCCTCGGTCCACGTCACCTTCCTGCCCGAGGTCGAGGCCGAGCGCGCGGGCGACCTCGGCTTCCTGCGCCGGGTCGACCAGCAGTTCCACTGGGACAATGCCGGCTACGCGACCTTCGACGACTTCCTCGGCGCGCTGGCCTCGCGCAAGCGCAAGGCGATCAAGCGGGAGCGCCGCGACGCGCTCGCGGCCGGGCTCACGATCGAGTGGGTCACCGGCTCGGACCTGACGGAGGCCCACTGGGACGCATTCTACCGCTTCTACATGGATACCGGCTCGCGCAAGTGGGGCCGGCCTTACCTCAACCGGCGCTTCTTCTCGCTGATCGGCGAGCGCATGCCCGAGCGGATCCTGCTGGTGATGGCCCGGCGCGAAGGCCAGTACGTGGCGGGCGCCATCAACCTGATCGGCGACCGCGCCCTCTACGGCCGCAACTGGGGCTGCATCGAGGACCACCCGTTCCTGCACTTCGAGGTCTGCTACTACCAGGCGATCGACTTCGCGATCAGTCGCGGCCTCGCCCGGGTCGAGGCCGGCGCTCAAGGGGAGCACAAGCTCGCCCGCGGCTACCGCCCGGTCATCACCCACTCGGCCCACGACATCGCCGATCCGTCCCTGCGCGCGGCCATCGCCGACTATCTCGCCCGCGAGGCGCGCCACGTCGAGATGGCCGCCGAGGCCCTCGACGCGGCGACGCCGTTCCGGAAGGCTGAGGACTGACGGCGCCGTAGCGCCCGGCCGGCCGGGCGGCTACGCTCGCCCCACGGGGCCCGTGCCGGGACCCGCAAGGGGGCCCGCGAGAGGCCCCGGCCGCGATTCGGGAGCGAGAACGTCATGCAGACGAGAGAGGGAGGACGCGGGCGCGCGTCCCGCCGGTTGGTCATGGGCTGCATCGGGGCGTTCTGCGCCCTGGCCGTGCCGATCTTGGCAGGACCGGCCTTGGCCGATCAGGCCCTGAGGCCGCGCAGCAGCGAGGCCCTGGCGCCGGCCCGGCCGGAGGAGGTCGGGCTCTCCTCCGAGCGACTCGGCCGCATCAAGCGCGTGATGGAGGAAGAGGTGGCGGCCGGCCGCCTGCCCGGCGCGGTGGTGATGATCGCCCGGCGCGGCCGCCTCGCCTACGCCGAGAGCGTCGGCTTCCGCGACAAGGCCGCCGGCGCGCCACTGGCCAAGGACGCGATCTTCCGCATCTACTCGATGACGAAGCCCCTGGCCTCGGTCGGCGCCATGGCGCTCATGGAGGACGGGCGTCTCCAGCTCACCGAGCCGGTGGCGAAGTACCTGCCCGAGTTCAAGGACCTGAAGGTGGCGGCAAGCCGCCCGAACGCGCTCGGCGAGGCGTCGCCCGACCTCGTCGCCGCCGAGCGCCATCCGACGGTGCAGGATCTGCTGCGTCACACCGCCGGCCTCGCCTACGGCGAGATCACCACCAACCCGGCGGTGAAGGCGGCCTACGCCAAGGCCGGCCTGTTCAAGCCGGATTTCGACTACAACACCACCGACCTCACCCCGGAGGAGTTCACGAGCCGCCTCGCGGCGGCGCCGCTGGCCTATCAGCCCGGCACGGTCTGGCAGTACAGTCTGGCGGTCGACGTGCTCGGCCGCGTGGTCGAGAAGGCCTCCGGCCAGCGCCTCGGCGACTACCTGGCCGAGCGGGTCTTCCGGCCGCTCAAGATGACCGAGACCGGCTTCTCGGTGCCGGCCGACAAGGTCGGGCGGATCGCCCAGGCCCTGCCCACCGACCCGGCCACCGGCGCGCCCAACCGGCTCATCGACGGCGCGGTGCCGAAGAACGATTCGGGTGGGGCCGGCGGCTACGGCACCGCCGCCGATTACCTGCGCTTCGCGCAGGCCCTGCTCGACGGCGGCAGCCTCGACGGCGCCCGGGTGCTGAGCCGCACCACCGTCGAGCTGATGACCGCCGACCACCTCGGCGACCGCATCAAGCCGGTCGTCAGCCCCGGCGAACTGCTGATGGGCGTGCCCGGCTACACCTTCGGCCTCGGCTTCATGGTCCGCAAGGACGCGGGCATCGCCGGCGTGCCGGGCTCGAAGGGCGAGTTCATGTGGGCGGGCTACGCCGGCACCTTCTTCTGGGTCGACCCCAAGGAGGACTTGGCGGTGGTGATGATGACCCAGGCGCCGGGCCCGAGCCGGGCCTACTACCGCCGGGAGATCAAGCAGCTCGTCTACGGCGCCATCGCCGACTGAGCCCGGCGGGCGCCGCCGTCACAGGATGTCCGCACGGGATGTCCGGGCGCCCCCGCCCGGACATTCCCCCCTCGTTCAGGCCGCCCGGACCGTCGCGAGGAAGCGGCCGACCTCCGCCCTCAGGTGCTCGGACTGGCGCGACAGCGCCGAGGCCGAGGCCAGCACCTGCCCGGCCGCTGCCCCGGTCTCCTCCGAGGCCCGGGCGACGCCCGCGATGTTGCTCGTCACCTCGCCGGCCCCCGTGGCGGCCTGGGTCACGTTGCGCACGATCTCCTGGGTCGCCGCCCCCTGCTCCTCCACCGCCGCCGCGATGCTCGCCGCGACGCCGCTGATGTCCCGGATCCGGCCGGTGATCCCGCCGATCGCGGCCGCTGCCTGATCCGTCACGCCCTGCACCTCGCCGATCTGGCGGGCGATCTCCTCGGTCGCACGGCCGGTCTGGCTGGCCAGCTGCTTGACCTCGGCGGCGACGACCGCGAAGCCGCGGCCCGCCTCGCCGGCCCGGGCCGCCTCGATGGTGGCGTTGAGCGCCAGCAGGTTGGTCTGGCTGGCGATCGAGGAGATCAGGCCCACCATGTCGCCGATCCGGCCGGAGGTCTGGCGCAGCGCCTGCACCAGCTGCCCGGTCTGGTCGGCCTCGGCCACCGCGGCCTGGGCGAGGTGGGTCGAGCCCTGCACCTGACGGCCGATCTCGGCTACCGAGGCGCCGAGCTCCTCCGCCGCGGCCGCCACGGTGTTGACGTTGGCGCTCGCCTCCTCGGCGGCGGCCGCCACCGTGGTCGACTGGCTCGCCGTCTCGGTCGCCGTCGCGGTCATCTGCTCGGCGGTGGCCTGCAGCTCGGTGGCGGAGGCGGAGACCATCCCGACGACGCCGCCCACCGCCTGCTCGAACCCGTCGGCGAGCGCCATCATGGTGCGCCGGCGCTCCTCGGCGGCCGCCGCGTCGGCGATGCGCTTGATCTCGGCCTGCTCGGCGGCCTTCCGCGCCACCATCGCCCGGATGCCCTCGACGGCCTTGCCGATGGCGCCGATCTCGTCGCCCCGGCGGCCCTCGCGGATCTCAACCTCGGTCTCGCCCCGCGCCATCCGCTCGAGCACGCCCACCAGGGCGCCGAGCGGCCGCGTGATCCCGAGGACCGCGACGCAGCCGGCCAGGAGCAGGGCCGCCAGGAGGCCCGCCGACGCGCAGGCGACGAGGAGCAGCGTCGCCCGGGCGGACGCCCTCTCGGCCGAGTCCCTGGCCTCGGCCAGCTCCCGGCCCAGCACGTCGATCCGGCCCTGGATCGCCTCCCGCACCTTGGCCCGGGCGACGGCGCCCTCGCCCAGGGCGAGCTGCGCCGCCGCTGCCCTCTCGCCCTTCAGCGCCAGCGCCGTCGAGCGATCGAGGACGCGGTGGAAGGCCTGGACCTGGTCGCGAACCGCCTGGATGGCGGCGCGCCGCTCCGGCGCGAGGGC
Organism: Methylobacterium variabile; assembly: GCF_001043975.1. GTDB lineage: Bacteria > Pseudomonadota > Alphaproteobacteria > Rhizobiales > Beijerinckiaceae > Methylobacterium > Methylobacterium variabile. Next base: position 7,602 of record NZ_LABY01000206.1, read on the forward strand.
GAGCCCGATCAGCACGTCGGCCGACGCGTAGGCCTCCTGGATGGCGGCGTCGTAGCGGGCCTTCAGCCCCGCCATCTCCTCGGGACGCGTCTCGACGATGAGGTTGCGGTTCTGAACCGTCGCCTCCGTCACGCCGATCCTGACGTGCAGAATGTTCTCGAGGCGCGAGGCCTGGACGTCGACGAGCTGGCGGGTCTGTGCGGCGAGCGTGTCGATCGTGCCGAGCGCACTGACGACGAGGCCGACGGCGACGATCGCGACGAGACCCAACGGAGTCGCAACCTTGATCAGGATCCGGGTGTTATTCAGGAGCTTCATCAGACTGGTACACTCGCTGCAGTCCCGAAACTCTAAGCCATAACAAAGTTATTTCCCCCTTAAGCATCGCCTTGAACGTGCTCCGGCTCCGCGTTTGACTGTTAGCCGATTGCACGGCGTCGACGGAGCGCACGGCCCCGCCGGGGACGGGCCTGCCGGCGCGGCGCCATGCAAGGCCCCCCTCTGGACTCGACACGCCCGACATCGGAAGGATGGGCGCCGTCCGGCCCGGCCCCGCCCGGGCCCGCCTCGTCCGGGAGCGTTCCGCCGCATGTCACCGATCGACCGCATCTCTGCCGACCTCGACGCGCTCACCGCGATCCGGCGCGACCTGCACGCCCATCCGGAGCTCGGCTTCGAGGAGGTGCGCACCTCGGGCATCGTGGCCGAGAGGCTCGCCGCCTGGGGAATCGAGGTGCATCGCGAGGTCGGCCGCACCGGCGTGGTCGGCATCCTGAAGGGCCGCGGCACCAGCCCGCGCCGCATCGGCCTGCGCGCCGACATGGACGCCCTGCCGATCGAGGAGGCGACCAACCTGCCCTACCGCTCGACGGTGCCGGGCAAGATGCACGCCTGCGGCCATGACGGGCACACCACGATGCTGCTCGGCGCCGCCAAGTACCTGGCCGAGACCCGCGACTTCGACGGCACCGCGGTGTTCATCTTCCAGCCCGCCGAGGAGGGCCTAGGCGGCGCCCGCGCCATGCTGGCCGACGGCCTGTTCGCGCGCTTCCCCTGCGACGAGGTCTACGGCCTGCACAACAACCCGAGCGGGCGCACCGGCGAGCTCTCGGTGCGGCCTGGCCCCGCCATGGCGGCGGCGGACTTCTTCGACATCCGCGTCGTCGGCAGGGGCGCCCACGGGGCGCAGCCGAACCGCGGCATCGATCCCGTCGTGGTCCAGGCCGCCCTGGTCCAGGCGCTGCAGACGATCGTCAGCCGCAACGCCGACCCGCTGCAATCGGCGGTGCTGTCGATCACCCAGGTCCATGCGGGGGCGGCCTACAACGTGATCCCGGAGGAGGCCCACCTCGCCGGCACGATCCGGACCTTCGACGACGGCGTGCGGGCCCTGGTCGCCAAGCGCATGCGCGAGATCGCCGCCGGCGTGGCGGCCACCTTCGGGGCCGAGATCACGGTCGAGATCCGCGACATCTTCTCGGTCCTGCGCAACAGTGAGGCCCAGACCCGGGCCGCCGCCGAGATCGCCACCGAGCTGTTCGGCTCCGCCAAGGTCGATACCGCGCCCGAGCCGAAGATGGGCAGCGAGGACTTCGCCGACATGCTGCACGCCGTGCCGGGCGCCTATGCCTGGCTCGGGGGGAAGGCCGGGGCGAGCCTGCACAACGCTGCCTACGACTTCGACGACGCGATCATCCCGCTCGGCGCGGCCTACCTCGCACGGTTGGTCGAGCGCCGCTCGGCGGCGTCGGTGGCGTGACGGGAACAGCACGATGAGCGAGACGGCCTACGATCCTCAGAACATCTTCGGCAAGATCCTGCGGGGCGAGGTGCCCTGCCACAAGGTCTACGAGGACGCCCACGTCATCGCGTTCATGGACGTGATGCCCCAGGCCGACGGCCACACCCTGGTGGTGCCGAAGGTCCCGAGCCGCAACCTCCTCGACGCGGACCCGGTCGTCCTCGGCCACCTCACCGCCGCGGTGCAGAAGGTGGCGCGGGCCGCCAAGGCGGCGTTCTCGGCCGACGGCGTCGCGGTCTACCAGTACAACGAGGCGGCGGCCGGCCAGACCGTGTTCCACCTCCATGTCCACGTCCTGCCCCGGCACGACGGCGTCGCGCCGCGCCGCCACGCCGGCGGCATGGCGGATCAAAAGATGCTGGCGGAGCACGCGGAGCGGATCCGGGCAGCACTCCAGGGCTGACGACGGGCCGAGCCGCTGATACCGCCGCGCCGTCGAACGGACCCCGTTCGGCGGCGCGGGCTTAAGCCCGAACGGGCGCCAGCGCAAAAGCCCCGCCTGTGACTTTGCGCCGGACGCTCTCGCATCGACGCGAACGTACGCTGGTATGATACCGCCGCGTCTTCGAACGGACTCGTTCGGAGGCGCAAGGCAAGCCCGAACGGGCGCCGGTGCTGATGAG
>NZ_LABY01000207.1 GCF_001043975.1 Methylobacterium variabile
TCTATCGCTGGCGACCGCCGGGATCGTGGTGGAGGAGAACAGGCTTACCGGCGCGGTGCCGGGCGCCGACACGGTGAGGGTGACGTTGGCAGACGATGTGCCGCCGCGCCCGTCCGAGATCGCGTAGGTGAAGCCGGCCGCTCCCGTGTAGCCGGTCGTCGGGGTGAAAGTGATGGTGGCGGCCTGGCTGTTGAGGGAGACGATGCCGTTGGTCGCCCCGCTGACGCCCGTCACTGTGAGCGGGTCGCCGTCCGGATCGGTGTCGTTGGCGAGCAGGGACGAGGTCGCAATGGTCGTGGCGGTGTTCTGCGTCACCGACAGGCCGCTATCGGTGATAGCGGTCGGGGCCTGGTTCGTCGTGGCGCCGCCGGGGTTGAACAGCACGTCGACCCAGAAATTGGTGTTGTTAAAGCTCTGGGTCGGGAACTGGCTCTGGTTGCTGTAGACGAAGACACCGTTGCTGCCGGTGAGCGGGCCGTTGGTGATGTTGTTATTGTAGTAGTTCACGTCGCTCGAGTAGTGCCCGAGCGTCGAATGGTAAGACGCGGTGTAGGTCGCGCCTGGGGTGATGGGGATCGGGTTCGAGAAGGTGGCAGTCTGCCAGCCGTCCGAGGTCTCGTTGGTGAAGGTCGTAGTGGCGAGCTTCTGTCCGGCGCTCGACCACAGCGTGCCGACATGGACCCCGCGGTCCTGCGAGCCCTTGTAGAAGCGGATGCCGCTGATCGTGCCTGTACTGGAACTCTGGAACTTCACGCCCAGCTCGATTGCCGTGCTGTCGACGGTGTTGGTGACGGTGGGCTTGGCCGAGCCGGGGAATAGGGTGAGGGAGGGCGAGGCCGTCACCGTCAGGCTGCGCCCGACCGACGGCGTCTCAAGGTTGACGCTGTCGTCGGTCGCCCGAGTGCGGATCTGGTAGGTCCCGGCGACCTGCGGCGCGAAGGTGTAGCTCCAGCTCTCGTCGCCGGTGGCCGCGCGCCAGGTCGCGCCGTTGTCGGTCGAGACCTCGACGCCCGCGACCACGCCGCCGCCGGCATCCGTCGCGGTGCCGGTGATCGTGACCGGGGTGAAGGCCGTCACGCTCGACCCGGCGGTCGGCGTGGTGACGGTCGAGGTCGGCGCCGTGCGGTCGGTCGAGGCCGTGGCGGGCGTGAGCGCCGGGTCGAGGGTTTCCGGCTGCAGGCCCATATCGGCGAGGAGGTTGACCATCGCCTGCTGGATCCGCGGATCGGTCGGCGTCGCCTCGTTGTCGTGGTTGGCCGACAGACCCCAGGACCAGTAAACGGTGCCGGCGCCGAACACGAGGGCGCCGCTCGGCGCGCGGTAGAGCGTCAGGCTGTGGGTCGCCGTGCCCTTGCCGGTGGTGTTGCCGTAATCCTGGAGGTAGGTCGTCTGATCGAGGGTGGTCGAAGACAGTCGTACGAGGCCGGCCGGGGCCGAGGCGTTGTCGGGCGCCTCGTCCCACTCGTAGCCGAGATAGTTCTTGTTGAGCGAGGCGGTCTGGCCCGACTGCAGGTTGGCGACGCTGGTATTGCGCCAGAAGCGTAGATTGGCATCGTCGTAGGGTACCTGAATGGTGTCGAGAACATAGGAGTCGACCTTGAACATCGTGCCCGTGAGGGCATTCTCGGGGTCGTTGTTGCCGATCGTGCCAGCCGGCCCACGGGGATCCCGCCAAGTGCCGGTCCACTCGTTGGAAGGATCGATGTTCTGGTTCGCCCCCCAGGTTTCCTTGTAGGAGACGAGAGTTCGGTAGGACGTAGCATCGCTGCTCATGCTACTGTCGTACCGCGCGCGCCAGTAGATCTCGTTGCCGCTCCAGAACGACAGGTTGACGCCGGCGTCGCGGGCCGCTTCGACGTTGTCGCGCTGCCGGCCCGACCAGTACTCGTCGTGTCCGACATTGAGGTACATTTTGTGGTTCAGGAGCAGGCTCCCGTACCGATCGGCGTCGACGGCTGACATGTACGAGACGTCGTAGCCGTTCTGCTCCAGCCACATGATCGCCGGGAACTCGGCGCCGTAGATGTAGTCCTGGGGACCTGCCGCAAGGCCACCGCCGCGGGTGGTGATCGGCCGGTTGTAGCTGACCGCGTAGGCCCGCCCCTGGCCCTGGCCGGTGGCTGGGCCGTTGCCCCCATAGAGGTTGGCGCCGCCCCAGGGATTGTAGGCCTGCCACGTTGTGTCTGCTGTCTGGAAGATGATGTCGCTGCGACTTGCGTCGTCGCGGACGATGAACGGGATCTCGTTCTCGCCAGCCGTCCCGTCCTGGCGTGTCAGCTTGGCGATATAGACGCCCGAGACCGCGTCCGCCGGCACGCTCCAGGACGCCGAGACCGACCAATTGCCGGCATCGACGAGTCCGGTTGCGGCGTCGCGCAGCGGCGTCGGCTGGGTCTGCAGCCCGGTATGCTGAAGCGTGTCGATTTTCCGGGCGCCGAGGCCGCCGTAATAGCCGAGCCGGTAGATGTCGATCCGATAATTTGACGAATTGGTATTAATCTTGAAGTTGATTGTATTGCCGACGTTCACGCTGATGTCCGTGGCGAAGCCTTCGATGTTGGTGCTGCCACTGCCGTCGATGCCCCATTCGCTGACTGGGTTGCCGATCTTCTGATTTTCGAGAACGATCTTGTTGGCCGTCGTAGCGGTAACATTTGACGACAGCGAGTTAGCAGTTAGACTAGACGAGCGTACCGGCGCCACCGCGGTCGTGATCGGGCCGCTTAGGGACGGGATCAGCACCCGACCGTTGGCAAGAAGTCCTGTCTCGGCGCCACCAGGGATCTGCGTAGTGACGCCGGCGGGCGCGCCGCTGCCACTTCCAGGAAGCTGCCCGTTCGAGGACAGAATACTGCCTGGTGCCAACTCCAGGGGCCGAAGTGGGCAACGGACGTAGCCGCAGGTCCCGCAGCAGGCCACGACATTGGCCTGGACGGCGACACCCGAGGCGATGGCGTCAATGACGCTCGGGTATCCGCCAGTGCCGATCGGCGGTACCACGCTCAGGGTGGATGCACTCAACCCGATCGGGGCCGCGCCGACACTAGACGACGCGGCCGAAATCAGAGAACTCTCGGCTACCGCCATCGAGGTGGATGAAGCCGTCTCAGGTGCGGAGGAAGGTAGTGTAGAGAACGATGCGTCTGTAAGATTGACGGCCTCGATTGCGAGACCATCATCCGGTGCCACGATTTCTTGGGGCGCAACAACGGCCGCAATGGGCGCCAGGCTGCTGCGGGTGAGACCAAAGGGCCCTAGGGTACCGATGCCTGCTTCTGCCCTCCGATGCCATTCTCTCTGCAGGAGGACGGAAGGCGCCGTAGCGCGGCCATCGTCGGCAGCCAAGTCTATCCCATCGTCCGGGTCACGGACACTCATTTGGCGTGAGCCGGAGAGATAGCGAGCCGTCCGGCGGAGATCTGTCAGGAATTTAGACCGACCCGGTACAGTCCAGAAAGCATCATGGCTGTTGAATGGCATGGTGCTGGTCCTCGAAAAAATATAACGGCTTGGAGTGTTGTTATCACCGCAGCCGGGTCCGACGTGCCGACCTCCACCGTCCGGGATGTATCCCGCTCGGCTCGGTTTCCACATGATTTCTATTTAATTCTAATATTTATCACAACTGATACATGAATCGTTTCAATTTATACTTAAGTTATTGATTTATAGCTCGATCCACATACATGTGATTATAGTGCCTCCTTCATAAGGAGGGCCGCCTAAGCTGCAGGCGTAGAATCCCTCGGCCTGCAGCGTATGAGCGGATGACGAGCCTGCACAGGAGTTGAGCCCTTGAGTTCCTGCTTGCCGAAGCCATACTCGAACCTCAACCGGAGCTAGCGCATTGCGCTTTTCATCTCTGTGGCCTCACACAATATTAGATCCATGCGGTCAGTGAATTTTAGTGACGCGATACGCAGCTTAGTTATAAACAATAGTTGACGAAACAACTGTCTCAGCATGAATGATGTAACATCTTGATTGACAGAAAATATCTATTTAATAAATATATATACTATTTGATTGAAGTCTTCGTTTTAATAAAAATTCAGCATATATTTAATTTAGATAATCCTAAAAATACATAAAAATAAGATAATTACGGATGAAATTAATATAATTATATGATAAAAATTTTTATTTGCTTTCTCTAATACCTCTGCGCGAACGCGTCGACGCCCTTTGGGAGCGTGCTGTGTTGGGTAATGCTGACGCGCAAGCTTCTTGCTGGACATGAACTTACACCATCAAATCAACGGCTTCTGAGGCTAGCCGCTCGTCTTCGATCTGAACGGTTGCGTGATCAATGCCATAACGTGCCTTCACGGAAGAGCGAATTGCCCGAATTACATCAGGACCAGCCGTTACGTCGTCCACCACGACGTGGCAGGTCATTGCGTTAAAGCCAGATGTCAGCGTCCAGGCATGCAGGTCGTAGGCACGACGCACGCCTGGCATCCTCTCGATTTCGGCTTTTAGAATGTCGAGGTCGACGCCTGGGGGAGTTCCCTCCAGGAGGATGTGAAGCGCCTCGCTCAAAAGTCGCCAAGTCCGCGGGACGATGAACAGGCCAATGCCTGCCCCAATGACTGGATCAATCCAGCGCCATCCGGTTAGCATCACTACGAGGGCCGCAATGATGACGCCGACCGAGCCCAGCATGTCGGAAAAGACTTCGAAGTATGCTCCCTTGACGTTGAGGCTGTCGGATGAGCCGCCTGCCAGCAGCTTCATGCTGGCGAGGTTCACGCCCAGTCCGACGAACGCCACCAGCATCATCGGCCAACCGAGGATCTCGTTGGGCTCCATGAAGCGACGGTAGGCCTCGTAGAGAATGTAGGCCGTTACTCCGAGCAGAACCACTGCGTTGGCGAGCGCCGCCAGGATCTCGAAGCGTAGGTAACCGAAGCTTTTGCCTGGCGTCGGCGCCTTGCTCGCGTAGTGGATGGCAAGCAGTGACAGGGCGAGGCCGCCGGCATCGGTCACCATGTGTGCAGCATCGGCCAGCAGCGCGAGACTGCCGGTGAGCAAGCCACCAATGACCTCGGCCAGCATGTAGGTCAGGGTCAGGGCCAGCGCCCAGGCGAGGCGGCTCCTGTTCTTCGCCGCAGCCGAGCCCGATGGAATGCCGCCGCCGTGCGAGTGTCCGTGTCCCATGATCGCGTTTACTCCCGATTTAATGGCCTATACAGCCGTTTCTTTCACGGATAATCCCTGCCGATTGAAACGGTCATGTGCGTACCCTATGGTGTTTCTGTTCTATTGTTGTTCCGTGTGCGGAAGTGCGGCAGGATCTTGGCTTCGGATGCGTGGCGGTCGCGACGCTGACGGTTTGAAAAGTTCGGCCACATGGTCGATGGCAGGGTGGCCGGTCTCGAGACGGTGACGGCCGGAGCAGCGGGAGAACCCGTCGCCTTCGCTCACCATGACGATCTGCTCACCCCAGCCAGCTGCGGTGCGCACTCCGAGTAGGACACCTGCTGGCCAGATCACCGAGCGTGGATAGGGACCGGGTTGGAACGTTCCATGACGGCGGATGCCCTCGGCTAAAATTTGCTCGTACAGGTCCGACTGTTCGGGGAGGGATAGAACACGGCTGAACCAGATCACACGCTGCAGGCCCTCGTCCTGGCAGACCTCGAGAACGACCTCCTGGGTGTCGGCGCCGGTCGCAGGGGCGTGGCCGCGGAAGTAGATCAAGGCCGTGATGTTAGCCTCATGATCCATCAGGGCTGGTCGCGGCATGTCCGTCCTCGATGCCCAGGCGAGGCCGAAGGGGGCCTCGGCCACAGGTGCTTCAGCCCCGTCGGCGTCTGCGACCTGCAAGCCCACGGCAACCACGATCATCCCGAGCCATCTGGTGCATCGACCGCTCATGCTTCTACTCCGCTGCTTTGAGGTGCCGCGGCATCGGCTTGGCCGGGTGATCGGCGGCGTTCGCGAGCGGCACCTTGCCGAAGCGGGCGTAGAGCGCGGGCAGCACGATCAGCGTGAGCAGGGTGGCGCTGATCAGGCCACCGATGACCACGGTGGCCAGAGGCCGTTGGATCTCCGCGCCGGTCTCCGTCGCGATGGCCATCGGCACGAAGCCCAGCGACGCCACGAGCGCTGTCATCGCCACTGGCCGCAGCCTGGTCATTGCGCCCTCGAGGATGGCCTCGCGCTTTGGGCGGCCCTCCGCGACGAGCTGCTTGATGAAGGTCAGCATCACGAGGCCGTTGAGGACTGCCACGCCAGACAGCGCGATGAACCCGACCGCGGCCGGCACCGAGACCGGCATGCCACGTAGCCACAAGGCCGCGATGCCGCCGGTGAGGGCAAGCGGTACGGCACTGAACACCAGGAGCGCGTCGCGTGGTGAGCCTAACGCCGAGTAGAGCAGCAGGAAGATCAGGAAGAAGCAGACTGGCACCACCACCATGAGGCGCCGTTTAGCCGAGGCAAGGTTCTCGAACTGGCCGCCCCAGGTCACGTAGTAGCCGGGGGGCAGCTGCACTTGGCTGCCGACCTTGGCCTGTGCCTCTGCCACGAGCGAGCCGATGTCGCGGCCACGCACGTTCGCGGTCACCACCACCCGCCGCTTGCCGTTCTCGCGGCTGATCTGGTTCGGTCCTTCGGTGACCGAGAAGCGCGCCACCTGCTTCAGCAGTACCGAGCTTGCCCGGCCGTTCACTCCCGGCGGCAGCGGCACCGGAATATTCTCCAAGGCCTCGCGGTCTTCGCGGACCGTGTCAGTGAGGCGCACGACGATGGGAAAGCGCCGGTCGCCCTCGAACACGACGCCGGCATCACGGCCGCCGATCGCCGCCCCGATGACCTCCTGGATGGCACTGGTGCTGAGGCCGTAACGGGCTGCCTCGGCCTTGTCGATCTTGATTTCCAGGAACGGCAGGCCTGCGGTCTGCTCGACCTTGACGTCCTCGGCGCCGTCGATGCCGCGCAGCACGCCAGCGACCTGATTGGCTGCCTTCAGCATCGGCTCGAACTCCTCGCCGAACACCTTGACGGCGAGGTCGCCACGGGTGCCGGCAAGCAGCTCATTGAAGCGTAGCTGGATCGGCTGTGAGAACTCGTAGACGTTGCCGGCGAGCTTGCCCACCGCGCCCTCGATCTGCTCCTGCAGTCCGGCCTTGCTCAGGTATGGATCTGGCCACTCGGCCTGCGGTTTGAGGATAACGAAAGTATCCGACGAGTTAGGCGGCATCGGGTCAGAGGCAACCTCCGCAGTGCCAGTTTTTGAAAAGACGTAGGCAACTTGCGGAAAATTCGCTATTACTTGCTCAACCTTGAGTTGCATCGACTGCGACTGAGTCAAAGAAGTCGAGGGGATGCGGGTCGCATTGAGCGCAATGCTCTTCTCATCAAGTTGCGGGATGAACTCTGTGCCAAGGCGGGTGAACAGCACGCCGGCCCCGACGAGTAGCAGCAGCGAGCAGCCGATGAACACGAGCGGGGCCCGAACTGCCGCAGCCAGGACTGGCCGGTAGGTCGCCTTAAGCGACCGAATTATGAGATTATCCTTCTCGGTCACCTTGCCGGTGATCGCAATGGCGATGAGCGCCGGCACGAAGGTCAGCGACAGGACGAAGGCTGCGGCGAGCGCGATGATGACGGTCAGCGCCATCGGCTCGAACATCTTGCCCTCGACCCCGGTGAAGGTGAGCAGCGGGACGTAGACCAGGATGATGATCGCTTGCCCGTAGAGCGAGGGCTTGATCATCTCCTCAGCCGAAGCCCGCACTGTCTGCAGCCGCTCCTCTGTGTCGAGCCCCCTGCCCAGTTCGTGCTGCCGCTCGGCGAGATGACGCAGGGCGTTCTCGGTGATGATGACGGCGCCGTCGACGATAAGGCCGAAATCCAGGGCGCCGAGGCTCATCAGGTTGGCCGAGATCTTCGCCTCGACCATGCCGGTCAAAGTCATCAGCATGGCGACCGGGATAACCAGCGCCGTGATGATCGCGGCACGGATGTTGCCGAGCAGTAGAAACAGGATGATGATGACGAGGGCGGCGCCCTCGGACAGGTTCTTGACCACCGTCTTCACGGTTGCCTCGACGAGGCGGGTGCGATCGAGGATGGTCTGCACCTCGACGCCGGGCGGCAGCGACGCGCGGATCTGGTTCATGCGCGCGTCGACCGCGGCGGCGACCGTACGGCTGTTCTCGCCGATCAGCATCAGGGCGGTGCCGATGACGACCTCCTGCCCGTTCTCGCTGCCAGAGCCTGTGCGCAGATCGCGCCCGATGCGCACCTCGGCGATGTCGCGGATCCGGATCGGCACGCCGCTGCGCGTCGCGACCACGACGTCGCTGATCTCCTCCATGCTCTCCAGGCGGCCAGCGGCGCGCACGACGTAGCCCTCGCCATTGTCCTCCAGGTAGCGGGCCCCCTGATTAGCGTTGTTCGCCTCCAGCGCCCGGGCGACGTCGCCGAACGACAGGTCGAGGGCGGCGAGCTTCGTTGGGTTGGGTTGGACGTGGTACTGCTTCTCGAAGCCGCCGATGCCGTCGATGCCGGCTACCCCCGGCACGGTCTTGATCTGAGGCCGAATGATCCAGTCCTGGACGGTGCGCAGGTAGGAGGTCTGCTCCAGCTCGGTCCTGAGCCGCTGCCCCTCGGGCGTCAGGTAGCTGCCGTCGGGCTGCCAGCCGGGCTTGCCACCCTCGGAGACCTTGCGCTCTCCGGGCTTCGCGTAGTGGACCGACCACATGTAGATCTCGCCCAGGCCCGTGGAGATCGGTCCCATGCTGGGTTCGGTTCCGGGCGGCAGGTCCTGCTTCACCTGGGCAAGGCGCTCGGCGACCTGCTGGCGGGCAAAGTAGATGTCGAGCTTCTCGGCGAAGACGGCAGTGACCTGCGAGAAGCCGTTTCGCGACAGCGAACGGGTGTATTCAAGCCCCTTGATGCCGGCAAGCGCGGTCTCGACTGGGTAGGTGACCTGCTTCTCGATGTCGACCGGCGAGAGCGAGGGAGCGACCGTGTTGATCTGGACCTGGTTGTTGGTGATGTCCGGCACGGCGTCGATGGGCAGCTTCGTCACCGCGTAGCCGCCAAATCCGGCGGCGAGGAGCGACAGAAGCAGGACGAGCCAGCGCTGGTGAACCGAGAAATCGAGGATGCGACTGATCATGCCCGGTCGCCTTAATGCGCGTGATCGGCTTCGCTCTTTCCGAGCTCGGCCTTCAGGAGGAACGTGTTGGCGACCGCGATGTCCTCGCCCGGCTTCAGCCCGGAGGCAACCTCGAAGGCGTTATCGTCGGAACGGCCGAGTTGGACCTCTCGCTTCTCAAAGCCTTCTTCCGTCCGCACGAAGACGACGCGCTTGCCCTCGATGGTCTGCAGCGCGGATTTCGGCACGCGGACAGGAACCTTGTCCTGGGAGATCTCGAGCTCGGCGTTGACATATGTACCCGGCCGCCAAGCCATATCCTTGTTTGGCAGAGCGACGATGACGCGGGCCGAGCGGGTCTCGGCGTTGAGGAGAGGGCTGACGAAGATAACCTTGCCTTGCTCGTGGCGCTCACCGCCTTCCCGGCTCGGCGTCACGATCACGGATGCGCCCTCCCGAACCTTGGCAAGGTCGGAGGTCGATACCGAGAGCTCGATCCAGACGGTCGAGAGATCGGCGACGGTGTAGAGGTCGGCAGGGTCACCCTGACCGCCAACTGTAGTGCCGACGTCGACCTTGCGCTCGACGATCCGCCCGGTCAGCGGCGAACGTAGCTCGTATTGACGCAGGGTGGACGTGTTCGGGGTAGTCTCGTCCTGCTTGGCGAGCTTGGCGACCTCCGCCGCGTTGAGACCGAGCGCCGACAGCTTCTGGCGAGCGAGGTCCTGCCGCAGCACCGCCTCCGCGTAGACGGCCTTGGCGTTGAGGTAGGCGGACTCTGCCGAGATGCGCTTGTCCCAGAGTGCGGCCTGCCGGTCGAAGTTCGTCCTCTCCAGATCGGCTTTCACCGAGGCGGTGAGATACTCGCTCTTGGCATCGGCAACCTCACGGCTGTCGAGGACGGCGACGACCTCGCCCTTCTGCACGGCGTCGCCGAGGCGCTTGCGCATCTCGGCCACGGTGCCGACGACGCGTGCCGGAACACGGGCGATCCGATCGGCATCGGGCGTAATGGTGCCGGGCACGAGGATGTGCCGCGAGATCGTCCCCCCCTCGGTCTTGGCCATCTTGATGTCTTGGTTCTCGACCTGCTCAAGGGACATCTTGATGTACCCCTCCTCGCCTTCGGCCTCGGAATGGGCGTGCTCTCCATGGGCGTGGCCGTCCTCCTTCGTCTCGGGCTTGCCGTGATCATGACCGTCAGCGGCAGCCTGAGTCGGACCAGCGGAAGGGAGCGTCGTGGCCGTGACCGGGGTGTCGACCGACGCGGTGAGCCTGGATGGATTGAGGCCCGCTGAGGCGAGGATGCCCTGAACGAAGCTGGATACGGGTGGAACGGCCGCCCCCACGAGGACGCCGACGGCCACGAGGGCCGCGATCAGGAGAATGCGCATGGATGCCTGCTCGGCAGGGATCTGGAGACGATCGAACGTCCCGATCGATCCAATCTGATGATGTACGGGGTAGCCTCTCGGACCGTCTGGCCCGGGTGCGGATGCGCGCTAGCGCGCCGTGGCGCCTCAGGCGCGCGGCGGCCTTGGCAAGCGGTCTGGAGCGAGTGAGGGGGCTGCCTCGCTCACGCGGGCATAGCGCGGGCGCGACCCTTGCCCGATCGACGCGGGCGCTACGGCGTCCAGGATTGCGAGCACGTGGCAGCTGCAGTGCAGGTGCCCGACGAGCCCGGGGTCCTTGGCCTCGAGCCCATTCGGGGCAACCTCGAGGGAGGCGGAGAGTTCGATCCGATTGCGGCTGCCGTGAAATGCGAGATCTTCGGCGAGGTCGGATGCCGGCAGATTGACGGTCAGTGCCAGAGCGAGCGCGAGCATGCGGATCGTGGTCGCCCACCAGCCCGTCATCACCCCGAAAGCCCTATGGCGTCGTGCCGCGAACATTGTGCTCCTTGTGTACGGGCAACGCCCGATCCACAAGTCCGTTGCTGCCATGTGCATACGGCGAGATCTCGACATCGTCAAAGCCCGCCCCAGCGCGATGCTGGAGCGGGCTGTTCAAGGCGCGTGAGGTGGGGGAAATTGCACCGTGAAGTATGGGCCACAGGCATGCTGCGGTTCGGTTGCGAGCGCGTAGCCGATACCTGCGGCGAGGAGCGAGAACGCAATCAGTAGAGGCAGCGTCCGCATGGTGGAATTCCTCCATCGAAGCTGCCTCGCGCCAATGCGTCACTTCTTCCCGTGGCTGTGTCCGTGGTTGTGACCGTCCTTCTCGGAGTGGGCCGGTTTACCATCAGGACCCTTCTCCTGCGCTTCCCGTACGCGCGGGTCGTCGCGGTGAGCCGGGCCGCCCGAGACGGTGCCGGTGTTCGGAACCGCGCGCTCCGGGTTCGACGCGTTGCCATGACCATCCACCGCGAGGGAGGGCGCCGTGGCCGCGGCCAGCAACCCCGTGGCGAGTGTGGCGACCAGTATGCGGTTCATCGGTCCGTCTCCAGCGTCGGTGCGGCAGCGCCCGCGTCGAACGGTGATGTAGCCGGGCCGTTTGTCTCGTCGTCGCCACGTTCGTGACGAAGTGTGTCAGTCGCCAGGCCCGGTCCGGGGTAGACGGATCTCGGCTCGCAGACCGCCCTCGGACCTGTTGATCAGGTCAAGCGTGCCGCCCTCAGCCTCGACGGCGCGCTTCGCGATGGTCAGACCGAGGCCTGTCCCACCCGTGTTACGGTTGCGCGAGCCCTCCAGCCGCGCAAAGGGCTCGAAGGCGCGGATCATGTCCTCGGACGGAATACCAGGGCCGTCGTCGTCGATCCCAATGACCAGGTCGGTCGCCTCGATCGTCAGGTCGATGACCACCCGGGAGCCGTAGCGCACGCCATTGTCGACGAGATTGTCCACGGCGCGGCGAAAGGCGACAGGGCGGACAGCGGCGAGCACGCGGCCCGGTCCCCGGTACACCACCTCCCGGCCTGCATCGACGGATGCGTCGGCGATGCTCATCAGGACGCTGGCGATGTTGGTAACCCGCCGCACCTCCGGGTCGGCGTCGCCGCGCAGATAGGCGAGCGTCGCGTCGACCATCGCCTGCATCTCGTCGAGATCGGCGGCCATGGCGTCGCGATCACCCTCGTCCTCAACGCGGTCGAGGCGGAGGCGCAGTCGGGCGATGGGAGTACGCAGGTCGTGCGAGACGGCGGCGAGCGCCTGCGTCCGCTCCTCAACCAGACAGTGAATGCGCTCCTGCATGGCATTGAGGGCGCGCCCGATCCCGCGGGTCTCATCAGGGCCGATCTCGGGGACTCGCACGACCGGACCATGCCCGATCCGGCCGGTGGCTCGGGTCAGCTCGCGCAAAGGCCCGGCGATGCGGTGCATCAGGATGACGGCGGCCGCTCCGACGAAGATAGCCATGGCGGTCGCAAGCGACGCCCAGGGTGCGACCTGCACCAGGCTCGGCGCATGGGCCGAGCGGAAGGTCAGTCCGCTCCCGTCCGGGAGGCGGAAGGTTCCGCGCAAGTCCTGCCGGTGGAGCGGTTCGTCCGGCGCCTCAAGTGTGAGCACGAGGCTCGAGCCGATGACCGGCTCAAGCGTCAGCAGCCGATCGCGGAGGTTCTGGAGCGTCGGGTCAGTCGCCTCGGTGGGGGGGGCGGGCACTCGGATGTCCCAAGCGATCTCGAAGTGATTTGATGAGAGAGCCTTGGCCTCGATGCCACGCGCGTCCGGCGGACGCCTCAGCACGGCCTCCCTTGCCAGGACGAGCTGGCGAGCGACCTCGTTCGCGAATGCTTCATCCGCTGCCGCCGCGGCCGAGCGGCGATAGATGGCGAGCGCTCCGCCATGGACGAGCAGGACGGCGAGCAGCAGAACGGCGACAGTGCGCCCTTCGAGGCTGCGAGCGAGGCCGGCCAACTCCCTCATGCCCGCTCGACCTTGACGGCCAGCATGTAGCCAGAGCCTCGCACTGTCTTGATGAGCGGGCCGCCGCCGTTTGGCGGTTCGAGCTTGCGCCTGAGACGGCTGACCAGGGTGTCGACGCTGCGATCCGACGGTGCAGCGAGGCGCCCGCGGCTCATCTCCAGGATCTGCTCGCGACCGAGCACCCGCCCAGGATGCTCCAGAAACACCAGAAGCAGGTCGTGCTCCGCGCCCGACAGATCGACGGCAGCTCCGCCTGGGTCGCTCAGCGTACGGCTGCGCAGGTCGAGCCGCCAGCCGGCAAAGGTCAACGCTTCGGGCCTGGCCGCCCCGGCCGGCATGGGCGCGATGGTGGCGCGGCGGAGCACTGCTCGTATCCGGGCGAGGAGTTCGGGCCGGCCGAACGGCTTGGCGATGTAGTCGTCGGCACCGAGCTCCAGCCCGAGGACGCGATCCGCCTCCTCGTTGCGGGCGCTCAGCATGATCACGGGAAGAGTGCCCCTCGCGCGTAGCGCCCGGAGGAGGTCGAACCCCGAGGCCCCGGGTAGCATGACGTCGAGCAGGACGAGATCGACGGTGAGATCAGGCAGGAACGACCACATCTCAGCGCCGTTCCGGCATCCCGTGACCCGGAACCCGCTCTCGCTCAGGATCCGGGTGACCAGTACGCGCATTCCATCGTCATCCTCGACGAGGAGGATGTGGGCTGCCTCGCTGGGCAACAGGACTGTGAGTGGTGAGGCCATCATCGATCCCTTCATCCGGCCTACGGCTACTCGGCCGATGTGAGATAGGCCATGGCGGCGGCCTCGTGATGGTCCCGCCATGTCTGCCGCATGATCTGCTCGGACGGGGTTGGTAACCATGCCAGCCAGCATCGTGGCGACTGCGAGGTCGAGCCAAGCGGTCCAGGGACCCAGACGTCGAGGGACGTCAGCACGAGAAGGTTCTCGATCGCACTGTTGTAAAAGTAGAGTTAGAATAAACCGCTCCGGGTTTGTTGGAGGCTGTTTATCTTGGGTCAGGCGGCCAAGGCTTGGTCGCCGACGTGAGCATGATAGCGCGCTTCGGCCTCGGCGGGAGGGACGTTGCCGATGGGCGCGAGGAGGCGACGGTGGTTGTACCAGTCGATCCACTCCAAGGTGGCGTACTCGACCGCCTCGAAGGCCCGCCACGGCCCGCGTCGGTGGATGACGTCTGCCTTGAACAGGCCGTTGATCGTCTCCGCCAAGGCGTTGTCGTAGCTGTCACCGACGCTGCCGACCGACGGCCCGATGCCGGCTCCAGCTAGGATGTTCGGTCCCGCAGTGTGGTGGTACGATTGCTGCCGCATGGAGGGACGCGCTATGGGACAGGTTCTCCACGGCAGCGCCACGACGACTGAGACGGTCCGTCGGGCAATCCAAGCTCGTCAAGAGGGCGTGAGAGCCGCCGCCAAGCGCTACGGAGTCAGCCCGACTACCGTGCAGAAGTGGCGCTCCCGCCAGACCAGCAGCGATGCCCGGATGGGGCCGAAGGAACCTCGCTCCAGCGTGCTGAGCCTAGAAGACGAGGCCGTCATCGTCGCCTTCCGGCGCCACACCCTGCTGCCGCTCGACGACTGCCTCTACGCGCTCCAGCCCACCCTCCCGCACCTGACCCGCTCCAGCCTGCACCGCTGCCTCCAGCGTCACGGCATCAGCCGGCTGCCCGATGTGGACGGCGACAAACCCAAGCGGTCGCGCTTCAAGGCCGACCCGATCGGCTACTTTCACATCGACATCGCCCAGGTCAGCACGGAACAGGGCAAGCTCCACCTGTTCGTGGCCATCGACCGCACGAGCAAGTTTGTTTTTGTTCAACTCCACGAGAAGGCGACCCAGCGGATCGCCGCGGCCTTTCTGCACGACCTCGTCGCGGCGGTGTCCTACACGATCCACACGGTCCGCACGGACAACGGCATCCAGTTCACCGATAACCGGCCGGTCGACGAGGAGGCCGAGGCCCAAGCGGCTGCCTATTGGGCGACGCAAAACCGACCACGCATCTATCGCTGGCATTCGTTCGCGTGGGCCTGCGAGCAGACCAGGATCGAGCATCGCCTGACCAAACCCCGCTGCCAGTGGACGAACGGTCAAGTCGAGCGGATGAACCGCACCATCAAGGGCGCCACGGTCAAACGCTACCATTACGCCAGCCACGACGAGTTGCGGCAGCACTTGCAGCTGTTCGTCGATGCCTACAACTATGGCCGCCGGCTCAAGACCCTGCGTGGCCTCACACCTTACGAGTTCATCTACCAGAACTGGACGAAAGAGCCCGAACGCTTCAGGCTCGATCCGTCACACCACATGCCGGGACCGAACATCTAGCGCAGGCACTCGTCGATGCAGGGCTGCATGTCCGGGTCCATCGGTGCATTGTGTCGCTCTCATTGTTGGAAGTGCGCTCAAGCCATACTATGGATGCACGGACCCACTCGCGAGGAGCGGAAACACCACGAAGATTCAATATACCCCCATTGGGTATTACAACAAGTTCCTGGGCTGGCGGCCGCCCGTCCCTTCGGAGGTACAAGGAAGAATGTCGGGTTCCGAAAAGGGCCACGGTGGGATCACGGTCGAACACAAGCAGCAACTCCCCCGGCTGCGTCGCATCGAGGGGCAGGTGCGTGGCATTCAGCAGATGATCGAGACGGAGCGCTATTGCGTCGACGTCGCGCACCAGATAGACGCCATTATAGCCGCGCTGCGGCGGGTGCAATCTGACATGATCCGAGACCACATGCACGGGTTGGTGCAAGCCTCCGTCGCGAACGATCTCTCATTTGAGGAAAGGCAGCGCTTGGTCAATGAAATTGGCAATCTTGTCGGCAGGATCGTCTGATTGTTGTTTTTGACAAATTATTATCAAGACACAAATAATTCTGAGATTATTTATAACCACTAATAGTTCTATTTTTATAATTAATTATATCAAATAATACTGCATTGATTGACGCTATTGCGTCAATTAATGCTCTCAGATGTGACGATGATCTAAATTAATTACGCATATCTATTTTGTTCAGCGCATATGTCAGGCGCACACGTCAACGCTTTAGCGCCTCGATGCTTGAACGACGGTCACTCGTGCGACGAGTATCGAATGCGAACAAACGCGCTTCACCCGTGCGAAGCCTGCGTCGGAAAGTATATCGGGCCACGTTCCGTCTGCATGAGGCTGGATACGCGCCTCGCCGAACATCATGGACGCAACCTTGAGCAAGGCGCCCTCCTGCGCTCCGCACGCCGCATCCAGATCGGAGGCAAGTAGGCTTCCTCGTCGCTTTAAGACGCGCAACAACTCACGCGCGATCCTAAGATTCGCTTCCCGTCGTTCGGAATGCAGAGCCATCACCAGGGCCACCTTGTCGAACGAGGCAGGAGGGAATGGCATGCTACCACGAGCCTCTGACACGAACGCCTTCACGTTCGAGAGGCCGGCTGCCTTCGCCTCAGCCTGCGTAACGGCGGCGCGCTCCGCACTGGCTTCCAACCCGACGAATGCGGTGCCAGGAAACCTCCTGGCGAACGCAAGCACCGGTTCGGCTTGGGTGCCCCTGACATAGAGGATGCGCTCTCCCGTCTGGGGAGCGAGGGCGGCGACGAGGGGCTCTGTGCAAGCTGTATCCCGCATTAGGACGGGGTACGTCCGCTCGAAACCGCGTCTGGCAATCCACCGGCGCGCACTAAGGAGGAGCGTCATCGTTGTAAAAACCGTTCAGGTCGACGTCGCTGGCGGTGTCGGCTCGAAGCGTACTGCTCTCGCGCCAACGACAACTCTCGCAACGTTATACATCGTAGGAGACGAAGCCCTGTTCCACCAGTCGTTGGGCGGCGAAACCGATCATCTCGCGCAGCACGCCCGGCTCCAGGCTTTTCTCAGCTAGGGTCTGCAGGCTCATCATGGCATCGGTCATCGGGTGTCTCCCGGGTTCGGCGTTGGTGTCAGAAACCCGATCCTAACCCGTCACCGCCGATGGCCACCCCCGCGAGGGAACCCGCTTGCTACAGCGCTCTAATGGCGCGTAGGCGGGCTCTCCCGCTGTCGCTCAGCTACACCATTCCAAGGGAAACGACCAAGTAGCAAGTCGTGCGCTATGCCCCTCCAACAGGAAGATCGCCGACGAGGCACTTTACGATGCTTCGACGCGCGTCAGATTGGGAGGAGGACGAGCTCCGAATAGAGAAGGTCCAGCTCGGGCGCCGTGCCGGCCAACGAGCTCCGATAGCGGTTGCCGCGCGCCTTCCGAGCGGCTCGGATCGTCGCGGGAACGAAACCCTCATCGGCCGCGAAAACCACCGCTCGGTGGCGCCTGAGGATGGCCAGCTTGATACGCTCAAAGTGACGGACGAGGAGATCCGGATTGCTGCAGTAGAGCAATTCGGAACCTGGGACAAGAACCGACCCCACAGCCCGAACCCGCCGCCGTTTCAAGATCAAGTAGGTCTGGTCGCCATTCTCCCGTACGACGAGGTGCAGCAGGTCGTAAGCGGCATGATCGTCGAAGATGCGCCGGTCAACCTCGCTGAGGAGGCTCCGGATCGTCCGGGGGTCGTCGTCGAAGCGGAGCGGACCGACCCGGAGCGTCCCCACGTTGAGTCCCGGAAGGAAGAACCGCCGCATCTTTAAAGGAAGGAAGTTTAAGGCCTCTACCATGGCCGTGGTCTCGGGACCGGGTGTGAGGGTCGTGTAAGTGACGGATTTGTCCCTCGTCGCGGCCTTGAGCAAAAGGGAGCCCTGACCTCGGTAATCCGGTCGCACATACCACGAGGTGAGATTGCAGACGCGGGCTCCCTCGTCGTCGAGGGGACGCCGTGAGTAGAGCGTTCCTAGGAACCCTACAATTTCTGATCCCGCGGCAAGAACGAACCCCGTCGTCGGAACGGGGCCAGCCCAGGGGCGCTCAAACAGCCGCCGCCAGTCTCCGGGGCCTACATTCCCGCTCCCGAAGCCTTCTTGTAGCAGGCAGCAGATGGCCTCGACATCCTCATTCTGCAAGGGCCGGACCTCCAGCCGCTCTTTCGGATGCGTTGAGCTGTGCCCCCCCTCGCCCCTTATCAATCGGCCGAGGCCTCTCACACTTGGGTCAGAGAGGAAGGCGTCGAAGGCAATCTCGCAGCCTGCCATCTCCTCGATTTCCATCAGCAGCGTGAGGAGCGTGAGCGAGTCGGCCCCGATCTCCAACAAGCTCTCGTCGGGGCTGACCGGGACGCCGACCCGACGAGACGTGATGTCCTCGAGGAGCCGCTCCAGCTCGCCTTCCACCTGGATGTCGGCGCGTGACCCGACCGCGCCGGTCGGGCGCTCGTGCTCCGCCGCGCCATTCCGTCCGATGGCGTCACGGATAGCGTCGGTCGAGGCAGGATTGGCCAGCGCATCAAGGTTGCGCACCGCATGGCCATTCACGGCGTCCCGGGCCGCCGCTTCGGAGCGCTTGCCGTTGAACGTCGTCGGCAGGTCGCTGACCTGTATGCATCGCGCCGGAACCATTGCCGCCGACCCATCTGCAGCCAAGCGCGAGCGGATGCGCTTGGTCAGTTCGGGGTCCAGCGTCGCGCCTTCACGCAGCACGACGAGGAGGACCAGCTGTGTGCCGCCCGGTGCGGCCTCCACCCGCTGCTCGACCGCCATCGCCTCCACGATCTCGTCCATCGCGCGCAGGATTTCGTAGATCTCGGCGGGCCCGACCCGGACGCCGCGGATGTTGAGCACACCGTCCGAGCGCCCGTGCAGCCGGGCCCCGCCAAAGGGGGTAAAGGCGACCAAGTCGCCATGCGTCCAGAGTGGCGGGTTCTGACTGAAATAGCTGGCGTGGAAGCGGCTCCCGTCCGCGTCCCCGAGGAACCCCAAGGGCCGGGAGGGGAAGGGGTTGGCGCAGACGAGCTCACCGATGCCGGCGCTGTCCTCCGCGAGGACCTGCACGTCGAGCCCGAGGCTCCGACACTGCGCCTCACCGCGTTGGACCGGAAGCAGCGGGTTGCCGAGAACGAAGCAGCCGATGATGTCGGTTCCGCCGGAAATGGACTGGAGCGGGACGGCTTTCACGTGCTCCCAGACCCAATCGAATCGGCGATCGTGCAGGATTGATCCCGTGGACAAGATGGCGCGCAGCGCCGTAAGGCCGAATGCGGCACGCGGCGAGAACGACGCGCCCTCGCAAAGCTCAAGATAGGCCGGGCTGGTGCCGAACACGTTGATAGCCCGCCGCTCGACCAGCGCCCAAAGGGTGTCTGGGCCCTGGACAGGGCCATCGAAGAGGACGAGTTCCGCGCCGCTCGCGAGGGCGGAGAGTTGCCAGTTCCACATCATCCACGCGCAGCTGGTGTGAAAGTAGATCGTCTCTGCGGGTCGAATGTCGCAGTGGAGCCGATGTTCCTTGATGTGCTCGATCAGAGTACCGCCGGCCCCGTGCACGATGCACTTGGGCGCTCCAGCCGTGCCCGATGAGAACATGATGAACAGGGGGTGGTTGAAGGGGAACCGCTCCCAGGTGAACTCGGCCTCGTCCTCCTGCGAGATCAGGTCGGTGTAGCGCAGGACCGGCACCCCGATCCCAGACGCGGGCTCGCCCGCATCCAGCGCGATCAGGTAGGTCAGGGAGTTGAGCCCTCTGGCCACCTCTGCTATCCGGCCGGCGACCGGGACGCCCGTATCCCAGGGCTCCGGCTGCAGATGGGCGAAGAGCAATCTGGGCGCGACGGGGCCGAGCCGGGACAGCAGGGCGTGCGCGCCCATGTCGGGGGCGCAGCTTGTGAACACGGCCCCGATCGCAGCCGCGGCCAGGGCGGCCACCACCGCCTCGGCGTTGTTGCGCGCGACCGCCGCAACCCGATCGCCCGGCCGGATGCCGAGCCGACGGATCGCGTTGGCGAGAGCGATGACGCGACGGCACAGCTCGGATCGGGTTAGCTCCTCGTCCGGCCGGTGCGGATGGCAGGCCGTGAGCGCCGGCCCATCGCCGTCCCGGCCGGTGAGCAGGGCCTCCGCGTAATTCAGTCGGAGGTTGGGGAAGAAGCGGGCCCGCTCGCATAGCGCGCCGTCGCAGACGGGGCTGGTGCTGCCCGAAACCGGCACCCGGCTCCAGCCGAGGAACAGGGACCAGAACTCGCGAAACTCCTCGACTGCGTAGGCCTCGAAGTCCCGGTACTCCGGGAACCTCCGGCCCATCCGGTGCTCACAGAAATGTATGAACTCCGTCATCTGGGGCGGCGCAGGGCCGGCTCCATCCCAGCCTGGGACAGTGCTGGCGCCCATTCTGTTGCGCCGGGGGAACGAAGTGTCTCGATCTGTCACAGCAGCGCCCTCGATAACCCTCAACTTGGCTTAGTAGAGCAATACCCGCTCCATTCGGGGCGTGTCGCAAACTCGACTGCGGGCCGCGGAATGGCCTCTGTCGCCCCACTTTTCATGCTTTGTTCGCAATGGGGAGTTGGAAGCACGTGGCGAGGAGCTGGTTCTGCTCCCGCACAATTCACCCGGCCGCGAACCCGCAACACTTTTATAGCCACATCATCGCGTAAATTAAATTTGCCTTAAGAAAGTGAAGATTTTTTTCATTAATGAGGAGAATTTGATGGTAAATATGAAGTATATATTTACGAAATATTCTCGCGCTGAGGCACTGCGAATGGCGCAGACAGGCGGCTTTTCCCGATGCGATGTCGCCGCCGATGTCGGGATCGGCCTCTCGACGTTGTGCAACTGTATCGACGGTTAGCGTGAGGATCGTGTCCCAGGTGCGATCGCGACGTTCGCCTCGGGACTGAAGGCGGACATCGCGGCCGTCCGGGCTGCATTGGCGGAGCCCTGGAGCAGCGGCCAGGCCGAAGGCCAGATCAACCGGCTCAAGCTGATCAAGCGCCAATGCTACGGACGGGCAGGCCTTGATCTACTGAAGCGCCGCATGGTGCTGGCAGCCTGATCCACGCAAAGCGAGCACGAACCCCGATCCGGGGCAATCCCAATCCCAATCCCACTGTCCGTAGGCGGGCAGATCCAGCGACAGCTCCACAAGCAGCGCCTCCAGCTCCGGTGCCGTGCGGTTCTTCAGCAACGGCTTGCGCCGGCTCAGCTCCTGCAGAGCGACCTCGCCGCCGGTTTCGTAGAGCTCGCGGAAGCGGTAGAAGCTGTCGCGCGAGTAGCCCATCATCTTGCAGGCTTGGCTGACGTTGCCGAGCTGCTTGGCCAGCTCCAACAACCCCACCTTGCCGCGGATGACCTTCTGGTCCCTCGTCATGGTCGGTGTCCTCTCGAACGCCGAGGCCGGGCGCTGCGCTCCCCGACCACTCCGCGCCCGGCCTCGGCTTGCGCCGCAGCTTCGAGACACCGTCTGTCGGATCAAATCCTAACTACTGCAACTGATGAGCCTCTGGCCCGATCTTCGAAGGTTTCTCTTGGTTCCACCGCCGCGGCACCACATCTGCATCCCACCAGGGCGCACGCGTTCCGCCGCCATGTACGGCTCTCGCATCCGTTGCACGGTTGCGACACCCTCCAATTATCACGGGAAACCCTGCCCATCCATTCCCAGCATTGTGGTGCCCAATGTCCCAACCGGGCATATTCGGGAACCACGACCACCAAGCTCCCGAACATGACGAACGTGAACGACGCCTGGATCGGCAACCTCGTCCGGCACTGGCGCGAGGACCCCGGCGCCTCCTACCAGACTTGGTTCCTGTGGGAGGAGCGCATCAAGAACTTCCGCTCGATCCGGCGCGGCATCCAGGCGGTCATCGACGAGATTCGGGCCGACACCTTCGGCAACGCTTACCGCGGCTCGTCGCTGGAAACCGTCGTCGCCTCCATCGCCGAGCAGCGCCAAGTGTTCAAGGGCGCCGACCATGCCTTCCTCTGGAAGCCCAAGCTCCGAATCCCCGACATATACGAGGATCGGTCGAACCAATTGGTCTTCGGGCGCTTCCTCGACACCTGCCTGTGCTGCAACGCCGAGGCGCAGGTCCTGGCGGCGATCCGAACGCTCGACCAGTCGCGCATCAAGGGGCTCGGCCCGGCCGCGGCGAACCTGCTGTACTTCCTGCACCCGACCGTGGCTCCCCCGTTCAACACTGCCATCGTGAAAGGTTTTAACGGGCTCATGGGCGCCAATGTGAAGCTCGGCAAGTGGGACGAGTACCTCGCGATGCGTCAGGGCATCCTGGCCCTCAACGCCGCCCACCGGACGCTTCTGTCGAACGATCTCGGCGCCGTAGCCGGCTTCCTCTTCGACGTCGGCTCGGGGCGCTACCCGCTTCCCGAGCGTGATGCCACCGCGGCGCTGGAGCGGTGGCGGGAGGATCTCGAACGCGTGCGGGCCGAGGCGGCCTGCGCCGTCTCGAAAGCGGCGCAGGCCGCGAGCGAGGCAGACCACACCCATACCGAGATCCAGGGCTGGCTCCGGGACCTCGGGCTCGCTCTCGGTTTCGACGTCTGGGTCGCCTCAAACGACGGCAGCCGTCCTTACGCTGGCGGAAGGTTGTCCGACGGCTGCCTCGACCGGCTGCCTGGGCGATTGACCGCGAACGGCTCCGCCGAGACCGTCCGGCTCATTGACGTGATCTGGTTAGATGCGGCCAGCCGCGACGTGGCGGCGGCGTTCGAGGTCGAGCACACGACGAGCATCTACTCCGGTATCGTGCGGATGCTTGACCTAGCGCTCGGCGTCGAGGGCGGAACAGCCCGCAACTTCTTCCTCGTCGCGCCCGACAACCGGGAAGACGATGTGCGGGCGCAGTTCGCCAGGCCGGCATTCTCGCGGGTGAGCGAGTTGGACCTCCGCTACCTGCCCTACAGCGAATTGCGCGGGCATCGCGAGACCATCGCGCGCTTTGGAACAGGCCTCAAGGGGGTACTGGCCATCGCACGACCAGTCGGTGCACCACGTTGAACTCTTCCTGCTAGTCCTGTCGAGGATGGTGCTCTCGAACAGCAGCGACGGGGTGGAGAAGCGACTCACCCGATAGCACCTGTAGGCGCGGTCCCGCTTGGACCATGACGGTCTGCCGCCGGCCCAGAGTTCCCGTGGATCATCAAAATCTCCTAGAAACCGCGGCCTTCAGGCCGGGGAGCTCGCACATTTTCTCGTTGTTGCCGGACATATTGGGCGACCACAGAAAGCGGAGCGCCGCCACAAGAAGCTACGAAGTACGACCGCGACACTGGCTTCGACGCCTCCGTCTTCTGCGAGTTCCGGACGCGCCTCGTCGCTGGCCGGGCCGAGCACCTGCTCTTCGACGCCGTCCTCGAGATTGCCCGCGCCCGCAACCTCGTTCGTTCGGGAGGGCGGCAACGGACTGACGCGACGCACGTGCTGGTGTAGCCGCCGATGTGAAACTGGCTCTCCCTCTCTTTTGGTGCAATTGGAGGCTTTCCGATTGATGTAACGCTCTGCGCGGACTGAGGTTTTCGAAGTGCGCCGCTTCACACCGGCAGGCACCTGCTTGCGTCATAACGGCAGCCGAAAATCCCCAAGCTCTTCAATAGGTTCATGAGCATCGGCAGGATGCTTCTGCACCAAAAGAGAGGGAGAGCCGTGAAACTGACCCGGTCGCCGCTTGAATCCTGACCCAGGCCGTAGGCTGGGCTCCTTCTGCGGGAGGAGGCCCGGATGGTGGGTGAGGAGGCAGCGTTGGAGATCCGGGTGTTGCATCGGCATGGGAAGGGCATCCGCGAGATTGCCCGCGCGACAGGTCTGTCGCGCAACACGGTGAGGCGCTACCTGCGCGACGAGGCGGCGGCACGCTACAAGGGGCGACCGCCCCGACCGGGCAAGCTCGATCCGTTCAAGGGCTACGTGGTGGAACGTCTGGCGGCAGCGGCGCCGGAGCGTATCCCGGCCAGCGTGCTGCTGGGCGAGCTGCGCGAGCGGGGCTATGCGGGCGGCTACACGATGCTCAAGGAGTTCGTCGCCGGCCTGACGCCGGCGCCGGCCCCGCAGCCGACGGTGCGGTTCGAGACCGCGCCGGGCGAGCAGATGCAGGTCGACTGGGCGGTGATGCGGCGCGGCGCCGACCGGCTCTCGGTGTTCGTGGCGACGCTGGGCTGGAGCCGGGCGGCCTACCTCGAGTTCGTCACCGACGAGCGCCTCGAGGCGCTGATCGCCGCCCACGAGAACGCCTTCCTGGCCTTCGGGGGCGCGCCGCGCGAGGTGCTCTACGACAACACGCGCACCGTGGTCCCGCTCCGACTATGTCGACTGATGTGCCGGGAGCGGGCATGATCAAGGCGGGGTGAAGGCGGATCAAGGTCTCGGGCCGCGCGGCCTCGAAGCCGCGGCAGGCGACGCGTGCGGCGTGGTCTAACGAGACTGCGAACGGCTCACCGAGCTATGCGGGGATTTGGGTGACGAGGTCGGTCAGGCGGCGCGGTGATCAGGGCTCGCGGTGACCTCGGTCCCGTCCCGGAAGATGACGCCGGCCACCACTTTCGGCAACTGGTTCTCGCCCGTCAGCCGCCGCCAAGTCTTTGCCGCGGCCATCACGAGCTTGAACACCATCAGCTTGGCAGTCGTCGGCGAGAGCGCCCCCTTCGTGCGCACCGTCCGGTGCCGGACCGTCGCAAACACGCTCTCGATCGGGTTCGTCGTTCGCAGATGATCCCAATGCTCGGCTGGCATGTCGTAGAACGCCAGCAGCGCTTCCTTGTCCTTCGTCAGGCATTCGGTCGCACGGGCATACTTCACCCCGTACTTCTCCACGAACACGTCCATCGCCACCTCGGCTTGCGCCCGCGTGGCCGCGCCGGAGATCTCGCGCAGATCCGCCGTCATCGCCGATTGGAGCGACTTGGGTACCTTGTTGAGGACGTTGGCCGTCTTGTGTTGCCAGCAGCGCTGGTGTCGTGTGCCGGGAAAGACCTCGTCCAGCGCCTTCCAGAAGCCCAGAGCCCCGTCACCCACAGCCAGCGTCGGCGCCACCGACAACCCGCGCCGCTTCACATCGACCAGCAGTTCCCGACAGCTCTGCGCACTCTCACGCACGCCGACCTGGAAGCCGATCAGCTCCTTCCTGCCTTCCGGCGTGGCGCCAATCAGGACCAGCATGCATTCGGCCTGCTCCTCCATCCGCGCCTGCAGGTAGACCCCGTCGGCCCAGACGTAGACGTAGCGGCGCGCCGAGAGATCGCGCGCCTGCCAGCGGGTGTACTCGTCAGCCCACGTCGCGGTCAGCCGCGTCACGACCGCCGGCGACAGGTTCGGGGCGTCTTTGCCCAGGAGGGCCGCGAGCGCCTCCTGGAAGTCGCCAGTCGAGATCCCGCGCAGGTACAGGACCGGCAGCAACGCATCCAGGCTGCGGGTGCGGCGCGCCCAGCGCGGCAGCAGGGCCGAGGAGAACCGGATCCGCTCCTCGGGGTTGGTCGCGCCACGATCGCGGATGCGCACCCGCGTCACCGGCACCGGGCCGATGCCGGTCTGGATCGCGCGCTCGGGGCCGTGCCCGTGGCGCACCAGCCGGGCACGGCCATCCGGCAGTCGCAGATCCTGCATTGCGCTCAGGAAGGCCTCGGCCTCGAGTTCGACCGCCTGGGCGAGCAAGCGGCGGGCCCCGGCCCGCAGCACCTCGGTCAGGGGATCGTCGATTTCTTCAGGCTGACGAAGTCGGACGATGTTGGTAGGGCTGTTCATGGCGTATCGCTCTCAACGAGAGGTTATGGCGTATCGCTCTCAACGAGAGGTTCTGGCAGGCTCGACACCCGCCTCGATACGCCGCCTTCATCCAAACCGCGTCACCCATTCTCCCGCATAGCTCCGGCTCACCGGCCCGCTCCCTGAACAGGGGTCGGTCGCGTGTTCCCCGATGGGCTCGGCGTTGTTGACCCCGTTCCCTGTGCATCCGTCTCCCGAGAAAGAAGGGAGCCGCTTGGGCGCGATGAAACGCATGACCCATCGCCATATACCCTACCAGGGTTCAGTTCCCGGACTTCGCTCACGAACCCGGATCCTTGTATCCTGGCTGCCGTGGCGGCGAACCGCAGGAGCATGCCGATGCAACTGCTCTCTGGGAGGGAAACCCGCAGTGCGTCAAACCGTCCCTTTCGGGAGCCGCGATGAAACGGAGCCACGCATCGGGTGTTATGTTTGTCTACCCTCTAGGGGTATGCACCATCGCGCATCACCGCCAGGTCGTCACCCCATTCTTGGCTTATCGGCAGGAGGACACGCTTCATGACGCATCGCCCGCACCATCAAGCCCCTGCGAACGACCAGGACATCCAGGAGAGTTTCGGCGATTACCGCCTGTATATCGGCGGGCACGGCCACGACGCCTATTCCGGCACCGGCCAGATGGACATCGCGTTCGGGCGGAACGGGAGCGACTACCTCTCCGGTCGAGGTCAGGACGACGACCTTCAGGGCGGCAAGGGTAGCGATGTCCTCCTGGGCGGCGACGGCATGGACCACCTCGATGGCGGCAAAGGCAACGACGTCCTGATCGCCGGCGGGGCGGCCGACGCGTTGCGGGGCGCCGAGGGGAACGACTACCTCGAAGAGGGCGGGGGGCACGGCGACCTCGAAGGAGGTCCAGGCAACGACGTCCTGACCGGCGGTCCCGGCGGCGACGCTTTCGTCGTCTCGCCCAATAGCGGCGACGACGTCCTCACGGATTTCTCCGCCGGTCCCGGCATGCTGGACCACCTTGCGGTGCGGGGGCTCGACCCAGAGGACCTGAGGTTTGAGGACACCTTCGCTGGCGTGAAGATCAGTTGGGACGTCGCCGGCGGCGAGGGCTCGGTCCTGCTTGCGGGCGTCCAGAAGACGGACTTGGCGCAGGACGACTTCATGTTCACGGACGACAGGATGGTCATCCAGCCGACGAGCGCGGACGCGGACCACGTCACGGCCGTGAGTTACGCCAAGGACGAGGGCTTCAACCTCGGCGCCCCCAACCCGGGGGGTGACACCGGTTCCGAGGACACGTTCCGCTTCGACGAGTTCAACGTGAGAGAAGGATCAGGTCAGGCCGACACGTTCCAGGGCACCGGCGACAGGGACTACTACTTCGGCCTGGGCGGGAACGACCGCCTGTTCGGGAGGGCGGGCGACGACGACCTTCGCGGTGACGCCGGAAACGACGTCCTCGACGGCGGGGCGGGCCAGGACGACCTCAGGGGCGGCGCCGGCTCGGATCGGCTGTACGGCGGCGACCAGGCCGACAACGTCATGGGCGAGGACGGCGACGACAAGCTCTTCGCAGGCGCCGGCCATGACATGCTCGACGGCGGCAGGGGCAATGACGAGTTGAACGGAGGCGACGGCGCCGACGCTTTCATCGTGGGCCCGGACACCGGGAACGACGTGGTCACAGGCGGCTTCGACGCCGGCCCGGGCGCCTTCGACCACATCGCGCTCCGGGACATCCAACCCGGTCGGGTCACTGTCGCCGACGGGGTGTCGGCGCACGATGATGGGCACACCGGCGTCCTCGTCAGCTGGACGACGGCCGAGGGCAGCGGGTCGATCTTCCTTGAGGGCCTGACGAAGAGCCAGATGGTACAGGACGATTTCATGTTCAACGCCGACGACGGCAGGCAAGGCGGCTTCGTGAACGATCCTGCGGTCACGTCGGTCGGCTCGCAATACATCTTCCAAGACCCAGCGAGTTCGGCGGCAGGTGATCCGAACCACAGCTACGTGGCCTAAGTGACGCCTGCGCCCGCGGTCCTTCTGCGGGCGCTCCCATGGACGGCCGGGCTGGCCGTCTTCCCGACGATCCCCCGGGCCGCAGGGACGTGCCGCCCGAGGGCCTCTCCGCCGTCAGGGCCGTCGAGATGAGCCACGTCAAGAGTTTGTCGAACCTATCCGGTGACGAAGCGGGTATGGAGGAGGGCGGCCTACCGAGCGGGGCCGGAACTGCGCTCCTTGCCATCGGCCTGCTGAGCGCCCTCGTAAACGTCCTCTATCTGACCGGCTCGTTGTTCATGCTGGAGGTGTACGACCGCGTGCTGCCGAGCCACAGCGTCCCCACGCTGCTCGGCCTAGCGACCATTGCGCTCGCGCTCTATGCATTCCAGGGCCTGTTCGACGTTCTGCGCAACCGGCTGCTAGTCCGAGTTGGCGCGACCGTAGAGCGGTCCCTCGGACGACGCACCTACGAGGCCGTCGTGCAAGCGCCGCTGACCACAGCACAGCAGGGCGACGGCCTGCAGCCGCTCCGCGACCTCGACCAAGTCCGGGCCTTCCTGTCGAGCCCGGGTCCCGCCGCCCTGTTCGACCTGCCCTGGATCCCCCTTTACCTCCTGCTCTGCTTCGCCTTCCACGCCTGGATCGGGTCGGCCGTGCTCGGCGGCGCGCTCCTCCTAGTGGTGATCACTCTAGTGACGGACCTCCTGATGCGGCGGCCTTCAAAGGCCGCAGCCGCCGCGGCGAGCCAACGCAACGCTCTAGCGGAGGCCGGGCGGCGCAATGCCGAGGTGTTGCGCGCCATGGGCATGGCGGCGCACACGGGCGACGTCTGGGATGAGGCAAGCGAGCGCCACCTCGTCGCCCAGCGCCGCGCTTCCGATGTCTCGGGCGGCCTCGGCGCCATGACCAAGGTCGCGCGCCTCACGCTGCAGTCACTGGTGCTCGGCATCGGCGCCTACCTCGTGATAGCGGGAGAAGCGACGGGTGGCATCATGATCGCCAGTTCCGTCCTCGTCGGCCGGGCGCTCGCACCGGTGGAACTGGCCGTCGCCCACTGGAAGGGACTCGTGGCCGCGCGCCAGGGCTGGACGCGCCTGAAGGCATTCCTCTCCCTTTTCCCGCGTCGCGCCGTGGGCGTCGCCTTGCCGCCGCCCCGCGAAAGCGTCCGCGTGGAGACCCTGACCGCGGCGGCCCCTGGGTCGGACCGTCCCCTCGTCCGCGACGTCACGTTCGCCCTCCGGGCCGGCGAGGGCCTCAGCATCATCGGCGCGAGCGGTTCGGGCAAGTCTTCGCTCGTCCGCGCGCTGGTTGGGGTCTGGCGCCCCCTGCGCGGCTGCATCCGCCTCGACGGCGCCACCCTTGATCAGTGGACGCCGGAGGCGCTCGGCCGGCATGTCGGCTACCTGCCGCAGGACGTCGAGCTCTTCGCCGGCACCGTCGCCCAGAACATCGCACGGTTCGACCCGGGCGCATCCTCGGAGGACATCATCTCGGCCGCGCGCCAGGCTGGTGCCCACGACCTCGTGTGTTCCCTGCCGGATGGCTATGACACTCCCATCGGGGAGGGCGGGGCCGCCCTTTCGGGTGGGCAGCGCCAGCGCGTCGCGCTCGCCCGCGCCGTCTACGGCAACCCGTTTCTCGTCGTGCTCGACGAGCCCAACTCCAACCTCGATGCCGAAGGCGAGGACGCGCTGACCGGCGCGATCAGGGGCGTCCGCTCCCGCGGCGGCATCGTGGTCGTCGTCGCGCACCGACCCAGCGGCCTAGCGGGCGTGGATCACGTGCTCCTCATGGCGGAAGGACGCGCCCAAGCCTTCGGGCCGAAGGAGCAGGTCCTGTCCGTGCTCAAGCGGCCGCCCGCCCGCGCGCCATCGGGGCAGCCCAGGCTGCCCCGGGTCGAAGCCGGAGAACTCGCCTCGGTCGGAGAGCGGCCGGTGCCGCTGAGGGTGGTGGCCGGCGCGGACGCCACGCAGGAAGAGGAGGCCACGGCGTGAGAGCGTCACCCACCTGGGACATCCGCCGCTCCGTACGGCGCCACGTCCTCCTGAGCCTTTCGGCCGCGACGCTCCTGACCGGCGGCCTCGGGGGATGGGCGGCGACCACCGAACTCGCCGGCGCCGTCGTCGCGCCGGGCACGCTCGTGGTCGACTCCTTCGTCAAGAAGGTGCAGCACCCCACCGGCGGCGTCGTGGGCGAGCTGCGCGTCCGGGACGGGGACGTGGTACGAGCCGGGCAGGTCGTCCTTCGCCTGGACGAGACGGTCACCAGGGCGAACCTATCGGCCATCGACAAGAGCCTCATCGAGATGACCGCGCGGCAGGGGCGCCTAGAGACCGAGCGCGACGGGGTCGCTCAGGCCAAGTTCCCGGCCGCCCTGCGGGAGCGGGGCCGCACCGAGCCCGAGGCCGGCAAGGTCGTGGCCGGCGAGATCCGGCTGTTCGAGCTTCGTCGGGAAGCCCGTACAGGACAGAAGGCGCAGTTGAGGGAAAGGACAGGGCAGCTTCGCGAGGAGATCCAGGGCCTGACGGGGCAGGTCGCCGCCAAGAAGCGCGAGATCGACCTGATCAACCGCGAGCTCGAAGGCGTGCGCGAGCTCTGGCGCAAGAACCTCGTCCCGATCCAGCGCGTGACGGCCCTCGAACGCGACGCCGCCCGCCTGGAGGGCGAATACGGGCAGCTCGTCGCCTCCATCGCGCAGGCAAAGGGAAAGATCTCGGAGACCGAGCTCCAGGTGATCCAGGTCGACCAGAACCTGCGCAGCGAGGTGGCCAAGGAGCTGGGCGAGGTGCAGGGGAAGATCGCCGAACTCGGCGAGAAGCGGGTGGCGGCCGAGGACCAGCTGAAGCGCACCGACATCCGGGCCCCCCAGGACGGGGTGGTCCACCAACTCGCCGTCCACACCGTCGGCGGGGTGATCAACCCGGGAGAGCCGATCATGCTGGTCGTGCCGCGGGCCGACACCCTCGTCATCGAGGCCAAGGTGACCCCGAGGGACATCGACCAAGTGCAGCGCGGGCAGGCGGCGATGCTCAGGCTGACGGCGTTCAACCAGAGGACCACCCCGGAGGTCGAGGGCACCGTCAGCCTCGTCGCCGCCGACCAGATCACGGACGAGAAATCGGGTACGAGCTACTTCAAGGTCCACGTCACGCCCAGGCCCGAGGCGCTCGCGCGGCTCCAGGGCGTGAGGCTCGTGCCGGGAATGCCGGCTGAGGTGTTCATTCGGACCGGCGAGCGGACTATGCTATCCTACCTGACGAAACCGCTCAACGACCAAATCAGGAGAGCTTTCAAGGAGGATTGACGCTGGCGTCCCGGGCGCCACGGCGACGTGGCTCCCGGATGTGAGGGAGAGCCCTGGGCGGGAGCCGCTGGAAGGAGAGGCGGATGGAGCGGATGACGGCGCAAAGCCCGGTCCTCGGTGACTTCGGTTTCGTAGCCCTGGTGCTGGTCATGGCCGTAGGCCTCGCGTTGCTGGCGGCTGCCGCGCTCGCGCGAGCGCCGGCTCGGACCGTCCACGCTCCCCCGGCCTGGGCGCAGTTCCGTTTCGGCTACGCGGTCTACGCACTCATCTTCCTCGCCTTCGACATGGAGATGATCTTCATGTACCCATGGGCGGTCGTCTTCGCCGATATCGGCGTGAGCGCCTTCCTCGACATGCTGGTCTTCATCGTGCTCCTGTCGGCGGGCATCGCCTACGCCTGGGGCATGGGTGGGCTGCGATGGGAATAGCGGCTGCCCTGGCGGTCCTCGCCGCCCTGCTCGGGGGTACCGCCCTGACTCACGTGGTCGAGCGCGCTTTCGGTCGCGCCGGCCAGGATCCCGGCCCAGCGCAGGGGGCCGACTTGCAGCACGCCCTCGAATTGCCCAACGCCGACCGGTTGCTGCTGCCGGCCGGCCCGGTCGTGGCGCTCGCGGGTGTCGCGCTCGCAATGGTGGTGCTGCCGCTCGGCCCCGGGCTGGTCGGACGTGATCTCGGCCTCGGCCTCTTCTACGTCATCGTGGTCGTGGATTTCGTGGTGCTCGGCCTGGCGCTCGCCGGCTGGGGTGCGAACACCCCCGATGGGGTCGAGGCCTGCTACCGCATCGTCGCCCAGCTCGTCGCGTACGTCGTGCCGCTCGGGCTCGCCTACGTTGGCGTAATCATGATGGCCCGCTCGCTATCGACCGTGGCGGTGGTCGATGCACAGCGCGGCCTGTGGTTCGTCGTCCTGCAGCCCCTGGGCTTCCTGCTCTACGTCGCCACTGGGCTGATGCAATCGTACCGCGCTCCGTTTCTGGAGCCGTTCGCGGCCTCG